>CAVBJF010000009.1:0-2250 GCA_963596005.1 Streptococcus pasteurianus | reverse complement strand
AGCATTAGCTGTTGTGGTAACGATGACATTCATACCTATAACATCATTTGCTACGACAGGGAGCGAAACGGATTATGTTGCTAAGGTGGGAGACAAGTCCTATGCAACAGTGGAGGAAGCATACGAAGCAGCTGCAAAGGGAGATACTATTACATTGCAGAAAGACACAGAATTGGATGCTACTTTAAACTTAAAAAAAGATGTAACGTTGGATCTTAACGGACACAAAATTTCTAATAGCGCCAAATTAAGTAGTTACATGATTAATGTAACAGGAAGCGACGTTACTATTAAGGGCGACAAAGACGGCAGCCAGATAGCTGACAGCAGGACAAACGAGGTAGGTACAATTACAGCGATAAGGGTATTAGGAAAATTGACTGTTGATGGCACCAATCTCAAGATTACCAGAGGCGGCGGGATTGCTATCAAGGTTGATGAAGACACTGCCCAAGGTGAGCTTATTATAAATGGTGGCACAATTCAAGCAAAACAAGCGCTTCAGAATTGGGGCATCACTGAAATCAACGGTGGCACATTCAAAGGTATTGTTGACTCTTATGCGTATGGCAACATCGGTGGTAAAATTACAGTAAATGACGGAACTTTTGAGGGCGAGGTATACGCTGCTCAGTTAAAAATTTCTGGCAACTGGCCTAAAGTTTCAGCTAAAATTGATATCAAGGGTGGAACATTCAAAAAGAAAATTTCCGAGTATTATGACGATGGTACGAATGGCACTCAGCCAATCGAACGTCTCGAAAACAAACCTGATAATATAGTTGAGAGTGAGGTCAATATCAGTGATGGTATTTTCTCAGAGGATCCTACTGAATATGTAGATGAAATAAAATATGAGGTTGCACATGATGCGGACAAGGACGTATATACAATTGTCGGCAGACAAGCGGTAAGTGTAACACATGATGGAACAGTAACTAAATATAATAGCATGGATGATGCTGTCAATGCAGCAAAGGCAGGCGATACGATCACGCTCATCAAGGATACCACAATCGATCCAAAGTATTACAATAATGGAACAGCTAATCGTCTGAATGTCAATGAGGATAATATTACAATCGACCTTAACGGCAAGACATTGACTACTCCGAATTGTGCGCTTACTCTCTGCGGAGATGGTATTGTGCTAAAGAACGGAACAATGGTTGCCACACCAACTTCTCAGGGACAAACATTCGGCAGTTATGTTACTCAAATCAAGGGCAAGAATATAGTCGTTAAGGATTTGACTACGATCGGTGGCATCAATGTAAGCGGTTATAATTCGGATAATCCGGATAATCCGGATGCTACAGTGACAATTACTAACTGCAATATAACAGCCGGAACATATTATACTGTATGTGCACAGCGTAATTCGGAGGCTGTAGTTAAAAATTCTACTCTTATAGGGGGAAAAGGAGCATTCTTCTGGGTAGAAGCAAAGGACTATAAAGAAGGCGCCGCTGATCCGGCAAACTTTGATGCAAAGCTTTCATATGAAAAATCTACAGTCACATTCGTAGGAGATAATACTCTTTATAATACTGTAGGCGTTGCGCCTATCGCATTTTGCACGGTGACAGTTGATCCGCGCAATGGTGATGATGCAACAGTAGAGACTGTTAATGATGGAGCTACTCTTTCACTTAAAGAACCAACGCGTGAAGGTTATACTTTTAAAGGATGGTACAATGATGGAAAAGTGTGGACAGATGACAGCAAAATCACCGGCAATATGACTATAGTTGCATATTGGGAAAAGAACAAGTCTGACGAAGATACAAAAATCGATACTAAGACAGATACTAAGACTGAAACTAAAGACGGATCTACTGTCACAACTACTACCGAAACAGTAACTGAAAAAGCAAAAGATGGTTCTGAAACTAAAACAGTAGCAGAGGATATTACAAAGACAAATGCCGATGGCACCAAAGAAAAGATAAATACAGCAACCGAAACTAAAACAGATAAAAACGGTGATGTAACAGAAACAAAGAGCGAAACAGTTACTAAAACAGATGCACAAGGTAATACAACATCAACAGTAGAGACAAAAGCAGAGGTTAAAGCTACAACAGTAGATAATAAGACTACTGAAGAAAAGACTGAGACTGTAATTACAAAGGACGCTGACGGTAATGTAACCGAAACAGTAAAAACAGATGCTACAGTAGAAAAAACAAAGGATGTAACAACAACAGAGCAGACTGTAACTACTACTGATAAAGACAATAAAACTGT
>CAVBJF010000008.1:410-2988 GCA_963596005.1 Streptococcus pasteurianus | reverse complement strand
TCTTGCCGAAAACGGCGTAAAATCGGCGAAAAATTTCATCGCCGCGCCGCCGTGGCGATGACTGCCGGTGGCAGTCGTCCATCGCTGACCGAGGCGAGAGCCGAGACGGCATGGCTAAGCAGGGGACGGCGATTAGATCAAAATGAAATTTTTCGCAAAATAGGGTTTATCGACACGCTCAAAGGAGAGTTTTGCTCTCCTTTTTGTTTTGCAAAAAATTGGTGGAGAAATTGTATTTTTTTTAAAAACGTCTTGACAAAACGAAAAAGTGGTAGTATGATGATACGACTGCAAAGGAAGAACGGTAGTGTAAAGTAGCATATGAAAAATGAAGTATGCGAAAACCTGTCGTCACCCTTGACAGTTTAGGCAAAACAATGCTTAAAAAATCGTGCCGACGGTGAGAAACTCAAGAACAAATTGAAATTTACCGTCGGCAAAAACAGTGTAGCATTGTTTTACCACACTGTAAAGGGCAGGCAAAATCAAAGATTTTGTGACTGCATTTGCCTCGGGTTCAAAATCTAAGAACAAATTATGCGTTAGCCTGCCTCGATTGGATATTTAAAACGGTTTTCTGACCGAGATAAATTAGCAGCTGCCATTTGCCCGGCATAGTATCAGCGCTTTCGAGCATATCGACTTTGTTAAGTACCCGATAGCTGTTGAACTTATGCGGTCTGAGGAAATTGTAGTAGCACACCCAAAGGGCAACGGCATAGTTTGAACCATCAAAATTGTCATAACCGCAGGTACAGCGATAAGAAGCTTTAAAGGTTCTGTTAAGCCGTTCAACCATTTGCTTAAACGGTCTGAATTCCTTTGAAACCGCATCGTCATTGGTTAATCCGATTACTTGAGTAATATCAAAATTGAGAGGATTATCCTTGTTTAAAGCAAACTGCTGTGCAGCCAAAGGATAAGCGGGGTAACCGTCAGCGATAAACTTAAAAGCTTTCGGCAGCTTCACAATATTCTTAAAAGCCATACGCATAGCTAAAATACAGGGTCCGACACCGCGGTTATCAGAAACTCTGTAACCGATAACAGAACGGGAAACAGCGTCCATGATGAGCCAAAGATAACCTTTAACGCCTTTGACTTTTATGTATGTTTCATCAGCGACAAATGTGTCGGATTTAGGATAATTAAAGTTATCCGTAAAAGGCTTGACAAGCAATGCGGCTGTTTTAGCATAGTTTGCAACCATTGTATGAGATATACGGATATTGTGAATATCACGCAAAGCCTGAGCGGTTTTTCTTAAAGATAAGCCGAGATTGACATGATATGTAAGGCACAAACCCATAATATGAGCGCTTTGTTTTCTGAAACGCAGAGAAGACGCATTTTTAGGCAATGAACTAATGTCCATCTTGAAAAAGTCAATGTTGAATTCTCTGTATAAGTAGTGAAGCTTGTATTTGTTTTTGCCGTATGGCTCATCAAGGTCTTGTTTCTTAACCCTTTTGAGGTTTTTGAGGTAATAGGAGCATTTCTTGTTGACGCATTTATGAACGGTAAAATGCTTGCGGTCTTTCTTGGGAACAAGAATATGATTGCAATAAGGACAGCGAAGAGAGTGCAGTTTTGCGAATCTTGATTCTTCCGGGCTGAACTTGTTTAAGCAAACTTTGCAAAAAAGCTGACCCTTGGAACCGTTGTTTTTGTAAAGATAATCCTTGGGAGCATTACAGCAAGGACAAACGGTGTCATTGGGTATATCGCAGGGCTTGCGGCGTTTAACCGGTTTAATGTCGACACCGTATCTTGCTTTGATGTAGGGTATGTAATCGGAGTAATGCCATACCTCGTGTTTAACGATGCGCGGAGGCATATCGATTTTGAATTTTTGATATTCGGGCGAATGCGAATCATCAAAAGAAAATTGCTTCAATGGTATAAATTTGCAGATAAATTTAAAAAGAAATGAAATTATTTGCAAAAGGTATTGATTTTGTATAAGTAAATAGGGTATAATAGAGTTCATAGCAATAGTCTCCTTTTGGACTGTTCATTTAATTGAAGTATGCAACTCAATTATACAGCAAAAGGGAGGTTATTGCTATATTTTTATGCAAAAATCGTGAAACTTCCCTAAAATTAAGGTTTTAACGAGAGTTAAAATATATAAAACAGGGGTGTCTGTTTGACACTACCAAATAATAAACGGAGGAAACAAAAATGAAATGCCTTATGAAATACAAATGGGTAAAGCTTATGCGATCCCGCCTGCCCCAAGGCAAGGGTGTAATGGGCGCTTGGATGAAGCTTGCTTCCCGTGCAGCATTTCGTAAAGGCATAGCCACCTACTGCGGATACAAAAACGAAGTTTCACCCGGTATGTGGTCAGGCGGTATTGTCGGCATTAAAAGTATACTCGGCATAAAGAAAAAATCAGATGCATTTTCAATGCTCGACAAACTATCGGAACTCGGCTATATAAAGTATGAGCTTAATTCCGAAAATAAAAAGCTTACATACCAGATAACCGATTGGGTTGTAAAATGCTCCGGAGAGGAATGTATGAACGGAACTGCTTACACAACAGACGGATACGGCTTCCTCTGCCTTCCGC
>CAVBJF010000008.1:0-400 GCA_963596005.1 Streptococcus pasteurianus | reverse complement strand
CTGTACCACCATCGGCGGCGGCGCTGAGGCGGCCAGGGTTGCCGCGCAGTTTGAAAAGGAAAACGTGGTTGCAACATTGTCAGTGACGCCGTGCTGGTGCTACGGCAGCGAGACCATGGATTTAGACCCCAAAACCATCAAGGCCGTATGGGGCTTTAACGGTACCGAACGTCCCGGCGCCGTGTATCTGGCGGCTGCCATGGCTGCCCATGCACAGCGCGGACTGCCGGCGTTTTCCATTTACGGCCGCGAAGTGCAGGATGCGGATCAGACCGCAATCCCGGATGATGTGGCGGAAAAAATTCTGCGGTTTGCACGCTGTGCGCTGGCAATCGGCCAAATGCGCAACAAGGCCTACGTCAACATCGGCGGCGTTGCGATGGGAATCGCCGGTTCTTTC
>CAVBJF010000007.1:0-15373 GCA_963596005.1 Streptococcus pasteurianus | reverse complement strand
TTGCTTGCTTGCTTGCTTGCTTGCTAGTGATTTTCACCTTTTCCAACCCCTTTGTAAATATTTTTAAGTATACTATACCTTGTTTGTTTTATATATTTTGATTATATAATATCTAGGTTTAGATTGCAACACTTAAATTTTGTTTTTTGGGTTTTTTATGTTTTCTTTTTCTGTTATAGGTTTTATTTATATGGTACAATACAAACATGAAAATAATTGAAACGACATATGACGAAAAACTTTTTGATTATTCTCCTTTTAACATTTACTTCGGTAATAAAAGGGGAGCGATTTTTGATATTGAAACAACCGGACTTTCTCCAAAAAACTCAAGTTTGATTTTATCGGGTTTTGCAATTCCTCTCCCTGACGGCAAGCTTTGCGTGAGACAGTTTTTTGCCGAAAGCCTTGATGAAGAAATTGATGTTATTGCAAAAACTCTAAAGCTTTTAGGTGAGCTTGATTATGTAGTAACATATAACGGTCACTCGTTTGATATACCTTTTGTTGTAAAGCGAGCAATGAAATACTCAACCGACGGTAAGCCGCCTTACGATTTTGCTGAAAATATTGATATAAATCTGCTTTTGCCGTACAACTTAGATATTTTCAGACTTTTAAAGAGACATTCCGAGTTCTGTAACTTCGTGCCAAATTTAAAACAGAAAACGGTCGAAAATTATCTCGGCCTCTGGAATCAAAGAGACGACACCATAGATGGGAAAGAAAGCATAGACCTCTACGCTTCGTATCTCACCACTAAAAACTCGCTACTTGCAGAAAAAATACTCTTGCACAATAGCGATGATGTCAGACAGCTGCAAAGGCTGCTTGTCGTTTTAAAAAAGCTCAACTTGCATAAAGCGTTATGTTTTGAGGGTTTCCCTCTTGATGTTCATCCAGGTGAAACTATAAATATAAAAACAGAAATATCAAAAATAAGTCCAAAAAAAGATCAACTGTGTTTACAGGGCCTTATAAAAAATACTTCATTATGTTATAAAAGTTTTGATGATGAAAATGGTCTTTTTATCAATTTTGACAATAATCATTTTAACGTAAACCAAAAACTCATAAAAAAGGATAATATAGTATTTGCAAATCTAACATCTCTTAATCTACCGCAAACTCTCTTTAAAAATTGTGGCGGGCTTTTGGATGATTTTCTTGTTGTTTTTGACGGAAAAGAAATAAATTACAATGCAACTGCCCTACTGGGCAAATATTTAATCGAAAGGATAATAAAAAATGAATTACTCACAAGTGGCAAATAGTGCTAAAACCGACAGCATAACGATGTCGACTCTCGATAGTGATATTCGAAACAAAGCACTTTTAGATATTGCAGAGGCTTTGCTTTCCTCAAAAGATAAGATATTTGAAGCAAATAAGCTGGATATAGAAAATGCGACAAAAGAAAATCTTGCATTACCACTTCTTGCACGCCTAAAATTTGACGAGTCAAAGCTGTCTTTATGCGTTCAAGGTATAAAGGATCTTGTTTCGCTTGCGGATCCACTCGATAAAATTCTCTTAAAAAGAGAGCTCGATAAGGATCTGATACTCACAAAAAAAAGTTGTGCTATCGGAGTTATAGGAGTCATCTTTGAGTCTCGCCCGGATGCTCTTGTGCAAATTTCGACGCTATGTATAAAAAGCGGTAACTGCTCTATTCTAAAAGGCGGCAGCGAGGCAAAAAACACAAATAAAGCTCTTTTTGGAATTATATCTGAAGCAGGCATTAAGGCCGGTCTTCCTCCTCATTTTGCGACCCTCATTGAGGATAGAGCTGCGATAAGCGAGCTTCTTAAGTGTCATGACAGCATCGATCTCATCATTCCGCGTGGCTCTAATGCTTTTGTACAATATATAATGGAAAATTCGAAGATCCCCGTTATGGGTCACGCAGATGGCATTTGCCACATATATGTCGATGACGAAGCTTCTGTAGATTTGGCGATACAGATAATAAACGATTCGAAAATGCAATATCCTGCCGCATGTAATGCCGTTGAAACTGTACTTGTAAGTGAAAAGTTATACGATAGCGTTGTTAACGGACTTAACCCTGCTATTACAGTTAATGAGGGCGATTATAATGAGGAGTATCTCGATCTCATCTTGACTGCAAGGAAAGTATCGGATATAGACGAGGCAATAGAACATATAAATAAATATGGTTCTCATCATACAGATTGTATCATTACAGAAAATAAGGATAAAGCTGAGAAATTTATGAAATATGTCGATTCGGCAGGAGTTTATTGCAACTGTTCTACACGCTTTGCAGACGGCTTTAGATACGGCTTTGGCGCTGAGGTCGGCATAAGCACAAGCAAGCTTCACGCAAGAGGTCCTGTCGGCCTTGACGGTCTTGTTACATATAAGTATACTCTCTGTGGAAGCGGGCAAATTGTCGCTGATTATGTCAGCGGAAAGAAAAGCTTTCACTTTAAAGACAAGGAGTAATCATGAATATAGTATTTTTAGAGCCTCTTGGCATATCACAAGAAAGGCTAAAAGAAAAAATAGAAAATAAGATTGGTACAGCCTACAACATCACTTACTTTGCAGAAAGATGTGAAGACACCGCCACACTAATAGAGCGTAGCCGTAATGCCGATATAGTCGTTCTTTCAAACATCAAATTCGGTAAAGATGTTATGCTCCACTGCAAAAATCTAAAAAAGATTTGCGTCGCCTTTACAGGTATAGACCATATCGATACAGATTACTGCAAGGCACACGGCATAGAAGTAAAGAATTGTGCGGGATATTCGACTGTCGCTGTAGCAGATCTCGTATTTGCGATGGCTATCTCCCTTGCTCGCAATGTTATACCTTGCGATGTACGTTGTCGCAATAAAGGCACAAAAGAAGGGCTTGTCGGTTTTGAACTTGAAGGCAAAACCTTTGGAATCATCGGCATGGGCGCTATTGGCATGCGAGTTGCAAAAATAGCAAACGCTTTTGGTTGTAATGTTATAGCCTACTCAAGGACTGTCAAAGATATAGACGATGTAAAATTTGTCTCTCTTGACACCTTATTGCAAAGCTCAGATATCGTTTCGCTCCATGTGCCGCAGACGTCGGAAACGATAAATCTCATAGACGAAAACAAACTTACTATAATGAAGCCTACTGCATTTCTCATAAATACAGCCCGAGGTCCTATAGTAAACACAACTGCACTTGCAAATGCTCTTAAAAATGGTACTATCGCAGGTGCAGGTATAGATGTGTTTGATACCGAACCACCGATTGCAAAAGATCATCCTCTCTGCGATGCTCCCAATACAATACTAACTCCACATATCGCATTTGCGAGCGAGCAAGCATTCGAAAAAAGAGCCGATATCGTAGCAAATAACCTCTACGATTGGCTCTCAGTATGATTTTTTTATAATTCTATCTTATGGTATATTGGTGAAATACCATAAGATAGTCTTTTTTTATTTAAAGTATCCGGTAGCTGCCTCAAACATCTGCATATCAAATTTGCCCGGTACATTTTTATATAATCCGTTTCCTATTCTCTCTGAATGTCCCATCTTGCCAAGTACCCTGCCATCAGGTGAAATTATGCCCTCTACGGCCCAAGCAGAGCCATTCGGATTGTATTGAACATCTTGTGTCGGCATCGACTCTAAGTCAACATACTGCGTAATAATCTGACCGTTCTTTGCTAATTGTCGTATAAGTTTTTCATCAGCTACAAAGCGCCCCTCCCCATGAGAAATTGGCACGGTGTATATTTCTCCGACATTTGTACTTGCTAACCAAGGCGATTTGTTTGACGCTATACGCGTTCTCACTAGCTTTGATTGATGGCGACCTATCTTATTATATGTCAGTGTTGGGAATGTCTCATCTATATCCATGATTTTACCGTATGGCACAAGTCCAAGCTTTATGAGCGCCTGAAAGCCATTACATATGCCGGCTATCAAACCATCTCTTTTTTCTAAGAGCTGTGTCACAGCTTCCTTTATTTCCGGATTTCTGAAAAATGCAGTAATTAGCTTCCCGGAACCGTCCGGCTCATCCCCACCTGAAAATCCTCCGGGGATAAATATCATCTGTGAGCCTTGTATCTTTTCAGCAAAATTCTCAACTGATTTTGCAACATCTGACGGTGTAAGATTATTTAATACAAAAATTTCACTCTCAGCTCCTGCCCTCTCAAATGCCTTAGCTGTATCATATTCGCAATTTGTGCCGGGGAATACGGGAATAAGCACCTTAGGTCTTGCCACCTTGATCGCCGATGCAAATTCTTTTTTCTCCGTATATGAAACATCTTCCGAAACTTCAACTTCGTCCTTTTGCTCAATATTGCAATGGTAAATAGGCTCAAGCTTTCCTTCATATATGCTTGCAATATCAAATATGTCTATGACAATCTCTCCCTTTGAAATAACAAAATCTGAAGTCGTCTTGCCAAGTAGTATTGCGTCTTCAATTTTTTGCTCTGTCTCTAAAATAAATGTACCGTAGTTATACTCAAATAACTCATCATCTGCTATCTTATCATTTATCGCAATACCAATGCGATTTCCAAGCGTCATCTTTATGAGAGCCTCTGCAACGCCTCCCATACCTGGTGTCCATGCGGCTTTAAGCGCACCACTAAGAACTAACTTATGCACCTTTTTAATATTCTCTTTGATGGAATCGCATGTTGGCAGATTGTCCTTTCCAATCTGCGGCTTTAAAAGATACACATAGTTTCCTATTCCTTTAAATTCAGGGGAGATGACATTGCTAATCTCATCCGTAGTACAAGCAAAAGATACTAATGTCGGTGGCACATGCAATTCTTCAAAAGATCCGCTCATCGAATCCTTGCCGCCAATTGCAGCCACCTCAAGTCCCACTTGCGCATCAAGCGCACCAAGAAGCGCCGCAAATGGTTTGCCCCAACTTTGCGAATTGTTGCCAAGTGTTTCAAAATATTCCTGGAATGACAAATATGCCTCATCAAGCGATGCACCTGTCGCCACAAGTTTACATACAGACTCCACAACGGCAAGATACGCTCCATGATACGGACTTTTTTCTGTAATAAACGGATTGTATCCCCATGACATCATGCTGACCGTCGATGTATCCCCTCTTTCGACCGGTATCTTATGTACCATCGCCTGTACCGGTGTCCTTTGATACTTCCCACCGAAAGGCATAAGCACACTACCTGCACCTATTGTCGAATCAAATATTTCGGAAAGGCCCCTCTTTGAACAACAATTTATATCTCCTGCAATTTCCTCAAATCGCTCCTTTAATCCGCCTTTTGTCTCTTTTGCGTATGGTAAACTACTTGCTACTAAAACATCTATATGCTTTTCTGCGCCATTAGAATCAAGGAACTCCCTTGACAAATCCACAATAATTTTATCATTCCACGACATGGTTAGGCGTGGCTCCTTTGTTACCTCTGCTATGACAGTTGCCTCTAAATTTTCGGCATTAGCAAGGGCTATAAATTTATCAACATCATCACCTGCAACCACTACAGCCATGCGCTCCTGTGATTCACTTATAGCAAGCTCCGTGCCATCAAGGCCATCATATTTTTTAGGTACCTTATCGAGATTTATTTTAAGCCCGTCCGCAAGCTCTCCAACTGCAACGGACACGCCACCGGCGCCAAAGTCATTGCAGCGTTTTATCATCCTTGAAGCAACAGGATTTCTAAAAAGTCTCTGTAACTTTCTTTCTTCCGGCGCATTGCCCTTTTGCACCTCAGCTCCGCAATTTTCTAATGAGGAGCTGTCGTGCTTTTTAGACGAACCGGTCGCCCCGCCACAGCCGTCGCGACCTGTCTTTCCTCCAAGCAATATTACATTATCGCCTGCCTGAGGTTTTTCTCTTTTGACATTTCCCCTAGGGCAAGCTCCTATAACTGCACCGATTTCCATATGCTTTGCAACATATCCCGGATGATATATTTCATCTACCTGACCTGTTGCAAGCCCAATCTGATTTCCGTAGGAACTATATCCTGCAGTAGCCGTTGTAACTATCTTTCTCTGCGGCAATTTGCCTTCAAGCGTCTCGCTAAGCGGCGTCAGTGGATCGCCTGCACCTGTCAGTCGCATAGCTCCATATACATATGACCTGCCGGAAAGCGGATCTCTGATGGCTCCTCCTACGCATGTTGCCGCACCGCCAAATGGCTCTATCTCGGTCGGATGATTGTGCGTTTCATTTTTGAAAAGAAGCAACCAATCTTCTTTTTTGCCATCATGCTCCACCTCTATTTTGACAGTGCATGCATTTATCTCCTCGGATTCATCAAGCTTTTGCAATTTACCTTGTGCCTTTAAATATTTTGCGGCAATAGTGCCGATATTCATCAGCGTTATAGGTTTTTTAACTCCAAGCTCCTTGCGAATGTCAAGATATCTCTCGTACGCCTTTTGCACCGCATCATCTTCGAATTTAACGCTGTCGATCGTCGTGTTAAATGTCGTATGCCTGCAATGATCCGACCAGTATGTATCAAGGACCCGTATTTCAGTAATACTTGGCTGCCTTTTTTCATTTTTGAAATATTTTTGACATTCTAAAAGGTCAGCTGCGTCCATAGCAAGACTGTATTCATTTATGAACTCCGCAAGCTCGCTGTCCTTTAGTTCTGTAAACCCTTTTATTTCTTTTACTTCCTGCGGAATTTCGTATTCTAACTGCAATGTTTGCGGAAGCTCCAATCCGGCTTCTCTCGCTTCTACCGGGTTTATAACATATTTTTTAATGGCCAAAAGTGCTTCTTTTGTAATATCTCCATATATCGCATATACTTTTGCTGTTTTAACTATAGCCCTTTGACCTTTGGAGATTATCTGTATACATTCCTCCGCCGAAGAAGCTCTCTGATCAAACTGTCCTGGCAGATATTCTGCAGCAAATATAGCGTCGGCGCTCGGGAGCGCAGAAGAAATCTGATCGGTTTGTGGCTCCGAAAAAACTGTATGCGATGCATAATCAAAAAGCTCCTTGCTTATACCTTGAACATCATAACGATTGAAAATCCTTATGTTCTCCAAGCCATCTATCTGTAAAACTTGATGCAAATCGTGGAGAAGTGCTTTTGCTTCATGCTCAAAGCCTTGTTTTCTTTCCACAAAAATTCTATAAACCATGCTATTTCCTTTCTGCCATCAAGGCACACTTGCCTATATCCCTTCTGTAAAACGCATTTTCAAAATGCACTTCAGAAACTGTCTCATATGCTTTTTTAATCGCAGATTCAAGACCTTTCTCTGTCTCTGTCACACCTAAGACTCTGCCTCCGGCTGTCACAAGTTTGCCATCTGCAATCTTTGCGCCGGCAACATATATATTTTTATCTTCAGGCATACTTATTTCAAAACCTGTATCATATTTTGTAGGATAACCATCAGAGGCCATAACAACGCAACACGCACTCTCATCGCTAAATTTTACATCCGCCTCATCCAAAGTGCCATTATATATGTGCATCATAATATCAAGCAAGTCACTTTTTAAAAGCGGCAAAACGACCTGCGTCTCCGGATCTCCGAAACGACAATTGTATTCTATAACCTTAGGCCCGTCAGCTGTCAACATGAGTCCAAAGTATAGACAACCGCTAAAGCTTCTGCCTTCTTTATTCATAGCTTCAACTGTTGGTAAAAATATATCTTTCATACATTGCTCTGCTATCTCTTCTGTATAATACGGATTTGGTGCGATTGTACCCATCCCACCTGTATTTAGGCCTTTATCATCATCAAGTGCCCTCTTATGATCCATAGAAGAAACCATCGGAATCAATGTCCTTCCGTCTGTAAATGTAAGAACGCTCACTTCATGGCCTTCCAAAAACTCCTCGATAACGATCCGGTTGCCGCTTTCTCCAAAAACTTTATCCTGCATCATGGATCTTACTGCCTGTTTTGCTTCCCCTGTCGTCTGTGCCAATATAACGCCCTTGCCAAGCGCCAGCCCGTCTGCCTTAACAACTATCGGAGCCTTTTGATCATCGAGGTACGAAAGCGCCTCCTCCATATCCGTAAAGGTTTCATATGTTGCAGTTGGAATATTATATTTTTTCATCAAGTCCTTAGAAAATGCCTTGCTGCCTTCTATAATCGCCGCTGCCTTTGTAGGCCCAAAAGTCTTTATCCCCGCATCATTTAAAGCATCTACCGCACCTAAAACAAGCGGATCATCCGGTGCTACAATCGCAAACTCTATCCCATTTTTTTTAGCAAAGTCTACTATAGCAGGAATATCCTTAGCTGCGATATCTACGCACTTTGCATCCTTTGCTATACCTCCGTTTCCCGGCAAGGCATATATCTCTGTTGCAAGTGGGCTTTCCTTTATCTTTTTTATTATGGCGTGCTCTCTGCCACCACCACCTACTACCATAATTTTCATCTCAAAACCTCCACGCTTTTTTTGACATTTAGTGATGGAACAGCCTTATGCCTGTCATCGCCATCACCATACCGAACTTGTCGCAAGTTTCAATAACATTTTCATCTCTCACAGATCCACCGGGCTGTGCAACATACGAAACTCCGCTCTTTGCAGCTCTTTGAATATTGTCACCAAACGGGAAAAACGCATCTGATGCCACGCTCACCGCGCTAATCTTTGATAGGTATTCCTGCTGCTCTTTTCTTGTAAATGGCTCAGGCTTTACCTTAAATAATTCTTCCCAGTTGCCATCTGCCAGCACATCGTCGCTATCCTGCGAAAGATAAATATCTATCGCATTATCTCTTTCCGCCCTCTTTACATTGTCATAAAATGGTAAATTTAACACCTTTTCGCTCTGCCTTAGGTGCCACAAATCAGCCTTGTTTGCCGCTATCCTTGTACAATGAATTCGCGACTGTTGGCCTGCTCCCACACCTATCACCTGTCCGTCTACAGCAAAACAAACCGAATTTGACTGCGTATACTTTAGCGTAATCAATGCAATAATCAAATCTATTTTTGCTTCATGTGGAAGCTCTTTGTTTTTTGTAACAATTCTTTCTAAAAGATTTTCATCAATTATTAGCTCATTTCTTCCCTGCTCAAATGTAATCCCAAATACCTGCTTACTCTCCACAGGGTTAGGTACATAATTTGTATCTATCTTTATGATCGTATAATTTCCCTTTTTCTTTTGCTTTAATATTTCTAATGCTTCATCATCATAATCAGGTGCAATAATACCATCAGAAACTTCCCTTGCGATCAATTTTGCACAAGTCACATCGCACTTATCCGAAAGCGCAATAAAATCACCAAACGAGCTCATGCGGTCGGTGCCTCTTGCCCTTGCATATGCTGTCGCAATTGGTGATTCGTCTAAACCTTTTATATCATCTACAAAACACGCTTTTTTTAGGCTATCGCTCATTTTAATGCCAACCGCTGCCGATGTTGGGCTGACATGTTTAAATGATGTAGCTGCACAAAGTCCTACAGCTTCCTTTACTTCCTTTACAAGCTGCCAGCTGTTCATTGCATCAAGGAGATTGATATATCCTGCCCTTCCATTTAAAATTTCTATCGGAAGTTCACTACCGTCTTCCATATATATTTTAGACGGCCTTTGGTTTGGATTACATCCATACTTTAATTCATATTCTCTCATTTTTACCCTCTACAAATCAATTTCTAAACAATATCTCTCTGTTAGATGTTTTTGTTTAATATACGCTGCTCCATCTTGCCACTGACAACATCTACAAATCTCACTAAAAGCGAAATTTTATTTTCCTCATTTAGATTATTCCAAATCTCATCCATAAATATATCGATCTCATTTGGAATATCTATCCTATGTGGCTCCCCGTAAAATGTCGGTAATGGTGCACCGTCCTTCTCATATGTGTGTATGAAGTGGCCAAGTCCTGCTCGTGCTGTGTAGTTATAAAAATATCTCGCGCACTCGCTACCTTCTTCATCTATGCTCTTTAATATGCTCATCTGATATGAAAGTTTCTTGCTGAATGTCAGTGTAGCACTTATTCTCGGAGTAAAATTTGGCGCGTCAGGCTCAAAAGATCGTGTTGTTAATGCCTCTTCCACGCTCTTACCCTCCTTTAAAAAGTCATAAATGGTATCTGTCTGATCTCCATTTGTGACAATTAGATGATTGCCTAAAGTTCTCAGCGGTGAATAAATAATCAGAGACGGATCCTCAACCTTTGAAGAATCAAATGGATAAATCGTAACATCCTCACCTTCTGCTGTAAAAATACGATTTCTTGAATTTTCGCTTCTACCCATTATGAAATAAGCAATAACCGCCTTTGTATCATCGGCGCTCTTGCCACAGATAATCCCTCTCCCCGGGTATTTGTTTGCCTGCAAAAGCTCACCAATATTGTGCTTTTTATATCTGTTCATATTTACTCACCTCCGCCGAGTTTATTTTGTATATCACTACATACTTTTTCTGTTGCATGTGGCAATATAACCCACTCTGCTTCTTTCATTACACGCTCCTGTAAAGTTTTAGGCGTATCGTCATCCTTGATATCAACAGCCTTTTGCATGATTATACGCCCACCGTCCGGTATTTCGTTTACAAAGTGCACCGTCGCACCTGTCACTTTGACGCCATACGAAAGCGCCTCTTCATGCACCTTTAAGCCATAAAAGCCTTTGCCGCAAAATGACGGTATCAGTGATGGATGAACATTGATAATCCGTTCCTTATATTCGTCCGTAAAATCCTTAGTTAAAATATTTAAAAAGCCGGCTAATACAATGAGATCTATTTTTGAGTCGGAAAGAATATCTAAAAGCTTTTCTTCAAAATCCTTTTGTGACTCGCATTTTTTATAAGGAACCGCTAACGCCTTTATTCCTGCTTCCTTAGCTCTGACAAGCGCATATGCGTCCTCATTGCCGGAAAGCACAAGGCTTATTTCACCTGATTTTAAAATATCGTTTTTTTGTGCATCTATCAGAGCCTGCAGGTTTGTACCGCCTCCCGAAACCAAAACTGCAATCCTTACCTTTAGCATAACTCCACCTTTTTTCCATCGGCAGCTGCCTCAGAAATTTCTCCTATTATATAAGCATCCTCGCCATTTGCCTTTAGAGTAGCAATCGCTACGTCAGCATCATTTGCATCAACAACAATGCTCATTCCTACTCCCATATTAAATGTGTTGAACATATCTCTTTCAGGAATATCTCCTGTGGTTTTTATGAGATCAAATATTGGCAGAATACGCACACTGTCCCTTTTTATTTTCGCACAAAGTCCATCAGGGATACTTCGCGGAATATTTTCATAAAATCCTCCCCCTGTTATATGCGAAACAGCCTTTACCTGCACTTTTTCAAAAAGTTTTAGCATAGGCTTTACATAAATCCTCGTAGGTACAAGTAAGGCCTCTCCAAGCGATTTACCGTCAAGCTCTTTGAGCGGTTTTTTAATCTCGGCATTTTCAATATCAAAAACCTTACGCACGAGCGAAAATCCATTTGAATGAACACCGCTCGATGGTAGTGCTATTACAAGATCCCCTGCTTTCATACTCGTATTATCGATTATTTTTGACTTATCTACAACTCCAACAGAAAACCCTGCCAAATCATATTCGTCAATAGGATAAAAGCCCGGCATTTCCGCTGTCTCGCCACCTATGAGAGACGCTCCCGACTGCACACACCCCTCTGCGATTCCCGAAACTATCTCTGCCATTTTTTCGGGTACATTTTTGCCACAAGCTATATAATCGAGAAAAAATAACGGTTTTGCGCCACAGCATATGATGTCATTTACACACATTGCCACGCAATCTATGCCGACCGTGTCGTGCTTATCCATCAAAAATGCTAACTTTAACTTCGTGCCGACTCCGTCAGTTCCGCTGACAAGCACCGGCTTTTTTATCCCTGTAATATCAAGCTCAAAAAGGCCGCCAAAGCCTCCAATATCAGAAAGTGCACCGCCGGTCATCGTTTTTGCGATATGCTCTTTCATAAGCTCCACTGCGCGATATCCTGCTGTAATATCTACACCTGCTTCTGTGTAGCTATCCGATTTTGAATTGTTCATTTTTATCCCTTTCCGTTCCAGCAGTAAGTACAAAGCTTACATGGCTCAATACCTATAGCCTCTATAACACCCTCAAGCGTCTGATAGTCCAAAGAAGCAAAGTGAAGCTTTTCGCTTATCCTCTCTCTGAGCGCCTTGCCCCTTTGTGTCTTGCCATCGATATATTCGTCTATATGCTCTATCGCCTCTTCTCCCTCGAGTTCAAATATAACCTGTCTTGCGATCAAATCCATCTCCGAGTTGCTTCTCGAAAAATTTAAATATTTACACGCATACATGATAGGAGGACATGCCGAACGCATATGCACCTCACGCGCTCCGTTTTCATATAAAAACTCAACTGTCTCCCGAAGCTGTGTCCCTCTTACGATACTATCATCTACAAATAATAACTTTTTGTCATCTATAAGCTCATGCACCGGTATCATTTTCATCTTAGCTACCATACTGCGCTCACGCTGGCTTGTCGGCATAAAGCTTCTTGGCCATGTCGGCGTATACTTGATAAAAGGACGTGCAAACGGTATACCGCTTGCGTTCGCATAACCTATCGCATGAGGCGTCCCCGAATCGGGCACACCACTTACAAAATCAATATCTGATGCGACAGCGTTTCCCTGATCTATCTGTGCTAAGATACTGCCGTTGCGATTGCGCATAACTTCAACATTTACTCCTTCATATTTAGAGGTTGGATAACCGTAATATGTCCATAGGAATGCACAAATTTTCATTTCACATCCGCCTTCATCAAGCACCTCAAGACCCTCAGCTGTCACCTTTACAATTTCTGCCGGTCTAAGTTCTTTAACATCCTCATATCCCAATTTTTGATAAGCAAAGGATTCAAATGAAACACAATAACCGTCATTATCCTTGCCAATCAAGATAGGCAACCTACCCACCTTATCTCTTGCCGCTATAAGGCTACCGTCCTCAAGCAAGATCAGTATTGAAATAGAGCCTTCTATCTTTTCATGCGCGAACTTGATACCCTCAACAAAGCTGTCCTTTTGGTTAATCAAAGCCGCAGCTATCTCCGTTGCATTTATCCTACCTGCTGTATGAGCCTCAAAATATCCGTTTCCGTTTTCTAAAAGCTCTTTTGTGAGAGTCTCAGCGTTTCGTATCAAACCAATAGTTGTAATCGAAAATATTCCAAGCTTTGAGCGAATCAAAATAGGCTGTGGATCCGCATCGCTTATGCAACCGATACACGACTTACCTGACATCTCATCTGTAATGCCATCAAATTTTGTACGAAATGGCGAATTTTCTATTTTGTGTATTTCGTGCTGAAATCCCTTTTCCTCGCTAATCGCTACCATACCGGCTCTACGCGTTCCCAAATGCGAATGATAATCTACGCCAAAAAAGACATCAAGCACAGCATCTTTTTTGGATGCAACTCCAAAGAAACCACCCAATTTTTTACCTCCGTTTCTTTTTGCCTAAACTTATGTAAAATCTACATGCAAGCTCTATGCAAAAAATAACTCAGATAGTTTCATCGGATCGATATACTGACCATCCTTATATACTCTCATATTTCCTGAAGCAATCTCGTCAATCAATATAACCTTGCCGTCCTTATCATATCCGAACTCAAATTTAATATCATAAAGTACAAGACCTTTTTCTTTTAGATCATCGGCAACGATCTGTGTTATCTTCTGTGTCATTTCCTTTATGCTTTCGTATTGCTCAGCTGTCATAATGCCAAGTGCGATAAGACCATCTTTTGTTACAAGCGGATCGCCCTTTTCATCATTTTTGAATGTCATTTCTACATAAGCATCGAGGTCTGCGCCTTCCTCAATATATTCTCCGTAACGACGGAAAAAGCTACCTACAGCCTTATGGCGACAGATAACCTCTAATCCATTTCCAAAAACCTTAGCAGGAAGAACTTCCATTGTTGTATCTTCTAAATTAGCATTTACATAGTGTGTCCTTATACCTGCCATATTGATTTTTTCGAAGAAATAGATAGACATTCTAAGGTTGACATCGCCTACTCCCTCAATGGTAAGTCCAACCGAATTTTCACCCGGATCAAATACTCCGTCCTTACCTGTGCAATCATCTTTAAACTTCAAAAGATAATTCCCATTTTCGAGTTCAAATACATTTTTTGTTTTTCCTGTGTAGACTAATTTGTTATCCATTTTTCCCTCCGTTTTTTTTATATAAAAATTTTATTAAATGACATTTTGCTTCTTATTTACAAATATTGCGATCTTTTTCTAAAACCTTTTGGCGCTCTTCATTGCGTTTTTCTAAAAGTAAGTCTGCAAGTTTTTCATCTGCAACTGCCAAAATTTCGATTGCCAATATCGCCGCATTGACCGCCGCATCTATAGCGACTGTTGCAACAGGCACCCCCGGAGGCATCTGTACAGTAGCAAGAAGTGCATCCATCCCCTCTAATGTGGATTTTACAGGAACACCAATAACAGGAAGAGTTGTATTAGCGGCAATAACTCCGGCTAAATGAGCTGCCATACCGGCAAACGCTATAATAACAGCAAAGTCATTTTGCTTAGCGTTTTTTGCAAATTCTATCGTCTCTTCCGGTGTTCGATGCGCCGAATAAATATGCACCTCATAGTCAATACTATACTCTGAAAGCTTTTTTATCGCCTTTTCGGCAATCGGCAAATCGCTGTCAGAGCCCATAATAATTGCAACTTTTTTCATATTGTTTCCTCCATGCTACATTTTTGGACTAAAAAAGGGCAAACTTGTCCCCTGCACGGGAACAAATCAGCCCAGACGGTCGGCACATATTCTTTTTGCTCCCCCGCGGTTTTCCGCATATCCGTCAGTCACAAAAAGTCGTTCTCTTCATTTTTCTAAATTATACAATTTGCTTTTTTTGTTTTCAAGCGAAAAATTTATGGTGCGGTCAAAGGGATTCGAACCCCCATGAGTTGCCTCACACGGACCTGAACCGTGCGCGTCTGCCAATTCCGCCATGACCGCAAATATTTAAATACATAATATCGCTATGCAAACTATTATAAAAAACTATACCGACATATCTTTAATATATAAAAATCTTATATAAATGTCAAAAAAGATCCACCAATGGTGGACCTTTTTTTGGTGCGCGTCGAGGGACTTGAACCCCCACGGTTTCCCACTAGAACCTAAATCTAGCGTGTCTGCCAATTCCACCAGACGCGCTCATCTGGTGACCCTACCGGGAATCGAACCCGGGTTACCGCCGTGAAAGGGCGGTGTCTTAACCGCTTGACCATAGGGCCAAAAAACCGGCAATGTCCTACTTTCCCAGGCAGTCGCCCACCAAGTATCATCAGCGCT
>CAVBJF010000006.1:0-72745 GCA_963596005.1 Streptococcus pasteurianus | reverse complement strand
CCAGTCTCCATTTAGCGTTGACTGGATTAGTTCTTTGAATGTACCGGCTGACCAAGCGACATTCTCAGGATTTTCAATAAACCATTCTTTGAACAAAGCCTGAGCTTGCTGCTCTAAATTCTTGTTTGACAGGAGATAAGGATGTAGCGGTGAAATCAGTGTGGCACTTCGCAAGCCAGGAATAATAGGAGATAAAGAACAGTGAAAACGAGTTGACACTGCTTTGACATAAATTTACAGATAAGGAGTTGATGAATTATGGCAGGCTTTTATACCGAAGCAGACTATGAAAATTCCGTCATAGAGCTGTTTCAGAACATGGGGTATCGGTATGTCTATGCTCCGGACTTGGAGCGTGACTTTAAAAGCCCTCTGTATGAAGATGAATTGGATGAGGCACTGCATCGACTGAATCCTTCTATGCCGGAGGATGCGATTGCGGATGCCATGTATAAGCTAAAGAATTTTGAAAATGCCGAACTGGTGCAGAAGAATGCCCTTTTTATGGATTATCTGCAGCATGGTGTTGAAGTGCGTTATTTTGTCAAGGGCGAAGAACGCTCTGGCCTTGTCTATCTTGTGGATTACAGCAATCCCGGCAATAACTCCTTTATTGTAGCGAACCAATGGACGTTCGTAGAGAACAGCAACAAGCGCCCCGATGTTCTGCTGTTTCTGAATGGTATGCCCGTGGTGTTGGTGGAGTTGAAATCACCGTCCCGTGAGGAAACAGATGCATCAGAGGCTTATTCGCAGATTCGGAATTACATGCATGAGATTCCGTCTATGTTTATCTACAACTGTATCTGCGTCATGAGTGATCTTATGACCTCTAAGGCCGGTACGATCACATCAGGTGAAGACCGCTTTATGGAATGGAAAACTAAGGACGGCAGTTACGAAAATACGCAGTATGCTCAGTTTGATACTTTCTTTGAGGGTATCTTTGAAAAAGAGCGGCTGCTGGATATCATAAAGAACTTCATTTGCTTTTCCAACGAAGGTACAAAGCAGTTCAAAATTCTGGCAGGCTACCATCAGTATTTTGCGGTTAATAAGGCCGTGGCATCTACCAAGCATGCTACGGAGACGGACGGCAAGGGTGGTGTGTTCTGGCATACGCAGGGTAGTGGAAAATCCCTGTCGATGGTTTTCTATGCACATCGTCTGCAGGATGCACTGGACAGTCCGACTATTGTGGTAATCACAGACCGTAACGATTTGGATGACCAGTTGTATGGGCAGTTTGCAAAGTGTAAGGATTTTCTGCGCCAGGAGCCGGTTCATGCTGAAAGCCGTGTGCATCTGAAAGAACTGTTGGACGGCAGAAAAGCGAACGGTATCATCTTTACCACTATGCAGAAGTTCGAGGAGTCCTTCGATTGCCTTTCAGAGCGTAGAAATATTGTGGTTATGGCAGATGAGGCACACCGCGGACAGTACGGTCTAAAGGAAAAGGTCGATGCCAAGACTGGTGAAATTAAAATCGGTTCTGCACGTATCATCCGAAATGCGCTACCAAATGCGACCTTCATTGGATTCACTGGCACACCGATTTCCATGAAAGACCGCAACACCCGTGAGGTGTTCGGTGACTACATCGATATTTATGATATGACGCAAGCCGTGGAAGATGGTGCTACCCGTCCGGTATATTACGAGAGCCGCGTCATCAAGCTGAAGCTGGACGAGCAGACGCTGAAGCTCATTGACCAGGAATACGATATCATGGCGAATAATGCCGATCCCGGTGTTATTGAAAAGAGCAAGAAAGAGCTTGGACAGATGGAGGCGATTCTCGGCAATGAGAAGACCATCAATTCTCTGGTGGATGATATCCTGAACCACTACGAAAACTACCGTGCCAGCCTGTTGACCGGCAAGGCAATGATCGTAGCATATTCCCGTCCAATTGCCATGAAGATTTACGAGCGCATTCTGCAGCTGCGTCCGTCCTGGACGGAAAAGGTTGCTGTTGTTATGACCGGCAGCAACAAGGATCCGGAAGAATGGAATAAAATCATCGGTAACAAGCACCACAAGGACGAGCTTGCAAAACAGTTCAAGGATAATGACAGCCCACTCAAGATTGCTATTGTAGTGGATATGTGGCTGACCGGATTTGATGTTCCTTCGTTGGCTACCATGTATGTCTATAAGCCGATGCAGGGCTATAACCTGATGCAGGCGATTGCGAGAGTCAACCGTGTGTTTGGCAACAAAGAAGGTGGCCTTGTTGTTGATTATGTTGGCATCGCTTCTGCACTTAAGCAGGCGATGAATGACTATACCGCCCGTGATAAAAAGAACTATGGAGATACGGATGTTGCCAAAGTAGCATATCCGAAGTTCATTGAAAAGCTGTCGATTTGCCGGGATCTGTTCCACGGATACGATTATTCCAAGTTTATCAGTGGTACGGATCTGGAACGCTCGAAAGCAATCAGCGGTGCAGTGAACTTTATCGTTGGTGTAGATAAGGAACAGGAACGAGAGGACTTCCTGAAGGAAGGACTGCTCCTCAGACAGGCATTGTCACTTTGCTCCTCTATGGTAGAAAAAGATATGCGTGTGGAGGCCGCTTTCTTTGAGTCCGTGCGTGTGCTTGTCACCAGACTGATGAATCAGGGCGAAGGCAAGAAGATATCTCTGCCGGAAATGAATGCCCGGATTAACGAGCTTCTGAAAGCCAGCGTACAGAGTGATGGCGTAATTAACCTCTTCTCCGATGTGGACAAGGAATTCTCGCTCTTTGATCCGAAGTTTCTGGAAGAAATTTCTAAGATGAAGGAGAAGAACCTCGCTGTAGAGCTTCTGAAAAAACTGATTGCTGAGCAGGTGCAGATTTACCGCCATACGAATGTCGTAAAATCACAGAAATTCAGCGAGATTATTCAGAGAGCAATGAATGCTTATCTGAATGGTATGCTGACGAATGAGCAGGTCATTGAAGAACTGCTGAACCTTGCAAAGCAGATTGCAGCGGCAAATAAGGAAGGAGAACAGCTCGGACTGACAGCGGATGAGCTTGCATTCTATGATGCACTGACTAAGCCGCAGGCAATCAAAGATTTTTATGAAAACGCTGAATTGATAGCGATTACCAAGGAATTGGCAGATACGCTTCGGAAAAACCGGACAATTGACTGGCAGAAACGTGATTCAGCGAGAGCAAAGATGCGTATTATGATCAAGCGCTTGCTAAAAAAGCATCGTTATCCACCAGAGGGAATGGATGATGCTGTACAGACGGTTATGACGCAGTGTGAGCTGTGGACGGACAATAATGATATGGAGCAGTCTGAGCATGGCAATGGAAAATATTCATACCAGCCGGAGCAGAATTTGAGTATGGTTGCAGAAGAAACAGCTCCGTATGGGAAATAAGGACGTATAAATAGGAGGTGCGATGCATGGATCCAAAAACAGATAGGCAGGAAAAGTATGAATTGATCATCACCGCTGATAGTGTTCAATCGACCGATGAACGGTTTACTATGGACAACCTATCGCTTGGTGACAATTATAAGCCGCTCAACGCATATTTTAGAAGTGAAAGCGGAGAGGTTATCAAGCGTACATACAGCAAGGGCGAACGCAGGAACACAAACCAGACGATGCCACGCATCGCATTTCAGTTATTTGAAAAACAGATTGCTGCTATGTCCGTAGAAGATAAAGAGCAATTCCCTATTTGCAGATATAATCCGGATAAGGATATGATTTGTGGTATTTATTCCAGTGTGGAGGAATTCAGAAAACACAGAAATACCATAGAGTACCTTACATATGGTTATGATAATGGAAGGCAGTTTGTAATATATAGCTGGAATATCTTCTCTACAATTTATTTTGTGCAAGAGTGTTTGAAGCGTTTCGGAAATCGTGGAGATCAAATTGTCCTAACATATCGTGAAAAAGATGAGAAGGAAAATAAAGCGGAAGAAACAGAATCGGCAGTTCAAGAGGAACTTGTGCAGCAGTTCAAAGGATACCAAAACGAATACTCACCTATGCTGATCGAATCAAAAAATCTGATTTTCAGAGGAGCACCGGGTACGGGCAAGTCCTATCTTGCGAAGGAAATCGCAACAGATATCATCAGCGATGGATATTTTGATGATTATACGCTGCTTTCTGATGAGCAGAAGAAACAGGTAGAATTTGTACAGTTTCATCCAAGCTACGATTATTCCGATTTTGTTGAGGGGCTGCGTCCAACCGTAAAGGATGACGGAACAATGGGATTTGAACTTCAGGATGGAATCTTTAAAGAGTTTGTAGCCCGGGCAAGGAAGAATTATGAGGACTCTCTAAAATCCAAGGAAACAATTGAAAAGGAACATTCTGCGCAGGAATCCATGACCGCATTCTTTTCGAGCATTGAATTGGGAGTAGATGTATTTAAGACGATCAACGGCAACGAATTCACGATAACCAGTGTGGATGACAGCCATATTAACATTTCGATTCCTGGCAATGCAACCGTGAACAGGCTTGCGTTGAATTTGGATGAAGTAAGAATGATGCTTGAGTCCGGTCAGGAGTTTGAGAAAATCAAGGATATTACGACCTTTTTTGGAAAGTCATTTGCTACACAAGGTTTTTCGTACGATTTTGCCATCTACAAAGCAATTAAGGCGAAGAAGGCTGCAGCACCAAAGACTCCTATCAGACTGGAAAAGCTGAAGAAGTACATTTTCATTATCGATGAAATAAATCGCGGTGAGATTTCCAAGATATTTGGCGAATTGTTCTTTGCCATTGATCCGGGTTATCGAGGAAAGTCGGGCGAAATCTCTACACAATATGCGAATATGCATTCTAATCCGGATGATAAATTCTATATTCCGGAAAATGTGTACATCATAGGAACTATGAATGATATCGATCGTTCTGTGGATAGCTTTGACTTTGCAATGCGAAGAAGATTTCGCTTTGTAGAAATCAAGGCAGATGCAAGACTTGAAATGTTGGCCTCCCTGGAAAACGAAGAGTTGGAGGCAGAGGCTATTAAGAGAATGACGACACTCAACAAGGCTATTGCAGAAGTAGAGGATTTGAATGAAAATTATCAGATTGGGGCATCCTATTTTCTAAAGCTGAAGACCCTCGATTTTGATCAGCTCTGGACGGATTACCTGCATCCGCTCCTGCAGGAATACATACAGGGTATGTACGATGAGAAAGGAATCATGACAAAATTCGAAAGAGCATATGGCTATCAGCGACCGGATGGCGGTGAAGAAAATGAAACTGCATAGGATTAAAGACAATTCACAGCAGACAAAAGAATCATTTTCTGAAATAAAAACTCTTTCTGGAAAAATTGCGGATAAAACCTTAGAGCAACTTGAACGAGAAGGTGTATTCGTTTACCCGGAGATTGTCAAAGATGCAGCAGATATCACGCGAGAGCAGATAATACTGCAAAGTGTAAATGATAATTATGTGTCGGGAAATGTAATGGGATTTCTGGGATGCGGGAACGAACGTCTTATTATTGAATCGCGTTTTAGCGAACGTGAGGATTTCTTTTTTCAATATCTTCTCGAAAAGGTGATGGAGTTTCCTAATCTTATCGATTTGGAAACAGATGCGGATCAAGATAACAGACTCTTCAATTTCTTGCTGTTCCTTTTTCCACGCTATCTTCAAGCTGCGATGAGGAAAGGGCTTTATAAGCAATATATCAGCCGCAGGTACAATGACGGAAATGTAAAAGGAACCATTGATATTGCAAGGCAGATTAGAATAAATACTCCTTTCACGGGTAAGGTGGCGTATACGCAGCGAGAGTTTTCCTATGATAATGCGTTGATGGAGCTGGTTCGACATACAATCGAATTTATCAAGCATAAACCATATGGGAACAAGATCCTTTTCAAGGCGAAGGAAGAAGTGAATCTCGTCATTGATGCGACATCCCAATATGAACCATACAGCAGACCCAAAATCATAGAACAAAATAAAAGGGATATGGTTCATCACGCATATTACAGAGAATACCTTTCTCTGCAGCGTTTGTGTATTTTGATTCTTCAACGCCAAAAACATCAAATTGGAACAGGATCCAGGCAGATATACGGTGTTTTGGTTGATGGAGCCTGGTTATGGGAAGAGTATCTGAATTTGCTGATTGGTGAAACTTTCTATCATCCGATGAACAAAGGCGGCAAGGGTGCGCAACGTTTATTTGAGAACAACAACGGTTTGATTTACCCGGATTTTATCAGCAAAAATAATTCGGAGCGTATGATTGCCGATGCCAAATACAAGCCTAATGATAACATTGGAAATAGAGACTATTTACAGGTGCTGGCATATATGTTCCGCTTTGATGCCAAAGTAGGATATTATCTTTATCCGGAAGCAAACGGTACGGATGATATAAAACTTAGGATGAATAGCGGATCTACATATGAGGGCAATGTAAAACCGAGGGAAGATGTAAACATTATAAAACATGGATTGCGAATCCCTACCGATGTTAGCGGTTACGAGGAATTTGCAGAAAAAATGAAAATCAGTGAAGAGGAGTTTGTGAAGATATTCGCACATTCATAAACGACAGCGGCAGCAGTCTGAGCTGAAAAATTTGACAATGAAAAAGCTATGGTGATTCATGCAGTCAGCTCGTGCCATGTGGAGGCGTTGAAACACTTTGTATTGCAAATAATACGGATTATTTTTTATCAGGAAATTGACCATGCGAATTGTCATAAGCTCTTCGGATATCTTCCGGAAGACCGTCCGGTGTTAATGCTTTCGCTTTGTCTTCGTTGCCATCCTCCATAGCCTGTGTATAATACCAACATTTGTAGGTAAGCATATCCAATGTCTTATGTAGTTGCTGGATTTCCGCTTCCACACGTTCTTTCTGCTTATGGATAAGCTCAAAGCGGTTGGAATAAGTGGCAGAGCCTTCTGCGCACCATTCCATAAAGAGTTTAATGTCTTTGATCTCAAGACCTGACTTTTTCAAGCACTCGATTACCCGTAAGGCTTCAATCTCGTTATCGCTGAATTTACGAATGCCGGATTCGCGTGTGAGCTGCGGGAAAAGTCCCTGCTTATCGTAATAGCGGAGCGTGGAAATGGGGAGATCAAACATCTCCGCTACCTGTCCAATCGTATACATGGCGTACCTCCAAAATTATTTTCAAAAATATCTTGACCTAAAGTTAGGTTCATGGTCTATGGTTAATATAGCACATGAATGGATGTGCTTCAAGACGTGAAAACAAGGAGGTAATAGCAATGAAGTATGATAACAAGGAAGCTTTTGAGCAGCACAACATGTTTGGTACGGGCACTGAAAACACTGCATATGCCCAATATTTTATCGGGGAATCATTCTTAAATCCGCTTACAGATCCGAAGTCCGGACTCTTTGCTGCTAACGTGACCTTTAAGCCGGGCTGCCGTAATAACTGGCACATCCACCATGCAAAAAGCGGAGGCGGTCAACTTCTTATCTGCACTGCCGGAGAGGGCTGGTATCAGGAAGAAGGAAAGGATGCTGTCAGCTTGCAGGAAGGCAGTGTGGTGATGATTCCTGCAAATGTCAAACACTGGCACGGAGCCAAAAAAGACAGCTGGTTTTCTCACATTGCTGTAGAGGTACCCGGAGAGGAGTGCGAAAGCGAGTGGTGTGAGCCGGTTTCCGATGAACAATACGGAAGCTTGAAGTGATAGATGAGGGAGGATTATCATGGGAAAAATTGTTCAGACAGCAGGCAGAGATGCACTTGGAGAGTTCGCTCCGGAGTTCGCACATTTCAATGATGATATTCTCTTCGGAGAAAACTGGAACAATGAGGATATTGATCTGAAAACGAGGAGTATCGTCACAGTGGTCGCGTTGATGGCACAGGGAATCACTGATTCTTCTTTGAAGTTTCACCTTCAGAATGCGAAGAATCATGGCGTAACGAAGAAAGAAATTGCGGCTATCGTAACTCATGCTGCATTTTATGCAGGATGGCCGAAGGCCTGGGCGGTTTTTAATCTCGCTAAAGAAGTATGGACGGAGGAATAAGACATGTTTTATGAAATAAAGAAACTTGAGAACGGAGTGGAAATCCCGGTATTGTCATAAGAAGGGTATCGTGATGGAGGCTAGTAACCAGCATAACCCTTTTAAAGGAATTCTTTGAGGAGTGTGATTAAGTATCACACTCCTCATTGTGTATAAGGTATAAATCGAAACTAACAAGCATTGTTCTGTGCTGTCAAATAAAATTAAGCATCTCGATTTTTTAGACGAATGAACTTTTTTAATTTTAGATGGTATAATGTATATGTTCAAATGCTAAATTGTCCGGTAGAAGGTGCACGCGTGACAAAAATTATGACGCAGCTCCCTGACAGAAGCGAACAGTAGATAGGAGATGAATACATGATTCTATATTTCTCAGCTACGGGTAACAGCAAGTATGTGGCTGCTTGTATTGCAGAGGCCATTCATGATGAAATAAGAGCGATTACGGACTGTATCGCAGATAACAGTTTTATATTTAAAGATGATCGGATTGGAATTGTGACCCCAACGTATTTCTGGGGTCTGCCGAGTATCGTAAGCGATTTTTTGAACAAGGCAGAGTTTCATACAGCTTATCTGTATTTTATTGCGACCTATGGCACAACTCCGGGAGCAATCGGAGCTTTGGCAAAAGAAGCTATCAGTAACCGCAAGGTAGATGCACTTTATTCTGTTCGTATGGTGGATACCTATACACCGATCTTTGATCTTTCAACTCCGGAGAAACAGAACGCTTTTACGGCAAATACAGAGACAGAAATACAAAACATTATTGAATCAATCAATGAAAAACACTGCAATAGGCGAATGACACATTCTACACCGGCTTTTGTTGTAAAGGCAATCGCACAGCCAATTTACCATCGGAAAGCAAGACTTACAAGCAGGCTCTCTGTGGATGAAAATTGTATTGGTTGCGGATTGTGCGCGAAAAAATGTCCTGTACAGGCAATTCAAATGCAGGATGGAAAACCTGTCTGGGTGAAGGAAAAATGTGTGATGTGTCTGGGCTGTCTGCATCGATGCCCGAAGTTTGCCATACAATGCGGAAATAAGACAAGAAACCACGGACAGTATACCAATCCGAATATAAAAATCTGAAGGAGTGAAGCTATGATATATACAAGCAAGTACCTTTCGCCACTAGGAACTATCACGATAGCGTGTGACAATGAGGCTGTCGTCGGGCTGTGGTTTGACGGGCAGAAGCATTTTGCAAGCACTCTGACAAGGGAAATTGTAAAGAACAATACCAAGGAACATCCATTGCTTTTGAAAACGAAAAAGTGGCTTGATATTTATTTTTCGGGGGAGGAGCCCGATTTTATCCCTCCTTTGAAATATGGCACCACAAGCTTTCGTAAAATGGTTTGCGATATTATGTTGACGATTCCATATGGCAAAACTATGACATATGGAGAGATGGCGAAAGAACTGAAAATTAAAAAAATGTCTGCGCAGGCTGTCGGAGGTGCAGTGGGACATAATGCAATTTCATTGATTATTCCTTGTCACCGCGTTGTTGGTGCAGACGGAAGCTTGAGAGGATATGCAGGTGGAATAGATAAAAAGATAAAGCTTCTCGCGTTAGAAGCTGTAGGATCTTCTGCTTGGTGAATTCCGAGGATTTTACTTACTCGCTTTATCATGCGGCGAAGGCGAAATTTCCGGAGCATAAAAATTATAAAAGAAGTTGAAAGGAGTAGCTGTGCAATTTAAAACATTAGGCAACAAACAAAATCCCGCAATTGCCTTTTTATAAAATGATTATAGTTGACATGAGCAACAAAAAGGGATATAATCCTTATTGAGAATAAATCCTAACAAGGAGGCGAACCCAAAAATGTCAAACAGGAGAAACACGATCCAAAAAGAGCTTGTGCGAAGTGCGGTTTTTGAAATGAAGGGTCATGTTACAGCAAATGATGTGTACGAATTCATTAAAAAAACTCATCCTACAATCGGCAAAGGCACTGTATATAGAAATCTTGAAATATTAGCCGATGGCGGCGAGCTGAGGAAAGTGGAAGTGTCGGAAGGAGCAAACCGATTTGATTTTACGCTAAAGCCGCATTATCACGTGAGATGTATCAAATGTGGCGAAATCGCCGATGTCGATATGGACGAAGTAGAGGGCTTGATTGATGAAATCCGCGACACACACGGAACGGAATTTTTGGGATATGATATTTCCTTCAAAGGCATTTGCCCGAAGTGTGGGAGAAAAATAAAAGAGGATTATTTGAAAAAATTGTAAAAACGGAGGTAAAGGAAATGGCAACTAACAAGTACGCAGGAACACAGACAGAAAAAAATTTACAGGAAGCATTTGCAGGAGAATCACAGGCAAGAAATAAGTACACTTATTTCGCTTCTGTAGCAAAGAAAGAAGGCTATGAGCAGATGTCGGCATTATTTTTAAAGACAGCTGACAATGAGAAAGAACACGCTAAGATGTGGTTTAAGGAATTGGCAGGCATAGGTGATACAAAGCAAAACTTAGCTTCGGCGGCAGAGGGAGAAAACTACGAATGGACAGATATGTATGCGGACTTTGCAAAGACAGCTGAAAAGGAAGGTTTCCCTGAGCTTGCAGAAAAATTCAGAGCTGTAGGTGAGATCGAAAAGCATCACGAAGAAAGGTATCGTGCGCTTCTCAAAAATATTGAGACTTCTCAGGTATTTGAAAAGAGTGAAGTCAAGGTGTGGGAATGCCGTAACTGCGGACATATCGTGGTAGGCACAAAAGCGCCTGATGTATGCCCTGTTTGCGATCATCCGCAGAGCTACTTCGAGGTTCATGAGGAAAATTATTAATAAAAAGGAAACGCAGCAGACTACTACATATAGTAGTCTGTTTACATATTTAACACTATATATGGTGCCGAACATCTAGGAAAAGATATAAAAGTGGTTATGAGTGGGGGAGCATAGATAAGTGCTCCCATTTTTATGTCTAAAATTATTGAAAAGTGGAGTAAAGTGGAGTAAAATTCTAAGTAACAATACGATAGTGCAGTACTATATCTAAACGCTGCCAATCGCAAGTTGAGAAAGGAGGCCTCGCTAATGTTTATGGGGACATATAACAATTCCATAGATGCAAAAAACAGGATGATAGTTCCCGCTAAATTTAGAGAGGAACTCGGATACAAGGTAGTGCTGACGCTTGGCATAGACAACTGCCTCTATTTGTATCCTGCAAGCGAATGGGCAAAGTTTGTGGAGAAACTTTCAATGCTTCCTATCTCTGATCCAAAAGCACGAAATTTTGTGAGAAGCTTTACAGGCAATGCAGAGGAGTGCGAGATGGATAGGCAGGGAAGGATTACTCTTCCGCAAACGCTTAGGGAAAAGACATCAATTTCAAAAGAACTGACAACTATCGGTTGCATGGATAAAATAGAAATTTGGAGCAGAGAAGAATACGAAAAAGGTGGCGATGATATCGTTCTTGACAGGGCGAAAGTCGCAGAGGGAATAGTGGAGTATGGAATTTAGTCATAAACCTGTACTTCTAAATGAATGCATAGAAAATCTCAACATCAAGCCAAGCGGTATATATGTTGATGGCACGCTTGGCGGCGCAGGGCACAGCTCTGCAATTTGCGAAGCGCTTGCAAACGACGGCCTCCTGATCGGTATAGATAGGGATATAGATGCGTTAAATGCATCAGAAGAGCGGTTGCAAAAGTATAAATGTCAAAAGATATTTATCCAAAAAAATTATGCGGATATTAAAAAAGTTTTAAACGACAATAATATAAAAGAAATAGACGGAGCGCTACTTGATTTAGGAGTTTCATCCTTTCAACTCGATAATAGCGAGCGCGGATTTTCCTACATGCAAAAGGCACCGCTCGATATGCGGATGAATCAAAATGATGCATTGACGGCATACGATATCGTAAATGGCTATTCCGAAAAAGAGCTTGCAAGCATCATCAAAAGATATGGTGAAGAGAAGTTTGCAAGTAGGATCGCAAAATTCATAGCAGGTGCGAGAGAAAAAGAATCCATAAAAGACACAGAGAGGCTCGTTGAGATCATAAAAGAAGCGATACCGGCCTCGGCAAGACGAGATGGACCGCATCCTGCGAAGAGAACCTTTCAGGCCATAAGGATAGAAGTTAACGATGAGCTTAACAAACTCAAAAAGGCCGTAAATGATTTTTGCGATGTGTTAGCTGAGGGTGGCAGGCTATGCATTATAAGCTTTCATAGTCTTGAAGACAGGATAGTCAAGGAAGCTTTTAGAAAAAAAATAGATGTTTGCACATGCCCAAGCGATTTGCCGGTGTGTGTATGTGGCAACAGACCGACGATTAAGAAGATAACTAAGAAACCTATCGTGGCGACTATTGCTGAGCTTGAGCAAAATCCGCGAGCGAGGAGCGCAAAGCTGCGAGTTATAGAAAAAATATAAAAATTAAAATATTGAAAATTGGGGAGTTAAAATGGCAACACAAAGGGCGTATAGTTATTCGTACAATCCGAGCAGGAGGTATCAAGTAAATCCTGCGCCGGCGCAAAGAAAAAATGCGAAAGTCGAGTTCAGCGACAAGGCAAAGAAAAGGACGATCTTTGCAATTTTGGCTATCGGACTGTTTTTCGTGATAAGCGTTGGTAGTTTTGCTATTGCATCAAATCTTGAATATTCAAACAATCAGCTAAAGGAAGCAAATAAAGATTTGACAAATGAGATACAGACCTTAAAGGTAGATATCAAAGAAAATATGAACATCGGCACTATTGAGGCAGCGGCTTCCGGCAAGCTTGGAATGGTTTATCCATCGGGCTCGCAATTCGTACAAGTGGATGGCAAGAGTGAAGTTAAGAATTTTGCGCAGACCCTAAAAAAGGAGGCATTTGGTAACTAACGATAACTACCGATTATATAAATGAAAAATGCCTGCGACAAAGCAAGGGATAAGAAGAAAGAAAAACTATGAGTAAACGGGAGAGTTCCACATTTTTAAATAAGAAAAGAATAATTGCGGCATTTGTAATATTTGCCGTTCTTTTGCTTTTATTATGCATTAGAACAGGCTATTTGCAGATAGTAAAAGGCAATGAACTCAGCAAGCTTGCGGTAGAACAACAGACTTCGGATGAGGTTATAAAACCCAAAAGAGGAAGCATATATGACAGAAACGGCAATGAGCTTGCGGTAAATACGGAGGCGTATTCGGTCTGGGTTAGAGCAGGCGAGATGAAGACAGGCAAGACCAAAGAGGAGAAGCAGGAAAATTACGAAAAGACAATGGGCGAACTTGCCGAAATACTCGGCGAGGATAAGGATGAACTCATAAAAAAAGTGGATGATGCGGGCAGGACTCTTCTTAAGGTGAGCAAGTCTGTAGACAGAGAAACTGCAGACGAGATAAGAAATAAGGATTTGACAGGCGTTTCCCTAAATGAAGAGGTAAAAAGATATTATCCTATGGGCGATTTTCTTTCGCATACGCTTGGCAGTGTGACAGACGACAATACAGGGCTTTCGGGAATAGAGCTCGCATATGATAGTTACCTTTCCGGAGTACAGGGAAGATGGGTAAAGAGCACGGATATAAGTGGCAACTTGCTTGTTGATGGCACGGAAAAATATTATAAACCACAAGACGGCAGCAATGTAGTGCTCACTATCGACCAGGTAATACAAAATTATACGGAAAAAAGCGTAAAGGAAGCATACGAGAAGTATGGTGCAGAGAGAGTAAGCTGTATCGTTATGGAAACTAAAACGGGCGAAATTTTATCAATGGCATCAGCGCCAAGCTTTGATCCAAACAACTCGAGGGTGCCAACCGACGAGAAGGAAGCAAAGGAATTTGCGAAGCTTTCTTCCTCTGAGCAGATGGCATATTTAAATAATATGTGGAGAAATCCTCTGATAAGCGATGTCTATGAACCCGGTTCAACGGTTAAGCTGATAACCACATCGGCGGCACTTGAGGAGAGTATTACGAAAAAGAGCGAAAAATTTACATGTAAAGGATATTATGAGGTAACCGGCATAAAGGTAAATTGTGTCAGCGCCAGCTATGGCAAAACTCATGGCACTGAAAACTTGTATGAGAGCGTATATAATTCGTGCAACCCGGTGTTTATGCAGCTTGCGTTAAGGCTTGGTAAAGACAAGTTTTATGACTATTTGGAGTTATTTGGCCTGACAGAAAAAACAGGAATAGACTTCCCGGGAGAAGCATCGCCGATAATTCTTAACAAGGATAAAGCGACACAGCTAGACCTTGGAGTTATGGGCTTTGGACAGACAAATGCAGTAACGCCGATACAGATGATTACAGCAGTTTCGGCACTCGGTAACGGTGGTAAGGTGATGGAACCGCATATAGTAAAAGAGATAACTGATAGCGACGGCAAGACTACGGAGACAATAAAACCAAAAACTGTAAGGCAGGCGGTTTCTGAGGAAACGGCAACAGAGATGCTCACTATAATGGAGGGCGTTGTAGAGAATACGACTCAAAAAGCGAAAGTAGCAGGATATAGGGTCGGAGGGAAGACCGGTACATCTGAAGTCGTTGATAAGGAAAAAGGCGGATATACTGATGATGTAATAGCGTCTTTTGTCGGAATGGTACCGATAGACGACCCGGAATATACTATTTTGTATATTATAGACAAGCCTGCTGCCGGGGCACACGGAGGAGCAATAGCGGCGCCTGAGTCATCTAAGCTTTTAGAAAAAATCTTGAAATATGCGGACATAAAGCCAAATTACAGCGAAAGTGATAAAACGACATCTTCGACAGAAACTGTGAGCGTACCAAATGTGACAGGCAAGAAGTTAAGCGAGGCAAAGAAGATATTGAGCAAAAAAGGCTTAAAATATATAATTTCACCGGAGATGAAAACAGAGTCGGAGTTTGTAGTAAAAGATCAATATCCAAAATCCGGCGACAAGACAAACAAAAATGGCATAGTCTACTTATATAGGGAGTAAGAGCTAAAAATGAGGACGATAAGCACAGAGGATGTAGTAAAAATAACAGGAGGCAAGCTTATTACGGGACAAAGCGCCGATATCATCGGAGTTTGTCAAGATTCGAGATTGGCAAAACCGGGGTTTCTCTTTGTGGCGATAAAGGGCGATGCTTTTGATGGTCATGATTTCATTGTTAATGCGATTGAAAGTGGATGTAGCGGTGTTATAGCAGATGATGATGCAAAAATAAAAACTTTTTTGAAAACAGAGGTTATAAAAAACGATAAAAGAGCTAAAGTGCCTTTGATAAAAGTGCAAGACAGCCAAAGGGCGCTACAAGCTTTAGCAAAAAATTATATAGACAGTTTGAGCCTAAAAAAAATTGCGGTAACAGGCAGCACCGGTAAAACTACGACGCGAGATATGATATACTATATAATGAGCGAGAAGCTCAGGACTGTAAAAAACGAGGGCAATTTTAATACGACTGTCGGAGTACCTCTTACAATTATGACGCTTGAGCCTGATACGCAGGCGGCTGTTATAGAGATGGGAATGGATAGACCCGGTGAGATCGATATTATGGCAAGGATAGTGAGGCCCAGCGTGGCAGCTGTGACAAATATAGGGGTTTCACATCTTGAGCGCCTTGGCACAAGGCAGGCAATCTTTGATGCCAAAATGGAAATTACAAATTATTTTAGCGAAGAGGATATACTGGTTATTTGCGAAGATGATGAGTTTTTAAACAAGGAAAACATACGAAAAAATATTGATAAAAATTTTAATATTATAACAGTAGGCGAGAAAAACTCTTGTGACTATTTAGTAAAAAATATCGCAGCCGATGATAATGGTAATATTTCCTTTGACTTGTCGTATCAATTGGACGGAAAAGATACAAAACAAACAGAAAACATAAAATTGCCGGTTGCAGGAAGGCATAATGCTTTAAATGCCGCACTTGCGATAGCAACAGCTCGCCAATTCGGAGTTAGTATAAACGAAGCAAAACGCGGCCTTGCAAAGCTTCAAATCACAGGTAAAAGGCTAAACATACAAGAGAAAAACGGTATCAAAATAATAGACGATACATATAATGCCAGCCCTGATTCGATGAGGGCGGCTTTGCGAACTCTTGCAGGTATAAATGCCAAAAGACATATCGCAATTTTAGGAGATATGTTTGAACTCGGTGAAAACGAAAGAGAATTTCACAGCCGGATAGGCGATATTGCAAGAGAAAATGCAGACATAGTATATAGCGTAGGAGAACTTGCACAAAACATATCAAAGGAAAACAATTTCAAAACGACAGAAGAAATTGTAGAAGCGCTTAATGAAGGCAGGATCAGCTTTAAAAAGGGTGATGTGGTACTCGTCAAGGCGTCACGAGGTATGAAGCTTGAGCGTGTAGTTTTAGAAATCCTACAAAACATAGAAAGAGAGAGGTAAAAATGAGCTCATTTGCGGCCGATATAATGCTGACCGGACTTTTAGCTTTCCTTATAGCATTTATGGTTACACAAAAAATAATTCCCGTCTTAAAAGCTAAGCAGATGGGACAAAATATAAGAGAGGACGGGCCTCAATCGCATTTAAAAAAAGGCGGCACTCCATCGATGGGTGGTATTGCTATAATAATTGCAGTAGTTATAGCGGCTACAGTGGGAAATATCAGCAAAAGCGGTATGACAGATATGATTGTCTGCCTGAGCGGTTTGATATTTTTTGGGGCAATCGGATTTTTTGACGATTACCTAAAGGTAATAAAAAAACAGAATGAGGGGCTAAAGCCACTTCAAAAATTTGGACTCCAATTTATATTTGCACTTGTAATAGCTATATATATGGCGTTTTTCTCCCATATAGGCACAAGTGTATATATTCCATTTGTCAAGGTGTATGTGGACTTTGGTATATGGTATATCCCATTTGTGGTATTTACTATATTGGCAATGACAAATGGAGTCAATCTTACAGACGGCCTTGACGGACTGGCCGCAGGAGTAACGATGATAGTTGCAGCTCATATGTGTTATGTGGCTGATAGAATAGGATATTTACAAGGCGGGCTTATGTTCGCAGCCCTTTGTGGTGCGTGTATGGGATTTTTAGTATTTAATAAAAACCCTGCAAAGATATTTATGGGCGACACAGGTTCTCTTGCCATAGGAGGCGGTATAACTGTTGCGGCATTTATGATGCGAATGGAGTTTTTACTGCCGATAGCAGGCCTTATATATGTTCTTGAAACGCTATCAGTCATTTTACAGGTGGGGTATTTTAAGGCAACTAAGGGAAAGAGATTATTTAAAATGGCACCATTGCACCACCATTTTGAAGAAAGTGGTATGCACGAAAGGAAAGTCGTTTTGCTATTCTGGGTAATCACGCTAATATGCTGCGTGATAGCCATATTATTTGCATAGGAGATATTATGAATAAATATATCGATACATTATGGGGAAAAAATATTTTAGTCGTCGGTTTTGGAAGATCGGGAAAGGCGGCTATAAATGCTCTCAGCACAGGCGAGGCAAGTCTGTTTTTGCAGGATTCAAAATCGAAAGAGCAACTGACGCCTGAGGAAGTAGAATTTTTAGAGAGACGAAATGTAAAGTGCTATCTAAACGAGATACCCGAAGATATGTCGATTTTTGACATGCTCATCTTAAGTCCGGGGATTCCGCTTGACATGCCATTCGTAAAAAAAGCCGAACAAGATGGAGCAGAGATAATCGGCGAACTGGAGTTGGCATATAGGTGTACGGACGGCAAATTTGTGGCTATTACAGGTACAAACGGCAAAACTACGACCACAACGCTTGTGGGAGAAATTATGAAAAATGCTAAGCGTGATACAAGAGTTGTCGGTAACATAGGAAATCCTGTTATATCAGAGGCGATGGATTCCTTTGAGGACACTTGGCTTGTCACTGAAGTAAGTAGCTTCCAGCTTGAAAGCATAAAAGAATTCAGACCATTTGTTTCGGCAATACTAAATCTTACAGAGGATCATATGGACAGACATAAGACTATGGCTAACTATGGCAAGGCGAAGGCAAATATTATGCTAAATCAAGCTGATGGCGATTATGCCGTTATCAATTTTGATGATAAAGAGGCTCTCGCATTGGTGTCGGGGATGAAAACAAAGGTAGTTCCGTTTAGCAGAATCGAGCCTTTGAAATTTGGAGCATTTGTGCAGGACGAAAAAATCGTTTTGATAAATGAAGAAGAGGAGCTTTTGGAAGTTTGTAAAACAGGCGAAGTGGGCATTCCGGGAGCACATAACCTCGAAAATGCGCTTGCGGCGACAGCGATTGCTTATTTTGCGGGAGTTGATGTCGATACGGTCGCAAAGACCTTAAAAGAGTTTAAAGGGGTAGAACATAGACTTGAGCCTGTTGGAGAGATAAATGGCATTAGCTTTGTAAATGATTCAAAGGGTACAAATACAGATGCGGCAATCAAAGCGATAGAGGCGATAAAAACACCGATAATTTTGATAGCAGGCGGATATGATAAAAATGCAGACTATAGCGATTTTATTGACAGCTTCGGGGACAAAGTAAAACAAGTTGTTTTGCTTGGAGCGACAGCCGGGAAAATAAAGGCGACCGCAGAGAAAAAGGGATATAAAAATACTATTATAGTTAAGGATATGAAAGCTTGCGTTGAGGAGGCATACAGATGCGCAGAAAAAGGGGACACCGTTTTGTTGTCACCGGCATGTGCGAGCTGGGATATGTACAAGAGCTTCGAGGAGCGAGGCAGGGATTTTAAGGAATGCGTAGAAAGTCTAAAAAAATAAATGAAAAAAAGAAAAGCTTAGAAGCATCTTTAAAAAAGAAAAAGGCTCAGAGCAATAAATTTGTAAGAGCAGTCAAGGAACATGTGCCGGGGGTTGATTTTCCGTTGGTATTATTGACACTTGCGCTTATGACATTTGGCGTAATTATGATATTTAGCGCGAGTTATTATTGGTCTATGGATCAATACGGCAGACCATATTCTTACCTGATAAAAGCTATAATATGGGCGGCTGCCAGTGCGGCATGCATGTTTATATTTTCATATATCGATTACAACATATACAAAAAATATTATAAAATAATTTTTATTTTAAGCATAGTGCTTTTGCTTTTGCTATTTACGCCACTTGGCAAGGAAACAAAGGGCGCTGTGCGATGGATAGATCTAAAGATTATCACTATAATGCCGGGTGAGATAGCAAAAATCGCGGCGATAATATTTACAGCAGGATTTCTTTCGCGCAGAAAGAATTTGGATGTAAATTCGTTGACGGAGTCGATACTGCCGCTTTTTGCGGTAGCTGCGATATACGGAGGGCTTATCATAAAGCAGCCAAACTTATCGACAGCAATAACTGTGGTTGCAATCATAGTAGCCATTATGTTTGTTGCCGGTGTTAAAATGAGATATTTTATGACAATTATAGGTGCCGGAGCTGCCGGTGCATTGCTTTATATATTTAAAGGCGGGAGCTATCAACTTGCGAGGGTTACGACATTTTTACATCCGTTTGACGATCCTCAAGGAGATTCGTTTCAGGTGGTACAGTCGCTTATGGCACTTGGTTCAGGCAAATTGTTTGGCAAGGGACTTGGAAATAGTATACAAAAAACCCTTTATTTGCCGGAACCTCAAAACGACTTTATTCTTGCGGTAATAGGCGAGGAACTTGGATTTTTAGGGATACTTGCACTTGTAGCCGTCTTCGCCCTGCTAATATGGAGAGGTCTTAGGATTTGCCTAAAAGCACCTGACAGATTTGGAATGCTTGTGGGAAGCGGAATTATTATGCTGATAGGGATACAGCTTTTATTTAATATAGCAATAGTTACATCATCGATGCCGGCGACAGGCGTTGCACTTCCATTTATCAGTTATGGAGGAAACGCAATGCTCGTATTTGGTGTAGGAATAGGCATCGTATTAAACATATCAAGGCACGTCAAAAAGGAAGAAGAAGTTATAGCGCAGCGTCTTGATCAACGGGAAAGGATATATTTTACTAGGTGATGGGAATGAGAGTTATAATGGCAGGCGGCGGTACAGGAGGCCACATTTATCCGGCAATTGCAATAGCAGATAGGATCAAAGAGAGGACTTTTGACTCAGAGATTTTATTCGTTGGTACGATGCATGGACTCGAAAAGGAACTCGTACCAAAAAACGGATATGATATAAAATTTATAACAGCAAGTGGCATAAACAGAAAAAGCATTGTCAAAAATATAAAAGTAGCAAGAGATTATAGAAAAGGTAAAAAACAGGCTAAAAAGATAATTGAGGCTTTTAAGCCTGATGTTGTCATAGGTACCGGCGGATATGTCTGTGGCAGTGTAGTAAAGCTTGCTGCAAAAATGGGGATTAAAACATATATTCACGAGCAAAACGCTGTGCCGGGGCTTACAAATAAAATTTTAGAAAAATATGTAAACACTGTTTTTTTAGGCTTTGAGGAAGGCGAAAAATATTTTAAACAACCAAAAAAACATATTGTTTCGGGGAATCCTGTGCGAGATGCATTTTTTGATGTAAATAAGGCTGATTCAAGAAAAAAATTAAAAATAGAAGACGATGATTTTGTTGTTCTTTCATTTGGAGGTAGCCAAGGTGCCATAAAAATGAACAGGGCTATGTTGGACGTTATAGAAAAATATAATAGGATGGCAAAAACAAGGGTCTTTTTTGCTACAGGGAAGCGATATTATAAGGCTGTGCTAAAGGAAATAGACGACAGAGGTATTACGCTTGCCGACAACATACAGATACTCGAGTACATAAATGACATGCAATATTACCTTTCGGCGGCAGATGTGGTGATTTCAAGGAGCGGTGCGCTTGCTGTTTCTGAAATTGCAGTTTGCGGCGTACCGTCAATTTTAATTCCGTCTCCAAATGTTACCGGCAATCATCAAATGTTTAACGCAAAGGCAATTGCCGATAAGGAGGGCGGAGTTTTGATAGAGGAGAAAAACCTTGTTGATGGTATTTTATTAAAGACTGTTGAGGAGCTGCATAACGACGAGGAGAAAAGAGAGGAAATGTCTATTAACGCTCGCAAGTGCGCACCACTTGATGCGGCGGATATCATATATTATAGCATCATAAATGATTGAAAAAATGGCGAGGAAAACACAAGAAATGCCATATGGATGGCAGGAAGAATCAAAAGAAGAGTTGCAAATGCCTTTGCAGGAGCAACCCGATGATACAAAAAAACGAAAAAAGAGAAAGAAGAAAAGATATCTCTTGAAGCTTTTTCTGTGTCTTCTTGTTATTGGCGCAGTTCTCTTCATCATGTCGCTTAGCTATTTTGACATAAAAACGATAACAGTTACCGGCAATGATACCATTTCGCAGGAGGAAGCGATAAGTGATGCGGGGGTCAAGGAAGGCGATAATATTTTCTTCCTAAATAAGCGCAAGATTTCAAAAAATTTGCATAAAAAAAGTGCGCTTTACGGCGATATAAAGATAGACAGAAAGTTACCAAATACGCTTCTTATAGATATTAAAGAAAGAATACCGGCAATGACTCTTCCTTATGGCGATAAGTATGTTGTACTTGATGAAGAAGGGGTAGTGCTTGGCCTCTCGACCAAAACGCCTAAGGTAACGGAGATTGGCGGTATTACGATAAAAAAAATGGACAGCGGTAAAGTCGTGGAAATAAATGAGGAAGAGTCGTTTAAAAAAGCACAGACTATAATCGAAAAGACCGGAGAAGCGGATATCTTTTTTATGAGCGTGTCTGTTGATGGAGATGATGTCGAGTGCAATGTATATGATAAATTGTATGTAAAATGTACTTATGATGAGCTCACAAAAATTATGGAGGATGGAAGCTTAAAGGAAATTCTATATGACCTTTACAGCAAAGGAATAAAGAGAGGAACAGTCAAAGTCGATAGCGAAAAATATTGTTCTTTTACGCCGACATATTGATCGAGGAAAAAGCTATTTGCTGGGGAGCAGTATGCCAAGCGAAAGGAGCCTTTCCTTTATGAGAGCGAAAATCTCTTCGTCCTTACAACCGATGTGGTGAAGATGGATGCCACCGGAAAGAGTAGAGAGAGGTCGACTGTTTTCGTCGTTGACATTTTCTAAAAAGAGGTCGACTTCGTGACGAGATGACAAATTGAGCTTGCCTATAAGCTCGCCGTAAATGTTGTGCTCAATAGCAACATCTATTATAACTCCACCGCAATCAACGATGGTATAAAGCTCATCCTCAAGCTGCTTTTGTGTGTGCTTGCAAGCGATGATACCGACAAAAGGGAATGAGAAATCATTCTCTTTTATTATATAACCGCGAGGAGTTGAGATGATATTATTGCCTTCCGCACGCAGCAATGCTATGTCGCCGACGATTATCTGTCTACTTACACTAAAAGATTTAGCTAAAGCAGATGCACTTAGCGGTGCATTTGATGCAGATAATTTTTCTATAATTTTTTCTCGTCTTTTTGATGTATTCATAAATTGAGTATAGCACAAAGGACTGTTTTTTAAAAGAAGTCTGTCTGCTTGAGATATAAACGCAGGTGTCTTGACACATATATTTACATTTGTTATGATAGGGGCGCTCGTGTGTGCTTTGATTTATAAAAAGAGGAAAACAAAATGGAAGAAAAAAAGATGCTTGAAAATGTCGAAAAGCAGAGTTTTTTAAAGAGAAAAGATATAGAATTTTCTGCAAAAAGATATTTGCAAGACGCATTATCGGCGATGGCACTAGGACTGTTTGCATCGCTTTTAATCGGCCTCATAATAAAAACGGTAGGCGAACAGAGTATAAACTTGTTTGGTGAAAGCACGATTGCTACATTTTTGATCGATACCGGCAATAAGGCAATGGAATATATGGGAGCCGCGATAGGTATAGCGGTCGCATGGGGGCTTAAGGCACCGCCGCTTGTAATGTTTACAAGTGCTGTTACAGGTATGCTTGGGGCTGCGGCAGGTGGCCCGGCGGGAGCATTTATAGCAGTTGCGGTAGGAGCTGAGTTTGGCAAAGCTGTATCAAAGGAAACGAAGGTTGATATAATTGTAACACCTGCAACAACCATGATTATGGGAGCAGTTTCGGCGGCACTTGTTGGACCTGCTGTCGGCAAATTTATGACATGGCTGGGGGTAGTAATACAAAATGCGACAGAATGGCAACCGTTTGCTTTTGGAATATTTATATCTGTAGTAGTGGGCATCGTTTTGACAGCCCCAATATCAAGTGCGGCTCTTTGCATAATGATGGGACTTTCCGGTCTTGCGGCGGGGGCGGCTACAGCCGGTTGCTGTGCGCAGATGGTCGGATTTGCGGTTATAAGCTACAAAGAAAATGGTGTAGGAGGTATAGTTGCACAGGGTATAGGAACCTCCATGCTTCAAGTACCAAACATCTTTAAAAATCCGTGGATTTTATTACCGCCTACTCTTGCATCGGCAATAACAGGACCGCTTGCAACATGCGTATTTCATATGACGAATACACCGATGGGTGCAGGTATGGGAACCTCAGGCCTTGTCGGCCAGATAGGTACTTTTACAGATATGGGATTTTCTGTAAGTGTGCTTTCAGCGGTATTGCTTTTACATTTTATTTTGCCTGCAATATTGTCAATAATATTTGATCAGCTGCTCAAAAAAGCAGGAAAGATAAAAGTTGGAGATTACAAGCTCGATTTATAGCTTGCAATCGTCGTCGAGCTTTATTACAATTTAAGTCAAGCAGTGCGTGATAGAACACATGAGGGATTTAAATATGGAAGAAAAAAAGCTCATACAATTTAGAAATATAGTTAAGGAATTCGATGGACAGGTGGTGCTAAAGGGCATCAATCTTGATATATACGAAAACGAATTTGTGACACTTTTGGGCCCGTCAGGCTGTGGCAAGACAACGCTACTTAGGATACTAGGCGGGTTTTTGAGTGCGGACGAAGGAGAGATAATATTTGATGACGAAAATATTTCGAATTTGCCGCCGCATAAAAGGGAATTAAATACTGTATTTCAAAAATATGCGCTGTTTCCGCATATGTCTGTCGAGGAAAATATAGCCTTTGGGTTGAAGATAAAAAAGATGAGTAGGGATGTAATAGATCAAAAGGTATTAAAAATGTTAAAGCTCATCGGACTTGAGGGATTTGAAAATAAAAACATAGCATTCCTTTCAGGCGGACAACAGCAGAGAGTTGCAATAGCAAGAGCTCTTATAAATGAGCCTAAGGTCTTGCTTCTCGATGAACCGCTTGCCGCGCTTGACCTCAAGCTTAGAAAGGAAATGCAGTATGAGCTCAAAAAAATCCAAAAAGAGGTCGGCATTACATTTATATATGTAACCCACGATCAAGAGGAAGCACTGACGATGTCGGACAAGATAGTCGTTATGAATAAGGGGGAAATCTATCAGGTCGGCACACCAAGAGAGATATATAATGAGCCTGCAAATCGCTATGTTGCAGACTTTATAGGCGAAAGCAATATAGTAAACGGCACGATGCTGTGCGATTATAAGGTGCGTTTTGATGATATTGATTTTGAGTGTGAGGATGTCGGTTTTAGGGAAAACGAAAAGGTCGATGTCGTTATAAGACCGGAAGATATAGATATCGTAGCTGTCGAAAACGGGAAGATGGACGGCATTGTAAAGAGCATATACTTCAAGGGCGTCTACTATGATGTGACGGTAGAAACCATCCCCGGCACGAGCGTTACTGTAACTATGAATGTCACAAGGGAAAGAGATGTGACGAGCGAGGACGGATCTGAAAAAATTTCTGCAAACGATTTTTATGTCGATCTTGAAGACCTTGAGGAGCTTGATGAAAGAGGAATCGTTGCAAGAGCGGATGCGCAGGCATGGGATCCGAATACGGACGAGTACATTTCGATATCAAAGATAGAATACCAATTGGAAGAAAAGATAGGCTCATATCCTGTAACATTTTCTACATCGTCGGGTACGAGCATTACACGAAGCATACATGTGATAGACCAACCATTTGTTTCAAATAAGAGGGCGGATGAGGCGATAAGCGCATTTAACTTTTATAAGACACCTGAGGAGATAGCCGAAACGGTAGCACTCGATAACGATCTAAAAACTTGGGCCGGAGCACAGGGCTGGAAGCTATCAAATGAAGATGAGGCGGTAGAGCTGTATGTCGATTACGATTTTGACATAGATGACATAAAGGTGGGAGCTTACAAGGTAACATTTATGACGGCAGGACGCCAATATAAGATAAATACAACAGATTGGGTAGAAGAAGGAGCAGAGGTAGGACTGACATTCTATCCTGAGGATATACATGTAATGAGGAAAATGGTTTACTGATGAAAAGGTTTTCACAGCTTGTAATTCCATATGCGGTATGGCTCGTGCTGATGGTAGCACTGCCAATGCTGCTTATCGCTTTTTATTCGGTGACTGACAGCGGTAATGGAATAGTAGATGTCAAATTCACATTGGAAAATTATAAACGGTTCTTCACGGATCCGGATTTTTTGATAGTTTTATGGCGTTCAATCAAAATAGCGCTCGAAACTACGATTATTTGCGTATTGCTCGGTTATCCGATCGCATATTTTATTGCCAACAGCAGTGAAAAAATGCAGGGAATTTTAGTGCTGCTAATAACGCTTCCTATGTGGATAAATATGCTTGTGCGTACATATGCATGGATAGGGATACTATCAGACGGTGGTATAGCTCAGAAACTGCTTTCGTTTTTGGGATACTCCGATGTCAGTCTGATGTATACAAAGGGTGCTGTCATACTCGGTATGGTTTATAACTTTATACCGTTTATGATATTGCAGATAAATTCGTCACTCAGCAAAATGGATAAAGCATACATTGAGGCCGGTGCGGATCTTGGCGCAGGCAGGCTGCAGATATTTAAAAAAATAGTCTTTCCGCTATCGGTGCCGGGAGTTGTCAGCGGTATAACCTTAGTATTTTTACCTGCGGTAAGCTCGTTTTTTATACCGAAATTGCTCGGTGGCGGCCAGCATTTTTTGATAGGAAATGTGATTGAAAATCAATTCATAACCGTGGGCGAATGGGCGTTTGGAAGTGCGATTTCTATGATTATAGCCGTCATAATGATGATAAGTATATGGGCGGTACGTGGCATAGAAAAGAAAGGGAGACCACTTGATGAAGAAAGATAAAAGAATCTTTGGAAAAATCATAATGGTACTTGCCGTCATATTCTTTTATTTGCCTATTTTATATATGGTAATATTTTCCTTCAATGAATCAAAATCGTTGACAAAATTCGACGGCTTCAGTCTCAAGTGGTACGGTAAAATGATCGAAAACCACGATATGATGACGGCGCTTTATACGACTATACTCATCGCAGTGCTTGCGACCGTTATAGCAACGATCATCGGCACGCTGACAGCGCTTGGGCTTTCACGCTCAAAAAAAGCAGTCAAAAATCTGATAACTCAGATAAACGATTTTCCGATTATGAATCCCGAAATTGTAACGGCGATAGGACTGATGCTTTTATTTATAACATTTGGGATATCAAAGGGCTTTGCAACGCTTCTTTTGGCTCATATCGCTTTTTGCACGCCATATGTAATACTCAGCGTAATGCCAAAGATAAGGATGCTTGATCCTAATCTTGCAGACGCAGCAATGGATCTTGGAGCTACTCCGTGGCAAGCGATACGAAAGGTTATAGTGCCTGAGATAAAGCCCGGTATTATAGCAGGAGCGATCATATCATTTACGATGTCATTTGACGATTTTATCATCTCGTACTTTGTAACAGGAAACGGTGTCAAAAACTTGAGCATAGTCGTTTATACGATGAGCAAGAGGATAAATCCAAGCATAAATGCTATATCAACCCTTGTCGTTGTGTTGATAACCTTGGTGTTGATTGCCGTAAATGTTTTGCCATTTATAAAGAGGAAATTTGAAAGGCCGGAAAGTAAAAAGAAAAGTCTTTTGTCAAGGAGCGTGCCTTTTGTACTTGTAATCGCTCTTGTCTGCGGTCTTATGGCATTTAGGGGTGCGATAAATAAGCCGGGCAAATACGAGGGACAGACGCTACATGTTTATAACTGGGGAGAATATACAGGCGAAAATATAATAAGTGATTTCGAGAGTGAAACGGGAGCAAAGGTGGTCATTGATAATTTTGATTCCAACGAGCAGATGTATATAAAGATTGCTAACGGAGAAAGCTATGATGTCATTGTGCCAAGCGATTATATGATTGAAAGACTTATAGCCGAGGATAAGCTTTCGCCCCTTGATCACAGCAAGCTTACATGCTTTGATAAGCTTTTGCCTGATGTTTTGGATATGCCGTATGATCCGGGAAATAAGTATTCGGTGCCATACTTTTGGGGTAGTGTAGGCATAGTTTATGACAAAACAAAGGTCGATATAAGGGATCTTGAGAGCGAGGGCTTTAACATCTTCAAGGATAAAAAATACAAGGGCGAGACTTATTTATATGACTCTGAGCGTGATTCTTTTATGATGGCGCTAAAGGCACTTGGATATTCGATGAATACCGATGACGAAAGCCAATTAAACGAGGCGTACGAGTGGCTGCTTTCCTGCATAGATAATACGGAGCCTGAAATTGTTACAGATGAGATCATAGACAATATGGCACAGGGAAGAAAGGCTCTTGGAATTATGTACTCAGGGGATGCGACTTATGTCATGGCGCAAAATGAGGACATGGGATTTTATATGCCAAGCTCGGGGACTAACATTTGGTCGGACGGAATGGTTATACCTAAAAATGCGAAAAACAAGGAGCTTGCGTACGAGTTTATAAATTTTGTTTCATCGTATGACGGTGCGATGGACAACTCGTCGTATGTAGGCTATACTTCGCCAAATAAAGAGGTTGTTGACGAGCTCTATGGAAAGGGCGGAGACTTCGAGGGAATAGAGGCATATATCCCTCCTACAGATAATCCAAACGATGAGGTTTTTAAATACAATGAAAAGACGCGTAAAATCATTTCGACACTGTGGAGCAAGGTAAAGCTTATGGCCTCAAACAAATAAAAAAACTTCGCCAAGCACATTTCGCTGGCAATTGCAGCGTTTTCAGCAATAAATTGTTAGCACTCTATCTAAAAGAGTGCTAATTTTTATGTTGCATTTTGATTTTTTTGGGGTAAAATTAAATTGTAAGAAGAAAAAAATCACGGAGGTGAATGAGATGAATATAGAAAGATATACAAGTAAAACAAAGGAAGCTATATTGGAAGCACAAAACCAAGCGATAGCAGAGGGCAATCAGCAACTCGAAAGTGAGCATATGCATATGGCACTTTTAAGCCAAAATGAGGGACTTATACCGAAACTGTTAAAATATATGGAGGTGGATGTCGATGCATTAAAAAACGACTTGCAAGCCGAGCTTGATGCATTGCCAAAGGTTGCAGGAAGCAATCAAAATATATATGCCTCAAGGGGGTTAAACGAGCTCTTTATCAAAGCCGAAAAGATCTGCAAAGAATTTCATGATGAGTATGTAAGCGTTGAGCATGTCTATATGGCGTTTTTTGATGAAAGAACAGGTACAAATGCAAAGCTTTTTAAAAAATATAATATTTCAAAGGATGCATTTCTAAAGGCACTTGAAAGTGTGAGAGGCAATCAAAAGGTTACAAGTCAGAACCCTGAGGAAAATTATGAGGCACTCGAAAAATACGGACGAGATCTTGTAAAGATGGCAAAGGACGGCAAGCTCGACCCTGTTATCGGCAGAGATGAGGAAATCAGACATACGGTACAAATACTTTCGCGTAGGACAAAAAATAACCCTGTCCTCATAGGAGAGCCGGGCGTCGGCAAGACAGCGGTTGTCGAGGGGCTTGCACAGAGGATTTTAAAGGGGGATGTGCCTGAAGGCTTAAAGGATAAGACGATATATGCGCTTGATATGGGAGCGCTCATAGCGGGTGCAAAATATAGGGGCGAATTCGAAGAAAGGTTAAAGGCAGTCCTAAACGAAATCGAAAAAAGCGAGGGCAGGATCATACTGTTTATAGATGAAATTCATAACATCGTAGGGGCAGGTAAAACCGAGGGCTCGATGGATGCAGGCAACCTACTTAAACCAAAACTGGCAAGAGGCGAGCTTCATTGCATAGGAGCTACAACACTTGACGAATATAGAAAATATATTGAAAAGGATGCTGCACTTGAAAGGAGATTCCAAAAGGTGCTCGTGGATCAGCCTACAGTTGAGGATACTATTTCGATACTTCGTGGCCTAAAGGAAAGGTTTGAAATTCATCACGGTGTAAGGATTACCGACAATGCACTTATAGCGTGCGCAACGCTTTCCGACAGATATATAAGCGACAGATTTTTGCCTGATAAGGCGATAGACCTGATGGACGAGGCGGCTTCAAAGATAAGGACAGAGATAGATTCGATGCCGGAGGAGCTCGACCAGATATCGAGAAAAATTATGCAGCTTGAGATCGAAAAGCAAGCACTTGGTAAGGAAAATGATCAAGCGTCTAAAAAGAGAATGGTTGCACTTGAGGAGGAGCTTGCTCAGCTTAAAAACGAAAATGACAGTATGCGTGCACAGTGGGAAAACGAAAAGAAAATCATTACAAATGTCAAGGACATAAAAAAGGAGATAGAAGTTGTAAAACACGAAATATCAGAAGCCGAGAGAAATTACGACCTTGAAAAGCTGGCAGAGCTGAAATACGGCACACTGCCTGCAAAGGAAAAGGAGCTTGAAGAGGCGAAGAAAAAGGCCGATGCCGCTGAGGAAAACAGGATATTAAAGGAAGAGGTTACAGAGGACGAAATTGCAGCGGTTGTATCGAGCTGGACAGGTATACCGGTTGCAAAGCTTGTAGAAAGCGAAAAGGAAAAGCTGTTGCATCTGCCGGAGATACTCCACAAGAGAGTGATAGGGCAAGAAGAGGGCATAGAAGCCGTCAGCGAGGCTATCTTGAGGGCAAGAGCCGGGCTAAAGAGCGAAAATAGACCGATAGGGTCGTTTATATTCCTTGGCCCTACGGGCGTAGGTAAAACTGAGCTTGCAAAGGCACTTTCCGAGGCGCTCTTTGACTCGGAAAAGAATATGATAAGGATAGATATGTCCGAGTATATGGAAAAGCATAGCGTTTCAAGGCTCATCGGAGCGCCTCCGGGATATGTTGGATATGATGAAGGCGGACAGCTCACAGAGGCGGTTAGGAGAAGACCTTACAGCGTTGTACTCTTTGACGAGATAGAAAAGGCACATCCCGATGTATTCAATATTCTGCTGCAGCTCCTCGATGATGGCAGACTTACAGATAATCAGGGCAGAACCGTTGACTTTAAAAATACAATTATCATCATGACATCGAATATAGGAAGTGCATATTTGACAGAAAATATCAAGGAGGACGGCACTATAGACGAGGATGTTAAAAAACAGGTAGAGGATGAGATGAAAAAGCATTTTAGACCTGAATTCATCAACAGGATAGATGACATCGTCGTATTCTCGCCACTTACCGAAGCGCAGATTATGAACATCATAGGCTTATCGCTAAGAGATATCGAGGCACGGCTTGAGGAAAGAAATATAACGCTTAAGTTGACTGACAAAGCTAAAAAGCTCATTGCAGACGAATCATACTCACCAAATTACGGTGCAAGACCTGTAAAGAGGTATCTGCAAAAACATGTGGAAACACAAATTGCAAGTATGATAATCGCAGGAAAGCTATCTGACGGAATGGCAGCGACCGTTGACAGCGACGGTGAAAGACTTATATTTACTGCAAAATAGTGCTGCAAGCTTGCTTATATGGTAAACAAAAAATAGTATCCTGAGACGACTTAGGATACTATTTTTGTTTTTCAAACAATTAAGGCGTGGGATGCTTGACTAAAGAAGGGTAGTAATATATGATTGTATACAAGAATACAATTCAGAAATAATGGAGGTACAAAATGGGCAAAACTTTGGCATACAAAATCCTCGAAGCGCATTTGATCGAGGGAGAGATGAAACCGGGCACTGAGATTACAATAAAAATGGATCAGACGCTGACGCAGGATTCGACAGGTACTATGGTATATTTACAGCTTGAGGCTATGGATGTGGAAAAGGTAAAGACAGAGCTTTCTGTTGCGTATATTGATCACAACACACTTCAGACAGGTTTTGAAAACGCAGACGACCATGCATTTATAAAGAGCGTTGCAAAAAGACACGGCGTGTTGTTTTCTAAGCCGGGCAATGGTATTTGTCACCAGCTACACCTTGAAAATTACGGTATTCCCGGCAAAACGCTCCTTGGATCGGACAGCCATACACCGACAGGTGGCGGACTTGGCATGATCGCTATCGGTGCAGGTGGACTTGATGTTGCCGTTGCGATGGCAAAAGGCACTTATTCGCTCACAGTACCTAAGGTTATAAATGTAAAGCTGAAAGGAGCATTAAAGCCTTGGACTTCCGCAAAGGATGTTATATTGAAGGTTTTGCAGGAGCTTTCTGTAAAGGGCGGAGTTGGTAAGATTGTAGAGTATACAGGCGACGGAGTTAAAAATCTATCCGTCACAGACAGAGCTACTATTACAAATATGGGAGCTGAGCTCGGTGCGACAACTTCTGTATTTCCAAGTGACGAAAATACTAAAAAATATCTTGAGGCACAAGGCAGAGGAGATGATTTTGTGCCACTTTGTGCTGATGAAGATGCCGTATATGACGAGGTGCTTGAGATTGATTTAAGCGAGTTAAAGCCTCTTGCTGCCATGCCACACAGCCCTGACAATGTCAAGAGCGTAAAGGAAATCGGCGAGATAAAAATAGATCAGGTAGCGATAGGAAGCTGCACAAACTCTTCATATGCGGATCTTATGAAGGTTGCTACAATCCTAAAGGGCAAAAAAGTACATCCGGATGTTTCGCTTGTTATTTCTCCGGGCTCAAGTAAGATTCTTAAAAAGCTTGCAGAAAACGGAGCTATTGCAGATATGATAGGTGCGGGCGCAAGAATTATCGAGAATGCCTGCGGACCTTGCATAGGAATGGGACAATCGCCAAAATCGGGTGCTATTTCGCTTCGTACATTTAACAGAAACTTTAAAGGACGTTCGGGCACACTTGATGCTCAGGTTTATCTTGTAAGCCCTGAGACTGCAGCGATTTCGGCTATAAAAGGTGTCCTTACGGACGGCAGTCTGTCAGGTGAGGAGCTTCCTGCGATCGCAGATACCGCATTTCCTAAAAACGACAACTTTATCATATATCCTGACGGATGTGATACAAAAAATACGCCTGTGGAAATGGGACCAAACATCAAGCCTTTCCCAAGAAACGAAAAGCTAAAGGATGAGGTGGATGCGACTGTTTGCCTACATGCGGGAGATAACATTACAACAGATGATATTATGCCGTCTGATTCGAGATTGCTTCCTTACCGCTCAAATGTGCCGTATCTTTCAAATTTCTGCTTTGAGAAGATTGACGGCGAATTTGCAAAGAGATGTCAGGATGCAAAGGAATGTGCAATTGTAGGCGGAGACAACTATGGGCAGGGATCATCAAGGGAGCATGCGGCACTTGCACCTCTTTATCTTGGAGTTAAGTTTGTAATAGCTAAATCATTTGCAAGAATTCACCGCTCAAACCTTATAAACAGCGGTATATTGCCACTTATCTTTGATAATCAGGCAGATTATGACGATTTTGAAATAGGTCAAAAGCTTGCTATCAAGGATGCGATCGGGCAGATGGAAAATGATTATATTATTGTGAGCAATCTTACAAACGGCAAGGAATACAAAACACATGGCAATTTTTCTGAGCTTGAAAAGCAGATGATTTTGGCAGGCGGAAAAATAAATCTTATCAAGGGCAACTAATAGGAGATAAAAAATGAAGGATATACAAAAAAATGTCGAATATTTCAAGGAGCTATTGGAGGAACAGCTAAAAAGAGCTGAAGCTCTCAAGCAAAACAGCGAGCCAACAGACTTTGAAAATCTTGAGCAGATTGTAATAGGTGTAGTACCGGGTGACGGCATAGGTCCTGTTATCATGGACAGCACGCTAATGGTTGCGGAAAAGCTGATGGCTGATGAGATTGCAAGCGGAAAGATAAAGCTAAAGAAAATAGACGGGCTTACAATAGAAAACAGAGTTGCTAAAATGCAGGCTGTACCGGACGATGTGCTTGAAGAGCTAAAAAAATGCCATGTCATACTAAAAGGACCGACAACTACACCGGGAAAGGGCGATGGACTGCCGAATATAGAAAGTGCAAATGTGACACTTAGAAGAGAGCTTGATTTATTTGCAAATGTAAGACCGGTTGTTGTACCAGAAAAAAATCTAAATTGGATTTTTTATAGGGAAAATACAGAGGGTGAATACGCACTTGGAAGCAGAGGTATTGATATTTCTGATGAGATTTCTATGGACTTTAAGGTTACAACGGATGTCGGTACAAAAAGACTTGCACGGGCAGCGTTTGAATATGCAAAAAATAACGGCAATCTAAATGTTTCGATAATAACAAAAGCAAACATTATGAAAAAAACAGACGGCAAATTTTTGAAGCTGGCAAGTGAAATAGCCGAGGAATATCCGCAGATAAAGACAGATAGCTGGTATGTCGATATCTGTGCGGCAAATCTCATAAATGATGAGATTAACTCCAATTTCAATGTATTTATATTGCCTAATTTGTATGGTGATATCATCACTGACGAGGCGGCCCAAATACAGGGTGGCGTCGGTACTGCGGGAAGTGCAAATATCGGAAACAAATATGCCATGTTTGAAGCGGTACACGGCAGTGCACCTCGCATGGTTGAGGAAGGAATAGCAGAATATGCGAATCCGGCAAGCCTGCTTACAGCATTTGAGCTGTTGCTCAGACATATCGGCTTTGCGGGCAAAGCCGAGCTTCTCTCACAGCTTGTGAGTGAAGCCTCGAGCGCGCTCGAGATGTCTGGCAACGGCAAGGGCAATACTGCGACAGAGTTTGCAGCCTACATACAGGAAAGACTATAAAAGCCGCGGATAATATTTTTACTTGATTTAAATTGGAAAGGAAATACAAAATGGCTATTTCAACTGATTTATATCCAACCTTGCGCGATGATATCCTCGATGGCAAGCTAAGAGACGGCTTGAAGCTCACGGAAAAGGTGTTGTGCGACAAGTATAAGGTAAGCCGTACGCCTGTAAGGGAAGCCCTTCAAAAGCTTAAAACAGATGGACTTGTAAACAGCATTCCAAACAGAGGTTTTTTTGTGACAGGCCTTAGCAAACAGGATTACAAAGACATGTTCACATTGCGTAAGATATACGAAATACAGGCGATAAAATGGGCGATTGAGCGCATCACCGATGAGCAATTTGCGGAACTTTCGGAAATATTCGAATTTATGGAATTTTATACGATGAAAAAAGACATCGCAAAAATGCTTACTATAAATATCAATTTTCATAGGAAAATATATGAGGCTTCCGGCAATCGAATGTTAAAAAATCTACTTTCATCATATCAGGACATGCTAAAGCATGCGGAGGTGCCGTCGCAAAGAAGGTCAGGAGATTACCTGCAAGTAGTATTTGAGGAGCACACTAAAATATTTGAGGCTTTCAAAAAACGGGATGTAGAGGCAGGAATTACAGCGATGACAAGGCATATGGATAATTCAAAAGAGAGATATATTGCAAAGATAAGGAAGTAAATTATAAATATAACCATATTGTAATATATTTAATCTTTTATGGAACAGCAAAGGTATTTGTGGTAAAATATCGACCATAAAAAGGGAAGGATTGCAATAAAAGACGAACTTACAAGGAGATTGGATGCTTGGTTATGTGACAGCGTATAAGCCCGAGATGAAAGTAAAAGAGGCAGAAATTTATAAGGCATATTATTGTGGCATTTGCAAATCCATAGGCAAGAGATACGGACAGCTACCAAGGATGACACTCAGCTATGACGCCGCTTTTTTAGCGGTACTCTTGTCAAGCATAGCAGATGAGAAAGAAGCCTTGACAAGAGAAGTATGTATTGCAAATCCATTCAAAAAAAAGGCTATTGTGCATGGCAGGGCGATAAATTATTCGGCAGATGTAATGCTAATGCTTGCGTACCTCAAGCTAAAGGACGACGCACACGACGAAAAAAAACTTAGTGCAAGATTTCTTGCCTGGCAAAACAAAGGTAAATACAGACGAATTGCAAGGACGAGATCTTCTCTTGCATCTAAAACAGAAGAAAATTTAAAACACCTAAATTTACTTGAGGCACAAAAAAGCGCACATCTTGATGAGGTATCTGATGTTTTTGCAAGGATAATGCAGGGAATACTTACAGACGGACTTGAAGCTGTATATGAGGCGAAGGGTTCCGAAGAAGCAAGCTCAAATTCAAAAAAAACATTTGAGGCACAAAAAAAGATTTTATCAAGAGTCGGCTATAATCTCGGCAAATGGATATATCTGACAGATGCATATGATGATATCGAAGACAACATAAAAAACGGAGCATATAATCCGTTGTTGTATAGATTCAGCTATGATAAAAACGAGGATATTGCAGTATTTAAGGCGAGAATAAAAAATGATGTTGAGCGAAATTTAATACTGTGCCTTTCAGAAATTGCAAAGTCGCTTGATTTACTCGATATTAAAAAAAATAAAGGTATAATAGAAAATATTATATATGTCGGACTTTTAAAGAAGACAGAAGAGGTGCTTGAAATACAAATTGCGGAAAAAAGGAGAAGCAGATGGTAACAAATCCATATGAGGTACTCGGAGTAAAAGAAGATGCTAATGATGAAGAAATAAAGGCAGCATATAGAGAACTTGTAAAAAAATATCATCCTGATAAATATCAAGACAATCCGCTTGCGGATCTTGCCGAGGAAAAATTGCGAGAGGTCAACGAGGCGTATGACATGTTAAAAAATAAGGGTGCGACGGGTTCAACCGGCAGACCGAGAGACCCTCAGTTTGACGCGATAAGAAGAGAAATAGACAGCGGCAATCTCGGAGCGGCGGAAGCGATGCTTAGTCGTATATCCGTAAAAAATGCAGAATGGATTTTTCTTTCAGGCATGATTTCATACAAAAAAGGTTGGTACGATGATGCGATGAGCAAGATACAGCAGGCAGTCAATATGGAACCGCAAAACCAAGAATACAGGACTGTCCTTGCAAGAATGATGAATTCCGGAGGCATGTACAGAAATGCAGCCGCAGGCAGAGGCTATACATCGACAGAAGATGCTTTTTGCCAGGCACTCCAATGCTACTGCTGTGCAGACCTGTGTTGCAACGCATTTTAGAATTTTGATATATTCGGAGTTGTAAGTATAAGGATGGGGAAGAAAGGATGAATGATATTTCAAATAAGACTAAAGGCATAGCATTATGCGGACTTGCAACAGCACTTGCAGTTGTATTTACCGTCTTAGCATCAATCATTCCGGGCGCTGAAATAACATGTTATGCAGTTGCGGGACTTTTTTCCGGAATCGTTATAATGGAAGTTGGATTAAGAGGAGGTGTACTCGTCTATGTGGCAGTGCTCCTTCTTTCGTTTATATTCTTGCCAAATAAGCTTGCAATTTTGCCATATGGGATGTTTTTTGGTATCTATGCATTTATAAAATTCTTTGCCGAAAAGCTAAAAAGCGCACCGGCTCAGATATGCGCAAAAGCTTTGTTTTTTACACTTGACGGCATTATAATATTATATTTCTTTAAGGAATTGTTTTTAGGGAATAGTAAAATTTACGATTTCCCGCTATGGGCGATAGCTTTGATATGTATTGCAGCTTTCTTTGTGTATGATTATATTTTCACATTAGCTATAAATTTATATAGAAAAAGAGTGAAGAGGGAAGCACTTGACTTTAAGCTTTCACATAGTGATGAAAGAAAGTCGGAAACAAACGATGATAAAAGGGACGAGCAGGTAAAAAGCGATGGCTAAAAAGGATCTAACAAAAAGCGAGACGATAAAGATATTGGATCTTCTGGAAAAAGAGTATCCGGATGCCGGTTGTGCGCTCGATTACGATAGTATATTCCATCTGCTAATTGCCGTTGTGCTTTCCGCACAGACGACAGATGTTAGCGTAAATAAGGTGACACCTACGCTTTTTTTAAAATATAAAACGCCATCAGAGCTGGCAAATGCAAGCGAAGAGGATGTCATAGAGATTATAAAGAGTATCGGAATGTACAAGACAAAATCAAAAAATATAATCGGACTTGCAAAAATTCTCACAAATCAGTATAATCAGAAGGTTCCTAAAAGCGATGAAGAACTTATGAATCTTCCGGGTGTAGGCAGGAAAACAGCTAATGTGGTGATGTCAGTTGGATTTGGGGAGCAACGCATTGCAGTGGACACACATGTTTTTAGAGTTTCAAACAGGATAGGACTTGCAAGTGCTAAGGATGTCTTAGCTACAGAAAAACAGCTGATGCAGCGCATACCAAAGGATAGGTGGACACAAACACATCACCTTCTGATATTCCACGGCAGGAGATGTTGCACGGCGAGGAACCCAAATTGTGAAGACTGTGTAGTTAAAAAATATTGCAGATACAACAAATCAAATAAGAGAGGAAAGAAAGAATGAACGAACAGCAGACAAGAAGTTTAAGCAGAACAGTAGTATATACGGGATTATTTTTAGCACTGGGCATTTTATTGCCGCAGATGTTCCATTTTTTGCCAATCGCAAATGTAGGGAAAGTGATGCTGCCTATGCATATCCCTGCAATCCTTGCAGGCTTTTTGCTTGGTAGCAGATCTGGAGCTGTAGTAGGAGCGCTTAGCCCTATCATCTCATGCATGCTATTTCAGATGCCACCGGTACTTACAATGCCGATAATGGCAGTTGAGATCATGTGCTATGGTATTATGGCAGGCGTGGTTAGCAAAAACATAAAGAGCACATATCTTGGCTTAATTATTGTTATGGTATGTGGCAGGATAGCAAGCGGACTCATGTATGTGCTGATGATAAACCTGTTTGGCATTTCCGGACTAAATATGCAGATGTTTGTTTTAAGTCTTTCGGCAGGTGTGCCGGGTGCGATTTTACAGCTTGTTATAATACCTCCAATGGTGAAGCTTATAAAAAAATCGGATGTACAAATTTAATATGATCTAAAGCATGTTGAAAATTATATTCACATATGACTTGTAGAATAAAAAGAAAGGGAGCGAGCGATATGGAAAAGCAATTTGCCAAAGAGCTTGCAAAAGAGTTAAGAGAAAAATTTTTCACGGGGAAAACCACATGTCTTTTATGGCATGACGGCATTATATTTGAACATGAAGCAAGCGGAGTTGTACCGATAGTAGATTTTTGGTTTGCAGAGGAGCTTAGAGAAGCGATCGTTATAGATAAGGTTGTCGGTAAGGCAAGTGCAATGTTTATGATTGACGGCGAAGTACGGTTTATCTATGGAGAACTGATGAGTGAGCCATCAAAGGAGATATTGCAAAATGCGAATATAGCTTTTAAAGCAGACAAGCTTGTGCCAAATATCAAAAATCGTACGGGGGATGGCCTTTGCCCCATGGAATCAAGCGTGCTTGATACAAATGATTTAAAAGAGGGCACATCTCGTATACTTAAAAAAACGCTTGACTTTGCCCGTCGGTAAGGGTAACATAATTTTATCGTCCTAAAAATATTTGGGTCGTAATCATTAGAGAGGGTCTTCGGTGCCGCAGTATTGCCGCCGGGGACTTTTATTTTGCCATATAAGCAAATCTTGAAATCGCCTGCTCCATAGTATAAAATACCTAGGGTACACAGTGGAGGATAAGATGATATTTTCAAACATTAGCATACTTGATGAAAATTTTGAAATAAAGAGTGGCTATTATGTAGAAATCAAAGGCGACAGGATCGTAAAGATTTCAAACGAGCCAATAAGTGCCGTAGCTTCGGACGATATAAAAAATACGGAGGAAGGCAGGGTTTACGACGGCAAAGGTAAACTGCTTATGCCGGGATTTGTAAATAATCATGCGCACGCTCCGATGAGCCTCATGCGTGGCTACGGAGAAAATATGACACTTGAGAACTGGCTCTTTAATAGGATCTTTCCGTTTGAGAACCGGCTGACAGAAAAAAGCGTATTTGATGCGACATTGCTGTCGATGGCAGAAAGCATAAGACATGGCATAGTTTCGACCTCTGAGATGTACTATTTTATGGACGCTATGGCAGCGGCAATAGCAAAGAGCGGTATCAAGGCAAACATAAGCAGATCTATCACGCATTTTGATGACAGCGACTTTTTGACTTCATATCGTGCCGACGAAATGAGAGATGCATATAAGAAGCACCATAATACTTTTAATGGCCGTATTCTTGTAGATATGAGTCTGCATGCTGAATATACAACTACGCCAAAGTGCGTGGAGCAGCTTGCGAATTATACGCAGGAGATAGGTGCAAATATGCAGGTACATGTTTCCGAAACAAAAAAGGAACATGAGGAATGCAAGGCAAAATACGCAAAGACGCCTGTGAAGTATCTAAGCGACCTTGGACTTTTTAATACCGGGTCAACTGCGGCACATTGCGTCTGGATTGAGGATGACGATTACAAAATATTAAAAGATAAAGGAGTTACAGTTTGCGTAAATCCTATCAGCAACCTAAAATTGGCAAGCGGGATATGTGACATAACAAGCCTTGCAAAAAATAAGATAAATATGACGATAGGTACAGATAGCGTTGCAAGCAACAATTCGTTAAACTTCTTTGAGGAAATAAAAACCTTTGCGTTGCTTTCCAAAATTACAGCAAAAACTGAGGATGAAATAGGCCTTATAACACCGCAGAAAGTATTAGAAGCTGCAACACGAAATGGCATGATGGCTCAAGGAAGAAGCGATTCGGGGCTTATAAAGGAAGGGTACAAGGCGGATCTTATAGTACTTGATATAAACGCACCAAATATGAAGCCGGTGCATGATCTTTTATGCAACATAGTATACTCGGCGGATCCTGCAAATTTACTGCTTACTATGGTTGATGGCAATGTTTTGTACGAAAATGGAGAGTATACGACTATAGATATAGAAAAAGTTATTTTTGAAGCGGAAAAATCAACAAAGGAGATTTTAGCTAACATATGAGTAAACAATCTTTGGTAAAAGGTGCGACTATACTTGCCGTAGCGGGCATCGTAGTAAAAATATTCGGAGCCGTATTTAGGTTGCCGCTTGTCAACTGGATTGGTGATACCGGTATGGCAGACTACAGCCCGGCCTACTACATATACGCGTTTTTGATGATATTGGCAACATCCGGACTTCCTGTTGCGATATCAAAAATGGTATCGGAAAGTATAGCCATAGGCAATCATTATCAGGCACACAGAGTTTTCACGTTGGCATCAAGGCTGATGTTTGTGATGGGCTTTGTGTTTTTCTTGATTTTATTTATATTTGCACCTCAGATTGCAGCTCTTATGAAAAATCCGGATGCGGCACCGGGAATGAGAATGATAGCGCCATCCCTGCTTTTAGTACCGGTTATGGCGGCTGTCAGAGGTTATTTCCAGGGAATGCAAAACATGAAGCCGACGGCAATATCCCAAACCGTCGAGCAATTCTTTAGAGTAGTTGTCGGTCTTACAGCTTCATATATACTCTTCTTTGTAGTAGGTGACGGCGTATTTGGAGGATATGACAAATATGCAGGCGGTGCTGCAGGTGCAAACCTCGGCGCAACAGCAGGAAGCCTTGGCGGATTTTTGATGATAATCTTTATCTATATGCTCGCACGAAAGGGTATATTAAAAAGAGCAGAGAAAAGTGCTTCGATGAAGCAAGAGTCCGACAAGAGCATACTCAAAAAGATCCTTATTATTTCGGTGCCGATAACAATAGGTGCTGCTATATTGCCGATTGCAAATCTCGTAGATTCGGCGCTTGTTGTAAACAGACTTTTGGCAGGAGGCTTTGCAACTGAGACAGCAAAGAGCCTGTATGGGCAGCTCAGCGGATTTATAGGACCGCTTATCAATGTGCCACAGCTTTTGACTCAGGCAGTTGCAGTTTCGATAGTGCCTATCATAGCGGCGGCTTTCCAGCTAAAAAACAGAGAGGAATTACAAAAAAATACGGCGCTTGGTATTCGTATGTCGGTTATAATCGGTTATCCTTGCGCGTTTGGGCTTATGGTTTTGGCAGAGCCGATACTTTTGCTCCTTTACCCTAACCAGGCCGAAAGTGCATCAAGTGCGGCGCCACTACTTGTTATAAATGCGTTTGGACTTTTATTCTTGTCGATAACACAGACTGTAACAGGCATTTTACAAGGCGTAGGCAAGCAAACACTACCGGTTCGAAATCTTTGTATCGGCATAGTGGCAAAGATTATAGTGACTTGGATTTTAGTTGGTATTCCGGCTATAAATGTAAAAGGGGCGGCGATCGGTACTGTGCTGATGTATATGATAGCTGTTACGCTAAGCTTCAAACAGATGCTAAAATATACTAATGTACATATAGACATAAATTTGACATTTATTAGACCATTGATTTCGGCAGGAGTTATGGGGGCTTTGGTTTTTGGAATATATAAACTTTTGATGCTTGTGCAAAGTCATAACAGTATAGCGACACTACTTTCCGTACTTGTCGGTGCCGTGGTTTATGCGATAATGATATTTGTGACAAAATCAGTCCAAAAAGAGGAGCTTTTGATATTACCTAAAGGGGATAAATTGGTGAGGATAGCGAACAAATTTGTGAAATAAATCCTGTCACACCATTGACAAATGCACTTTGTAATGGCATACTACAGGTAGAAGGCGTGCTTAAAAGGGCGCTTTTATAAACAATTAGAATGAATAGGTAGAAAGAAGAAAATTCAAAGGGAGGAAAAAATCAATGAATAAGGCGGAGTTAATCGCTGCAGTAGCAGAAAAGACAGGATTTACAAAAAAGGACGCAGAGGCAGCTGTAAATGCAACAATGGCGTCAATCGAAAAATCACTTGTAAAAGGTGAAAGAGTACAGCTCATAGGCTTTGGAACATTTGAAGTTCGTCACAGAAAAGCAAGAACTGGCAGAAACCCAAGAAAGCCTGGTGAAACAATCCAGATTGCTGCATCAAAGGCACCTGTATTCAAAGCAGGAAAAGCTCTTAAGGATTCAGTAAACAAATAAGAGAGACAATAACAGAGGAGCTGTTGCTCCTCTTTATTATTTTACAAAAAATAGATGTATGAGGTTTAAGGCAAAATAGGCAACCATATGAGATTAGATAAATTTTTAAAAAATTCGAGACTTATCAAACGAAGAACTATTGCAAAACAGGCATGCGATACCGGCAAGGTGACTGTAAACGAAAAAGTTGCAAAGGCAGGTACAAATGTCGAAATAGGCGATGTTATAACCATCACATTTGGCACAAGGATTATCAGTGCAAAGGTTCTTGACACAAAAGATTCACAGCGAAAGGACGAGGCTGTGAACATGTACGAGATTATAGAAGACAAATAAAGGTGCGATTTTTTATGCGCCTTTATATTTTTATTGTAGCTTTTTGGAAAGTACCTGGTTATATACAAGCGGTATAGAGAGTGTTTCTACGATGAGCATCAAACAAGCTTCGCCTATGCGAGTTGGCAGTATCGCAAAAAAACCTTTTCCCATGAGGATTACAAGCCATAATGTGTTTAAGCAAATTGTTATCGTAAAAAGCACGGTAAATGCGGCTAAAAACGAACGCTTTAGCGTGATTTCTTTTTTATATAAAAATACTCCGTATAAAACACCTGTTATAAATGCGGAAAGCGTAAAGCCGGGGAAGTATACTCCGGATGGAAATAAAAGCATTCCCAAAACATCACCTAAACTATAACAAATACCCGCCTTAAGAGGACCAAACATAATTGCGATTATAACTATTGGCAAAAAGCCAAAGCCGATGCGTGCAATTGGAAGTTGGAGAGATAAAAATCTTGTCAATATTATCTCTAAAGCGATTAAAAGAGCCATTACTATTAGTTGATATGTTAAGTTTTTTTCTTTCATAAAATAAAATCCTTTCCGCCATGCTTTAAGAGTATACCATCTGACCAAAATATATTCAATCTATATTACTTCGCTGTGGACTAAACAGGTTGTTTAAAGTATAATGGTTATGCGAAGTGTTAAATCTTTACATTTTAAAAAACAAAAACAGCAACCAATTAAGAGCAAAATTTATACAAAAGATACAAAATTAGGAGAATTGCGATATGACAATTTTGAGAATAGTTTTAGCGCTCATGTTATGTATCCCAATAGGATATTTGCTCTTGTATTTGACTGATAAATTGATGGACATTGTGGTGCCCGGAAAAAGGAAAAAGAAAAATGCAAAGAGGTCTATTCATAACAATAGAAGGCCCTGATGGAGCAGGCAAGTCAACACAGATTGACTTTTTAAAAAAATATTTTGAGGCTACCGGACTCAGAGTTGTATTTACAAGAGAACCCGGCGGTACGAATATAAGCGAGGAGATCAGAGCTATCATATTAAATAAGGACAACAAGGAAATGTCACCAATGACAGAGGCTTTGCTATATGCGGCGTCGCGTGCACAGCTTGTTTCGGAGTATATAAAACCGCATATCGAAAATGGAGATGTAGTCATTTGCGACAGGTTTGTGGATTCAAGCATCGCATATCAGGGATATGGCCGAGATATAGGCGAAAGCGTTGAAATTATAAATAACTTTGCTATAGACGGTATTATGCCGGATATGACGATATTATTGAAGGTAAACTCCGAACGAGGGATGAAACGCATAGAGCAAAATTTTATAGGCGATAGGCAAAAGGACAGGCTCGAAAGCGAAAGTATAGCTTTTCATCAAAAGGTGTATGACGGATACTTAGAGCTTGAGAAAAAATTCCCGGAGAGAATAGTTGGAATAGATGCAACTCAGCCTATCGATAAGGTCAGCGAGGATATAAAAAGGGAAATAGAAAACCTTTTAAAGAAGAGAGCATATATTTAGATATGAATTATGATTTCAAAAAAAATATAGAAAAAGGCACATTGCATCATGCGTTCATAATTGAAGGCGGATATATAACCGACAAGGCTGAGTACGCAAAGGGCTTGGCGAAAGCCATATTGTGTGAGGAGCTGCGTGGTATCGGCTGTGGCGAATGTAAAACCTGCAGAAAAATAGATGCACTTGATCATTTGGATGTGTTTTTTCTTGAGCCGGAAGCAAAAAAGGGAAGTAAGGTTTATAGCATAAAGGACGAGCAGATACTTTCATTGCAGGAAAGGCTTGCAAGAAAGCCTTTTGAGGCAGAAAGAAATATTGCAATAATATGCGGAGCTGATACGATGACGCTCAGAGCTTATAATAGGCTTTTAAAAACACTAGAAGAGCCACCGCTTGGAACTGTTATATTTCTTCTTTGCGAAAATGCAGATAAAATGCCGGAAACAGTAAGGTCCAGATGTATACAGCTGCGACTTTTGGATGCCTCTGTGAAAAAAGCAGGGAATGACGAAGAAAAAAATCGGGAATTGATTGTAAAATCTGAGAAGCTGCTTTCGATGATTTTCGACGGAGAGTATTTTTACAAAATCAAGAGGCATATAGAAGAAAATGTAAAAGATAAAAAAAGTGCATATCAATTACTTGATATGATGGAACAAATTTGCATAGATATGATTCTCGCAAGGAGGGAAAAAGGTAAAGGCTATACGGTAAGCAACTTGAGCCGGGCGATACATGAATGTGAGAGGGCACGGCGCGAGATTGAAAAAAATGCAAATGTGCTTTACACGATGAAAAAAATGACGATACTTATTGGAGGGCAGTAGATGATTGACGTAGTGGGAATAAAATTTAAAAATAATGGCAAGATTTATTATTTTGACCCGGCGCAGATAGAGCTTGCAAAAGGCGATGATGTAATAGTCGAAACTGCAAAGGGCCTTGAATTTGCGACAGTTGCCGCAGAAAAAAAACAGGTAGAAGAAAGAGAGATCGTATTACCTTTAAGACCTGTGATAAGAAAGGCAACGCCTGAGGATTGCAAACAAAATGAAGAAAATCAAAAGAAAAAAGATGAGGCTATGGAAATATGCAAAAAGAAAGTTGCAGAGCATGGCTTAGAGATGAAGCTTACAGATGTGGAATTTACATTTGATAGCAGCAAGGTAATATTTTACTTTACGGCTGAGGGAAGAGTCGACTTTAGGGAGCTTGTTAAGGATTTGGCAGGAATATTTCATACAAGGATTGAGCTTAGACAGATTGGAGTTAGAGATGAGTCCAAAATCATGGGCGGTATAGGTAATTGTGGGAGAGAACTTTGCTGTCATCAGTGGATTTCGGAATTTCAGCCTGTTTCAATCAAAATGGCAAAAACACAAAATCTTTCGTTAAACCCATCGAAAATATCAGGTGTATGCGGCAGACTTATGTGTTGCCTCAAATACGAAAATGAAGCCTATTGCGATGCGAAAGAGGGCATGCCTGAGGTTGGCGAAAGAATTGAAACAAAGGACGGCATTTTGAAGGTATGCAATGTAAATCTTCTGAGAAACAAGATACGGGCAAGGCTTGTAACAGACAATGAAGAAACAGGCGAAGAAGGGCTGTCCGAAGAGTTTTATACATACGAAAAGCAACAGGTCAAAAGATTAGGTAAAAAGAAGAGGGCCTGCAACAAATGTCGCGAATAAATGAAAAGATAGATGAAATAGGTTTTGGAAATAAGAAACTTATACAAGCAACAGATGAATTCAAATACGGTGTGGACAGCGTTTTGATTGCAGACTTCTTGGCGAAAAACTCAAAAAATATAAATGGCGTAAGGGTAAAAAAGGATTTGAGCGTAGTTGATTTAGGAACAGGAAGTGGCGTTATACCTATAATCCTTTCTCATAAGATAAAGGATGTCTGCTTTATTGGGATAGAGGTGCAAAAAGCGTCGGCAAACAGGGCATTAAGAAGTGTTACTTTAAACAACCTTGAGGATAGAATAAAAATTATCTGTGCGGACATAAAAAATCTTAAAAAAGATTTTCCGGAGCTTAAAGGAGGTGCAGACGCGGTTGTAACAAATCCGCCATATATGGAGAACGGCGGAGCTATTACAAATGACAGTGACGCAAGGACTATAGCAAGGCACGAAACCACTGCGAAGCTGGAGGACTTTTTTGAAGCAGCAAGCTTTCTTTTGCAAAAAGGCGGTGAACTCTTTATGGTACATCGCACACATAGATTTGCAGATGTCATCTGCTTAGCGAGGAAATATGCACTCGAACCCAAGGCGATGAGGCTTGTAGCGCCAAACGCCGAAAAAGCACCAAACATAATGCTCCTGCAGTTTATAAAGGGCGCAGGCAAAGAGCTGAAAATCCTACCGCAATTGAGCATATATGATGATAAAGGACGTTATACGAGGGAAGTTTTAGAAATTTACGAAAAGAAATAAAAAAGTAAAAAATGTTGTATATTTCCATTTTTTGATAGATAATGGAAGCATAAAAACAATCGGAGGTAGTGATATGTATTTAGTTATGGCAGGCTCGGATTCGGTAAAGGGCATTCCCGTTAAGGACGTAGGGATTGCGTTATTATTGATAGCGCTTATAGTCCTTGTGATATATCTGATATTGTTTATCAGGAATCTAAACAAGGCGGCAAAAAAAAGCAATGCGATCTTAGATGATTTACAGACGATAACATCGGTTGCAGAAAAAAGGACGCTTGAAGTCGACAATGCGATAAGCGATGTAACAGAGACAGTCAGCACCGTTTCTAAGGCGATAAAGGGACAAGAAACATTATTTAAACAGCTGAGCAATATAGCGACGGCGGCGGTGACTATAGTTAGCATAGTACGTGGCAAATTCACAAAGGACAAGCCGGCAGAGGATGCCGGGGATGCGGGCGATAATGAGGCTAATGATATCAAAGATACTGATAAAAAAGATAAATAGAGGAGGAATTAAATCATGAAGGCAACAGGTATAGTAAGAAAAGTTGATGAACTAGGAAGGATTGTATTGCCAATCGAACTTAGGAGAAATCTAAATATAGACATCAAGGATCCGCTTGAAATATATGTAGACGGACAATTTATAATGCTAAAAAAATATGAGCCGGCTTGCATTTTTTGTGGGGATGCTAAGGATGTAGTAGAATTCAACGGCAAAAATGTTTGCAAAAAATGTTTGGAGGAAATTAAAGGATTATAAGGCTCGGAGGCATAAATGGCTAAGTATATTATAGAAAAAAGCGAACCGCTTAGGGGAGAAGTCTGCATAAGTGGTGCTAAAAACTCCGTATTGCCTATACTTGCGGCAACGCTTTTGACAGAAGAAAAATGCAAAATAAGAGAAGTGCCCGAATTAAAGGATGTAAATATACTGTCTACATTGCTCGCTTCTTTTGGTGTTAGCATAGAAAGAAACCAAGAGGAAAAAGAAATAATAACAGATGCGAGCCAGCTGATAACAAGTCATGCATCAGAAGAGCTGGTAAAGATGATGCGAGCGTCTATTTTAGTTATGGGGCCGCTACTCGTGCGTACCGGTAAAGCTATCATAAATCTGCCGGGGGGCTGTGCGATAGGAGAAAGACCGGTCGAGCTGCACTTTAAAGGTCTAAGAGCGATGGGAGCTGAGATCGAAATTTCGGATGAGGGACTTGTGACAGCAACTTGTGATAAATTGACAGGCGCAACAATTTATATGGACTTTCCAAGCGTTGGTGCGACAGAAAACATTATGACGGCGGCAACTCTTGCAAAGGGCACAACAATAATAGAAAATGCAGCGCAAGAGCCTGAAATTGTTGATCTTGCAAACTTCCTAAATCAGATGGGCGCAAAGGTTAAGGGCGCCGGTACGGATACTATCAAAATAGATGGTGTAGAGAGGCTTCATGGAGCTGATCACAGCGTGATACCTGATAGGATAGAGGCTGGTACATTTATGGTTGCGGCGGCGATTACGAGAGGCAGTATTTTAATAAGAAACGTAGTGCCTGATCATGTAAAGCCAATAATAGCCAAGCTAAAAGAATGTGGTGTGGATATATACATGACAGACGAGGGGATGGTCGTTAGAGGAGATGTCAATCCTTTGATCAGTACGGATATAAAGACATTGCCATATCCGGGATTCCCGACAGACATCCAGTCACCATTCATGGCATTTTTGACTACCGTGCATGGCAGGAGCATAGTTATAGAAACTGTTTTTGAGAATAGATATATGCATGTTCTTGAGTTAAACAGTATGGGCGCGCGTATCAAAACAGAGGGCAAATGTGCAATCATAGAGGGCAATCAAAACCTACACGGCACCGAAGTAAACGCAACTGACTTAAGAGCAGGTGCGGCGCTTGTGCTTGCCGGACTTGTAGCAGACGGCACAACGACAGTATCTGATATATATCATATCGAAAGAGGTTACGAGAAATTTACAGAGAAGATTATAGCGCTTGGTGGCAAAATAAAAAGGGTGGAGGACTGATAGATGAACGATTTAAAGTACTTAAAATTGCTATCAAAAAAATACCCAAACAGACAGGCGGCTTCAGCGGAAATCATAAACCTAAATGCGATACTTGCCTTGCCAAAAGGTACAGAGTATTATCTCAGTGATTTACATGGCGAATACGAGGCGTTTAGACATATGATACAAAGTGCATCGGGCGTTATTAAAGTAAAAATAAATGAGATTTTTAAGGATGAGCTGACAGGTAAGCAGAGGTATCATTTGGCGTCGCTTATATATAACGCACCAGCGGAGATAAGAAGAGTAAAAAATAATCCGACTATTGATTATCGCAAATGGTGCAAGGAAAATTTATTGAGGCTTATAATAGTTTGTAAGGCGGTGTCCACAAAGTATACAAGATCAAAAGTGCGTACAAGGCTTCCAAAATATTGGGATTACAGTATGGATGAATTGCTTCACGCAGACGATGAGGCAAATAAGGGTACGTATTATAATGCGATCATAGATAGTATTATTGAAACAGGTATGGCGGAGCCTTATATAAAGCAATTGACGCAGGCAATTACGGAGCTTTGCGTTGACAGGCTTCATATTATCGGTGACATATTTGATAGAGGAGCACATCCCGAGCTGATAATGGATTATCTCATGCAATATAGCGATGTTGATTTTCAGTGGGGCAACCACGACATCGTTTGGATGGGAGCGGCAGCAGGAAGCTGGGCATGTACAGCAAATATTTTGCGCATGAATATAAGCTATAACAACTTCGACATGCTTGAGATAGGGTATGGTATCAATTTGAGACCGCTTACATCCTTTGCAAATAGAGTTTATGGCAAGGATCCATGCGAGGCTTTTATGCCAAAGGTCCTTGAAGAAAATAAGTTCGACCCTGTTTCTAAGAAAACGGCGGCGAGAATGCATAAGGCGATTGCTATCATACAGTTTAAGGTTGAAGGACAGCGAATTATGGACAATCCCGCCTTTGAGCTTGAACGTAGACTACTGCTTGACAAGATAGATTATGAAAAAGGGACCATTATGATAAATGGTGAGACATATGAGCTTCGTGATAAAAATTTCCCTACGATAGATCCACAAGACCCTTATAAGTTAACAGAGGAAGAGCTTAGGGTTATTAAAAATCTGCAAGCGTCCGTTACGCGCAGTAAAAAGCTTCAGGAACATATAAAATTTATGTTCAGCCATGGCGGGCTATATAAGGTTATGAATGAAAAGCTGATGTTTCATGGATGTATACCGGTCGAAAAAAACGGAGATTTTACAAAGTGCTATATTAAAGGCAGAGGCTATCGGGGGAAGGCTTTATTTGATTATCTTGACAGAGAGGTCAGAAAGGCATATTTTAGTCCCGATGAGAATGCAAAAGAAGGCGCTTGTGGCGACATCATGTGGTACTTGTGGCTTGGACCAAAATCACCGCTTTTTGGCAAGGATCAGATGACGACTTTTGAAAGACTTTTTATAGAAGATAAAAAAACGCATAAAGAAAAGACATCTGTTTATTATAAATATAGAGATGACAGGATGTTTTGTGAAAAGATTTTAAAAGAGTTTGGCATCAATCCAAGGCGTGGACACATATTAAACGGTCATGTGCCTGTGAAGATTAAGGATGGCGAAAGCCCAATAAAGGGCGAAGGCAAGCTGTTTGTTATAGACGGTGGTATATCTAAGGCGTACCAAAAAAAGACAGGCATTGCGGGGTATACATTTATATATAACTCATGGCTTATGGCACTGGCAGAACACAAGCCTTATATGCCGTTGCAACCAAATGGCAAGCAAAATTTCTTCGCACCAAGACTCTTTATAGTAGACAAGCTAAAACAAAGAGTCCTCGTGCGTGATACAGACCAAGCTCCTGAGCTGCAAAACCAGGTGGAGGAGCTAAAGGAGTTGATAGAGGCTTACAGAAAAGGTTTGATTAAGGAAGAGGTTTAAGCACAAATAAGATGGTAAATAAAAAATGGGTACTTAGTACCCATTTTTTCAATAAAAGCATTGTTAACATCAAATATAAAAAGATATTCTATTGCCTATGCGTTTTAATTTTTTTATTCCTCGAATTGCGCAGCAACATCTTCGAGGTATTTGATGATTGGTAGGTGCTGAGGACAAACCTTTTCGCATTGACCGCACTTAATACACTCAGATGCTTTAGGGTGGTCTACAGTCATATTGTCATAATATATTTGTTGTGTTGAAAAACCTCTGTTTAGCGCATGTTGCTCGGCGTTATACAAGCTAAAATATTTTGGGATAGGTATCTGCTTTGGACAGCCGTCAACACAATATTGACAGGATGTGCAAGCAATACTAAATGTTGAATTGATTATCTTGACAACCTCATCGACTGCTTTAAATTCCTCATTGGAAAGCGGTTTAAAATCTGCCATATAGCTTGTGTTATCTTGCAATTGCTCAAGTGTTGACATCCCGCTTAAAACCATCATGATGTTGTTGTGACTTGCGGCAAAGCGTATTGCCCACGAAGCAAGAGACATATCAGGTCTAATGCTCTTAAAGATTTTTTCTGCTTCAGGTGGCAGAGATACTAATGAACCGCCCTTTGCAGGCTCCATTACGATAACCGGCATATTGTACTTTTGCGCAATCTCATAGCATTTTCTTGATTGTATGCTATTGCTGTCCCAGTCGATATAATTTATCTGTAGCTGTACAAATTTAAATTCGGGATGTAGCGACAGGACTTCATCCAAAAGCTCAGGTGTATCATGAAAAGAAAAACCGATATGTTTTACTTTTCCTTGCTTTTTTAGATTTTTTATGAACTCAAAGCTGTTATATTTGTTTGCCTTTTCGTAATTATCTTTTTTGATATTGTGGAGCAGATAGTAGTCAAAATAATCAACACCGCATTTTTCGAGCTGCTCGTCAAAAATTCGTTGATTGTCTTCCTCGCTTTTTAAGAACATAAGCGGAAGCTTAGTAGTTAGCGTGTAAGCCTCACGGGGATGCCTGCTTGTAAGTATCTTTTTCACAGCCTTTTCACTTTGAAAGTTATGGTACATGTATGCAGTATCAAAATATGTAAAGCCTCGCTCTATAAAAGTATCTACCATTTCACATGCCTGCTTTATATCTATGCTCTTTGGATCTTCTTCGTTTAAAAGGGGAAGCCTCATGCAACCAAAGCCCAATTTCTTTACCATTTTTATTACCTCCTTAGATTATCAAAATATATGCCTATACACCAAACTCCTCTCGCCTTGATAAAATATAATCCTTGAATGCCTCTGCCATAGGAGAGAGATAAATTTTCTTTTTATAAGCAAGATAAAAGGTTCTATTTCTGTCATATTCTTTTATTTTGTAGCTTTTTATGCCCATCTCAAAATCCTTTTCGCCTATAGAGGATTTTGAAACTATCGAAACGCCAAGTCCCGTTGCAACGGCTTTTCGTATGACGCCGATACTGTTTATGCGGGCTACGATATTTAGATTATTGGCCTTATAACCGCTCTTTTTCAAAAAAGCCTGAAACGCCTCTCGCGAGTTACTTTTTTCTCTCCAAGTAAGACCTTGCTCCCTCCATAAAAAAGGTTCGTTTATAAAGTCTGCCACAGAAATCGTATCACCCTTTATTTTGCCGGCGGGGCGAGTTTCCGAAACGATCAGCCTTGTCTCGTCCTCGAAGACGGGCTCGTAGACAAGCTCGTTACTTGAGATGCTTCCCGTGAAGCCGATCTCGCCGATACCATTTAAAAGATTTTTAACAACATGCCTGCTGTCAGACTGCTCGACGGTGAAGCAAACGCCTTTGTGCAGATCACGAAAGCCTTTCATCATCCAAGGGACGAAATCTTGGCCGGGCGTACTGGATGTTTGTATTTCTAAAGTCCCCGAAAGCTTTTCGTTTACATTTGCGAAAACATTTTTCATGCGCTCTCTGGTGGAAAGCATTTCCGTAGCGTATTTGTAGAGAATTTTACCTTGTGGAGTCGGCGTGATATTTTTACCTTGCCTGTCAAGGAGAGTAACGCCAAGTTCGTTTTCAAGACTTCTTATATGAACGCTTATTGTCGGCTGTGTCAAAAAAGTTGCATCCGCGGCCTTTGAAAAGCTTTTATATCTAACCACATTTGCAAAAGCTTCTATTTGTTTAAAATCCATATCGTGCCTCCTTTTTTATATTATACTTGTCAAAATAAATTTTTTCAATCAGCGAAAAAAGTGTTGCATTACATACAAAACAGGTGTAGTATGAACAAAAGAATAAAAAAACATGCAACATAATATGTATTATGTTGCAAGTAAAAACTTCAAAAAATCGAGAAAGTGTATAATTTTGTAAAATTTTGGTGGCAAAAGGTAAAGGTTGCCACTTTTTTGTTTGCTGTTTAAAAAATTCATTTAATTATATAGAACTTAGGCTTGCAGTGCAAGCCTTTTTTATTTTTTTGCTAAAAACTGTTAAATATTGCAATGAATTTCCTGCTATTTTGCAACATAATACATATTATGTTGCAGAAAATGCTATATAAAAAATCGTTAGAATGCTTGCAAAACTAAGGATTTTATTATGGTAAGAGGGCAAAAAGATGCAATTAAATTTGACAACTGATTATGCAATAAGAATGATGAGAGTCCTCTATGAGGAAGGCAATTTATTGACTGCCCATGAACTCGGCAAAAAGATTGGAGTCACGCAAGGATATATACATAAGCTGACACAAAATCTAAAAAAAGCCGGTTATATAAAAATGCAAAGAGGAAAGATGGGGGGTATCCTGCCAAGTCAAAGAGCAACAAATGTGTCGCTTCTTGATATTGTAAAAGCGACAGAGCCATCGTTAAAGATCTGCAAATGCCTCGAGGGCGATGGCATGTGCAGTGCGGACTGCCAAAAGAAATGTCCGGAACGCAAGCATTTTGAAAAAATCCAACTAAAGATCGAGGAGGCACTCGATAAAGTGACGTTCGATATGCTTATAGCAAATAGTAGCAACTAAGCCGACAAAGACTTTGAACTTTTTATATATAGTGAAATATTGTGAGGAGAAAAATGGGATAAAGGAAAAAGAAAGATAAAAACGGGAGAGAAAAAGTTTAGAAGCGACTTATAGGAAAAATATTAAAAAACAATGATGAAGGAGAGAGAAAAATGAAAATAAAAACGGCGAGATTAAAAAGCGTCTTTACGACCATGCTTGCAATAGTAGTACTTGTGACTATGTGCATGCCGTCATTTATGTTGACAAGTACGAAGAAGGCTGATGCGTATACGGTAAAAAGCATAAATATAGGAGGGTTTTATATATCGGCGCTATCAGGTGGGTGGACAAAAGCTGACGGCGAGCAGATTGTTTTTGGTGAATATAACGGCAAAGAGGTAACATATAATGTGTTAAAAGATAGCTTTCTAAATATCCTGATAGATTGTGCTGGTCCAATTTATAGTAGAACCTTTAACACATTTGGAAAAAACACTAATAGTTATGCGACCAGTGAATTAAGAGCAGACATATATCAAGGAAATCAATTCTTCCCTAATGCTAAAGAAAAAGCTCTGACAAGGGGGCAAAGTTTGTCAGCAAAAGGTAGCGTTACTAATCCTTATAAACCAAGTAGATATACTGGCAGCTATGGATTTTATGATGATGCCACATACTTAGCAGACGACTGCTCATTTGTGCTATCAGCGCAGGAAATAAACGACCTTTATGCAAGCAATGCTGATGCAGCGAAAAATAACGGCGAATATTGGACGCGTTCGGCTTCTGCTTATAATGCTGAATATTCTGCCTGTGTCGGCTACTTGAATAGTAGCGGAGTTTTCGAGGACGCCGGTAGTGTGGCTGGCGTTAAATGGGTCGCTCCGGCTTCAGTACTAAATTTAAGCAATGTTCAATTCACGGTCGAGTCGACATTTAATAAAACGGGATCAGTTGCTACGGGAAAAGTTGGGACACCAGCGAGAAAAAAAATATGGAGACTAACAATTAAGGATACCTCATTATCTGTGACAGCTGGAGGGAAAGGCATTGTGGACAATAGTAAAAAAGTCAGCGTGCCTGTAACCATTTCGGGTAGTGGTATTGATCAGGTGTCGGTAGCTATAACAAAAGGCGATATATCAACAACAGGTGTAGAGTTCCTATACTACGGGAAGATGGATGGTATTACTACAACAACCACATCACAGCAGACAGGCACATTTACACTTCCGGATGATTTTGATCCAAGCGCAAATAAGATATATCTTATCGCAGAGGATTTGGATAGTGCTACATCAGACTTTGCCTCTAAGCCTGTAGAAATCAGTCTTGCATATTCGGTTGATTTTAATACTAACGGTGCAACATCCGGTACTGCAAAGCAGCAGATAGTAGAACCAAACGGTAAAGTAACAGAGCCGACAGGTATACTAAAGACAGGATATATACTAAAGGGCTGGTTTGATAACGCAGCTCTTTCGGGTAGTGCATATAACTTTGCTACGGCAGTAACAAAGAGTATGACTCTTTATGCAAAATGGGAAACAGAAAACTATACAATCGCATACACTTTAAATGGTGGAAGTCAACCAAGCCCTGCAAATCCTACTAGCTATACAGTAGAGAGTGCTGCAATTACGCTAAATGCGCCAACAAAAGCAAACCTATCGTTTGCAGGTTGGACAGGCTCGAACGGTACAACGCCTCAAAAGAGCGTAACTATTGCTAATGGTAGTACAGGGAATAAAAGTTACACAGCCAACTGGAATGCAACTATATCCTTTGATACAAAGGGTGGCTCTACTGTAGCTGACAAAGTAGTAGCGGAAAATACAGTTGTAAAGGAAAGTGATATAACACAGCCAACAAAAGGTGACTATCACTTTACGGGTTGGTATGATGACGAAAATTATACCACAAAGCATGACTTCTCCAAGGCGGTTACAAAAAATACAAAGCTTTATGCAAAGTGGGAAAGAAAAGTAACATTTAATTCAAATGGTGGTTCTTCTGTAGCCGCAAAAACAGTAGAAGATGGAGGAACGATCGCAGAACCTAATCCTGCTCCGACAAAGGCAAATCTGCACTTTGCAGGCTGGTATGAAGATCAAGAGTGTACAGATGGAAAGAAATTTGATTTCGAAACAGCTATAACAGCTGACAAGACTCTTTATGCAAAGTGGACAGCAGATGTAACATTTGATACTAAAGACGGTACACCAACACCTGCAAAGCAGACAGTAAAAGAGGGAGATAAGGTAACAAAGCCTGATACAGATCCGACAAAGGCAAATCTGCACTTTGCAGGCTGGTACAAGGATCAAAATTGCACAGACGGTCAGGAGTTTGATTTTACAAACGAGACTATAACAGGTGACAAGACTCTTTATGCAAAATGGACAGCAGATGTAACATTTGATACTAAAAACGGTACACCAACACCTGCAAAGCAGATAGTAAAAGAGGGAGATAAAGCAAAAACTCCCGAAACAGTAACAAAATTAGGATATATCTTTAAAGGCTGGTATGATAATGCAAACTACTCAGGCGATGCATACGATTTTTCAACAGCTGTAATGGGAGATCTTGTGCTTTATGCAAAATGGACAATTGCAGAGTATAAGATTTCATATGACCTAAACGGTGGTACTGAACCAAATCCACCAAATCCTACAGAGTTTACTATAGAGGATGAAACGATCACATTGCGAGAGCCAACAAAAGAAGGCCTGTCGTTTGCCGGCTGGACAAGCGAAAGTGAAGGTATTACAACACCTCAAAAAGAGGTAACTATCACAAATGGTAGTACCGGAGCTAGAGATTACAAAGCCAACTGGAATGCAACAATAAGCTTTGATACAGATGGCGGTTCGCCTATAGCTGATAAAGTAGTAGCGGAAAACACAATAGTAAGTGAAGGCGAATTAGGAACGACAACAAAAGACAACCTAAATTTTGCAGGTTGGTATGATGATGAAAATTGCACTACAAAGCACGACTTCACAAAGCCTGTAACAAAAAATACAAAGCTTTATGCAAAGTGGGAAGCAAAGGTAACATTTAACTCAAACGGTGGCTCTGATGTAGCTACAAAGACAGTAACAGAAGGTGATAAGGTAACAAAGCCTGATACAGATCCGACAAAGGCAAATCTGCACTTTGCAGGCTGGTACAAGGATCAAAATTGCACAGACGGTCAGGAGTTTGATTTTACAAACGAGACTATAACAGGTGACAAGACTCTTTATGCAAAATGGACAGCAGATGTAACATTTGATACTAAAAACGGTACACCAACACCTGCAAAGCAGATAGTAAAAGAGGGAGATAAAGCAAAAACTCCCGAAACAGTAACAAAATTAGGATATATCTTTAAAGGCTGGTATGATAATGCAAACTACTCAGGCGATGCATACGATTTTTCAACAGCTGTAATGGGAGATCTTGTGCTTTATGCAAAATGGACAATTGCAGAGTATAAGATTTCATATGACCTAAACGGTGGTACTGAACCAAATCCACCAAATCCTACAGAGTTTACTATAGAGGATGAAACGATCACATTGCGAGAGCCAACAAAAGAAGGCCTGTCGTTTGCCGGCTGGACAAGCGAAAGTGAAGGTATTACAACACCTCAAAAAGAGGTAACTATCACAAATGGTAGTACCGGAGCTAGAGATTACAAAGCCAACTGGAATGCAACAATAAGCTTTGATACAGATGGCGGTTCGCCTATAGCTGATAAAGTAGTAGCGGAAAACACAATAGTAAGTGAAGGCGAATTAGGAACGACAACAAAAGACAACCTAAATTTTGCAGGTTGGTATGATGATGAAAATTGCACTACAAAGCACGACTTCACAAAGCCTGTAACAAAAAATACAAAGCTTTATGCAAAGTGGGAAGCAAAGGTAACATTTGACTCAAACGGCGGCTCTGAAGTAAAAGCAGCGATGGTAAAAGAAGGCGATAAGGCAACAAAGCCAACCGATCCTACAAAGAGAGGCTACTCATTTAATGCTTGGTATATAAAGAAAACGGCACAAAAACAGGATGAAAATCCGGTAATGCTTCTCTCCCTTAACGAGGCTATTCTACTTGCGGATCTCGACGGTACAGATACTGCTGGTATTGGTGACGGCAATCCTAATGCTACTGATCCTGATACGGATACAGATTCAAATACGGATGCAGATTCAAATACGGATGCAGATTCAACAGAAGAGTTATACGACTTTGATACGATCTTGACAGGCGATATCCTTCTTATAGCACACTGGGATTTAATCGACTATGACATCTCATATAAAGGGCTGACTGATGCAAAGATAGCAGAAAACCCAGTAACATATAGTGTGGAAAGTGATGATATAACCTTAAACAATCCAACAAAGGAAGGCTATACATTTACCGGCTGGACAGGAGACGGAGTTACAAAGCCAACTAAAAATATGACGATAGCAAAAGGTAGCGTAGGCGATAAAACATTTACAGCTAACTGGCAGAAGAATAACACAAAGACATCAGACGAGGCTAATATCGCTCTACTTGTAACACTTGCCCTCATCTCAGGAGGAGGCTTGATAGTTATGACTCGCAGAAAAGACAGCAAATAAGGCTAATACCTATCTTTAAACACTCATAACCTATATATGCAAAGGCTACATCCGAAAGGGTGTAGCTTTTGTGTCTTTATGTAAAAAATTTTACATCGCTAATTTCAAAAATATAAAACTCCTATTGCACAGGCAAGTATGATAAAATAAACAGAGGTATCAGATGAAAATATATGATGTGTGTATAGTCGGCGGCGGAGCTTCTGCTCTTGCATGTGCGACTGCGATAAAAATGCAAAATGGCAATATAGATGTGCTTCTGCTCGAAAAAAATGATAAGCTGGGCAAAAAAATATTTGCAACCGGAAATGGCAGATGTAACCTTTCAAATAATCGTGCGATAGGCTTTGGCAAAACGGCACGGTTTTTTAGGGAGCTTGGCATAGAAATTTATACAGACAGCGAGGGAAGGGCATATCCAATCTCAAATCAGAGTAGCGACATCGTGGGAGCTTTTACTGATTTTTTGTATGCAAACGGCGTTGATAGCAGACTCAATACATATGTCGCAGATATACAAAAGCAAGGAGAAGGCGAACCGTTTTTAGTAATTACAAAAAACAGTGGGACGTTTTGCGCTAAAAAACTCGTTATTGCTATGGGTGGTAAAGCCGGCAGTCAATTTGGTACATGTGGCGAAGGATATAAGATAGCTAAAAGGCTTGGGCATACAATAACAAAGCTCGCACCGGGACTAGCGCCTATAGAGTGCGAATGTATAAATATCTCAAATATATCAAATGTGAGGGCAAAGGCGAGGGCAACTCTTTACAAAAAAGGAGAGGCGCTAAAAACGGAAATCGGCGAGGTACAGTTTACGGGATACGGACTTTCCGGAATTTGCATTTTTAATTTAAGTGGAGATATAAAGCTTGATGAAAGCACTAAATTTAGCGATTACGGCATAGTACTCGATTTGCTCCCGGAATGCAAAAACGATGAGTTAGTATATTTGCTCAAAAAAAGGCAGCAGATAAAATATTTAAAAGCAGATAAGCTACTTCGCGGCCTTATAGATGAGAAGCTTGCTTGCGAGATTGTTTCATATGCTTTTGGTAAGGGTGCAAAAGGGAAAAAGGCGAGTGAGCTTACTTTAGAAGAAATAAAAAAAGCGACAGCAGAGCTAAAAAAACTGACATATAAAGTTAAAAATGTGCGTGGATGGCAATATGCGCAGACTACTGTCGGAGGAGTTGCCGGAAGCGAGATTGATGAGCTTGCGATGCAATCAAAGAAGTTAAAGGGCCTTTATTTTATAGGCGAGATGACAGAGTATGCAGGGCTTTGCGGCGGATTTAATCTTGAAAATGCTTGGGAGACGGCAAGGAGAGCAGGAAAGGCAATATGTACAGAATTCATCAAATAAAAAGGGGCATATATGAAGAAAAAAGCGTTCTCAAAAAGAAACTGTCAAAAAAGCTGAGAGTGCCGGAGGACAGTATCAAAAATATAAAAATCATCAAAGAGTCGATAGATGCCCGTGACAAGAAAAACATACATTTTGTTTACACGATAGATTTTGATTGCTCAAAAAATTTGTCGATACCAAAAGCGCCTGATATGACATACTGTTTTATGGAAGGCTCTTATCCAAAAGAAAAACAACCTGTGGTGGTTGGATTTGGACCATGCGGTATATTTGCGGCTCTGACGCTTGTTCAGATGGGATATAAGCCGCTTATTATAGAGCGAGGCAAGTCTATAAAGGAGCGAGACATCGATGTAAATAACTTTTGGCAAAAGGGTGAGCTTGATGAAAATTCTAACATTCAGTTTGGCGAAGGTGGGGCAGGAGCGTTTTCTGATGGCAAACTTACGACAGGCATAAAGGATGTGCGCATACGAAAAGTTTTAGAGGAGCTCCACAGCTTTGGAGCACCGGATGAAATATTATATAAGCAAAAGGCACATATAGGTACAGATCTTTTAAAAAAAGTAGTAGCAAATATAAGGGAATACATAATATCAAAGGGTGCAACTGTAAGATTTTCATCACAAGTCACTGGGATTACAATGGACGGGTCTGCGCTTGTAGGACTTGAGATTACGGATACAAGGCAAAATACAAAAGGAAAGATAGAATGTGACAGGGCAATATTTGCGATAGGGCACAGTGCGAGAGATACATTTGCAATGCTTCATGATTTGGGTATAAAGATGGAGCAAAAGGCATTTTCGATAGGGGTCAGGATACAGCACCCACAGGAAGTGATAGATAAAGCACAGTACGGAGATGCAAGCCTTGCAAAGGTGCTTGGAGCCGCTGATTATAAGCTGAGTTGTAAAACAAAAAACGGCAGAGGAGTATACACCTTTTGCATGTGCCCGGGAGGAGAAGTTATTTTAGCCTCATCAGGCAAGGAACAGGTTGTAACAAATGGCATGAGCTATCACGCTCGAGACGGTAAGTATGCAAACAGCGCACTTTTGGTGGATGTAAGGCAAGAAGATTTCGAGTCAGCGCATGTCCTTGCCGGTGTTAAATTCCAAGAAAAATATGAGCGCCTTGCATATCAGGTGAATAATAAATATGATTTTGTAAAAACGACATATAAAGAGCTTGAAAACTCAAGGTTAAACGATTGCCTGCCGGACTTTGCGATTGAGTCGATAAAAGAGGCAATTCCTATAATGGCGAAAAAGCTAAAGGGTTTTGATATGCCGGACGCACTTCTTATGGGGGTAGAGACGCGTAGCTCATCACCTGTGCGGATTTTGCGAGATGAGAACATGCAAGCGAGCATAAGGGGAATATACCCGGCAGGAGAAGGAGCAGGATATGCAGGAGGCATTATGTCTGCAGCAGTAGACGGGATCAAGGCTGCGGAGCATATAGTAAAATAGGCTTTAAACGAAAATAGATTTTAAACGGAGAAATAAAAATGGCAAATGAGACTATGATAAAACCGACAATACTTATGATCCTTGACGGATTTGGGATAAATCCTAAAAAAGAGGGCAATGCGATAAAAAGTGCAAACACCCCTTACTTTGACTATCTGTTTAGCGAATATCCAAATACAACGCTTGGTGCTTCAGGTGAGGATGTGGGGCTTCCTTTCGGACAGATGGGAAACTCGGAGGTAGGACATCTAAATATCGGTGCAGGCAGGATAATATTTCAGGAGCTGACGAGGATTTCAAACGAAATCAAAAGCGGGCGATTTTATGAAAATAAGGTTTTAAATGAGGCATTTGCCCACGCTAAAAGAAATGGCAGCAATATTCATATTTTTGGGCTTCTGTCTGACGGCGGTGTGCATTCGCATATAGACCACCTAAAAGCTATTTTGAAACTTGCTAAAAAGAGAGAAGCGGAAAAAGTATTTATACATTGCTTTTTAGACGGCAGAGATGTACCGCCAAAATGCGCACTCAAGTACATAGATGAACTCGAGGAAAGCATAAAGAAACTTGGTGTAGGTAAAATTGCTACGATTGCCGGCAGATATTATGCTATGGATAGGGATAATAGATGGGAGCGTGTTAAAAAAGCATACGACGCCATAGCAAAGGGCGAGGGACAAATTGCAAAAACTCCAAAGGAAGCTATTGAAAACGCATATAAAAATGGAGAGAGCGACGAATTTGTATTGCCATGCGTTATAGCTGGAGCTATGCCTGTTTGTGGTGGTGACAGTATCATCATGTACAACTTTAGGCCTGACAGAGCCAGAGAAATCACAAGGGCTTTCACGGAGAAAAGCTTTGACGGCTTTGAGAGGAAGCAATCGGAGAATATATTTTATGTATGTATGACAAAATATGATGCAAGCCTTCAAAATGTACATATAGCATATCCGCCTGAGGTATATAAAAACACCCTCGGCGAATACATTGCAAAAAAAGGCCTGAGGCAGCTTAGGATTGCCGAAACGGAGAAGTATGCACATGTCACATTTTTCTTTAATGGCGGAGTTGAGGAGCCAAATAAAAATGAGGACAGGATATTGATTCCATCGCCTAAGGTGGCAACATATGACTTAAAGCCTGAGATGAGCGCATATGAGGTGACAGATGCCTTGATTGCCAATCTTAAAAAATACGATCTTGCTGTTCTAAATTTTGCGAATGCGGACATGGTAGGGCATACGGGCAAGATGGACGCCGCGATAAAGGCAATAGAGGCACTCGATGAGTGTGTTAAAAGAATAGTTTCGGAGGTGCTTGCGCTCGGTGGGCAGATACTTTTGACGGCAGACCATGGTAACGCTGACGTTATGCAGGACGAAAACGGCGCTGTCGTAACAGCTCATTCGCTAAACAAAGTACCGCTTATGCATATAGCAAAAAAACCAAAAGAGCTTGCAGACGGCGGCAGACTTGCGGACATAGCGCCGACATTACTTGATATTATGGGAATGGAAAAACCTGAAGAGATGACAGGTAAATCACTTTTAAAATAGACTTAGGAGAGAGAAAAGCGACAAAGGGAGATAAAATGGGCTGGACCAAAGCACAACAAAGGGCAATAGAGTTAAGAGATAAAAATATACTCGTATCGGCGGCGGCCGGTTCGGGCAAGACTGCTGTCTTAGTCGAAAGAATTTTGAAGCTTATCATCGACGAAAAAGTCGGAGTTGATGAGCTTCTTGTCGTGACATTTACAAAGGCGGCGGCCGCAGAAATGAAGGCAAAGATAGTAAAGGCGATTAGAGAAAGAATAAAAGAAGAACCCGAAAATGCCGATTTTTTGCATGCTCAACTAAAAAATATGTATAAAACCTCAATTTCCACATTCCATGCCTTTGCGATAAGTATCATAAAAAGGTATTTCTTCATAATAGATATAGATCCGAGTCTAAAACCGGCAGACGAAACACAGACAAGGCTCATGGAAACAGAAGTTATAGATGAGCTTTTTGATGAGAAGTTTTCCGAAAAAGATGAGCAATTTATAAAATTTTTGACGGCGTATTCTGTGGCAGCAAGCGAGGATGCGATAAAGGCAGAAATTTTAAATCTTTACAACAAAATAATGAATATACCGGAGCCCTTTGAATGGCTTGAGCATAGATTAGGGGATATAAAAAATTGTACCGGCGCAGAGGATACAAAGATAAAAAGAGCGCTGCTGGATATTTTATTATCGGAAATAGATAATGCCACCAAAATAAAAAGGGAGATGATAGAGCAGTTTGCTTACATAAACTCGCAGAAGCAGGTGAAGGCTCACGGCGAAAATTTGTCGGATTTGCAAGATATAAAAAATGATATAAAGGAGGGAAATGCAGCCACTGCGTTAAAAAAGCTACAAGCCCTTAAACCGGCATCGCTTGGCAAGGGGGATGCAAATAAGGAGGACTACGAGACGTTAAAAACGGATTTTGAAGAAAAAAATAAAAATTTCAAATACATAATTTCTGATTTATTGCAAAAGGAGTATTGCAGCGAGCCTTTTGAAGTGCAGTTAGAAAAAGTTTTGGAAACGTATCCGTATTTAAAAACATTAGAAGAACTACTGCTTTTATTTCACGAAAAATATAAAAAAGCGAAGGCAGATAAAAGCGTTATGGACTTCAACGATATGGAGCATTTTGCTATGGAAATTTTAAAAGACGAAACCGTGGCAGAGGAGTGCAGAAAGAAGTTTAAATATATTTTTATAGATGAGTACCAGGACAGCAATTTTATACAGGAAGAAATAATAAATCGCATAAAAAGAGGAAACAACCTATTTATGGTTGGTGATATAAAACAGAGCATATACAGCTTTAGGAATGCAGAGCCGAGTATTTTTAGAGGAAAATACGGCAGCTTTGCAAAGGGGGAAAGCGCAAAGGACGAAAAGATCGACCTAAATATGAATTTTAGGAGCAAGAAAACAATACTTGGCGCTACGAATGCAATTTTTGAAAATATAATGGAAGGCTATGACGAAAATGCGGCACTTTATGAGGGGATAGAGGCCGATGAAAAACATATTTTTGATACGGAGCTTCTTTTGATTGACAAAAGTGACATAAAGGAGTTAGAAGAGCCGACAGAGGCACAAAGGAGATTAAAAGGCATGAGCCAAGCGGAGCTTGAAGGTCTTTTGGTTGCAAAGAAAATTGAGGAACTCGTCGGTACAAAGATATTTGACAACAAGGCAGGCTGCGAGCGAGAGCTTTCCTATAGAGATATAGTTATACTTTTTAGAAATCTAAAGGGCAAGGGCGAAGCGGTAGCAAAAATTTTGGAGCAAAAAGGCATACCTACATTCATAGATAGCAGCAGTGGATATTTTGATACGCTTGAGGTAAAGCTTGTTAAAGATTTACTAATGACGATCGATAATATCAACAGAGATATTCCTCTGCTTGCTGTGCTAAACTCCATCATATTTGATTTCAAAATAAGTGAACTTATAAAAATAAGAGTCAGCGATAAGGACTCATCATTTAGCGAGGCGTTTTTAAACTATAAAGCAAATGGCGATGACGAAGATCTAAAAGCAAAATGCGAAAAAACCATAGCGGTGCTTTCAAAGTGGGAGGATGAAGCAAAATATACTAAGATAGATGACTTTGTATGGAGGATAATCAACGAAAGCGGTATATATAACTATATTTCGTCGCTTTCAAACGGAGAGCAAAGACAGCTCAATTTGCGAACGCTCATAGAAAAAACGCAAGGATATGCTAAGGGTGGCGACAATAGTATTTTTGGATTGATAAGATATTTTGACAATCTAAAAGAAAAAGTAGAGGTCGGTACAAAGAGCCTGCTCTCGGAAGAAGCTGACACGGTGCAAATAACGACGATACATAAGAGCAAAGGCCTTGAATATCCCGTTGTAATAGTGCCACAGCTATCCCAATCAATGTCGGGTAAAGCTAACCAAAGACCACTTTTTGATGTGGATATTGAGCTTGGAATAGGCCTTGAAAATGTGGACATCACAGAAAAGATAAGAAGAAAAACTCTTTTGCAATCAGAAATAGCTTATCGCAAACAAAAGGAAAGGCTTGAGGAGGAATTACGAATTTTATATGTCGCTATGACAAGAGCAAAAGACAGGCTTATAATGATTGGCACAAGTGACGATGTGCGAAAACTTCAGGAAAGCATATCTTTTGTAAATGCACAAACGACATATTTGCAAGCTATATATCCGTATACAAAAAATCAATTCACAAAAAGAGTTGCGATCGGAGCATTGAGCTTAGAAAGCTTATTGCCGGAGGAAAGCGAAGGCGGTATATCGACAGAGGAGTTTGAAAAAAGCTTGCTTGATATGATAGCTGCGGCAAAGAGCGAAAAGATAGATGATGCGGATATAAAAGCAGATATAAAAAATGAGGAGATAAGATACATACTTGACTATAAATATCCGCATGCAGGAGATTTTGAGATCAAATCAAAGTATGGCGTAACAGAGCTTGCAACGAAAGAGGGAAATATAAAACCGTCAGAGAAAATGCATTTTTCATCGCAGGACGAAAGCATGCTCACCTCGCTTGAGCTTGGCACAGCATACCATACGGCGATGGAACATATAGATTTCAAAAAGGCATTTGAGGGAGGCAAAAAAAATATAGAAGAGCAACTCGTATCTTTGATGAAAAAAGAAATACTCAGCGAAAAAGAGCTTGAGAGCATAGATACAGAAAAATTATTTGCTTTCTTTAAAGATGATATAGGCAAAAGGGCAGCGCTTTCTCAAGATTTAAGAAAAGAAGAAAGCTTCATAATGTGGCACAAGGTAAATGGCACAAAAACGCTTGTGCAGGGGGTCATAGATTGCTACTTTGAAGAAGCTGACGGCCTTGTTTTGGTAGACTATAAAACAAATAAAAACGCAGATAACATAAAGCACATCTATGCTAAACAGATAAAGCTATATAAAGAGGCGCTCGAAAAGGCAACGGGCAAAAAGGTAAAAGAGACTTGGCTTTATCTGTTTGAATTAAAAAAATCCTTGCAAATCAGCTAAGCTTTGTGGTAAACTTGTTTAGTCAGTACGGACGGTCCTCTGTACACATATTGTGGCAAGAACGTCTTTGAGGGGAGGAGGAAATACCGATGGATATTTTAACTGCTATAACAGAAGAATACAAAAAATCTGATATTCCTGCATTTAATGTCGGCGACACGGTCAAAGTACACATTAAGATAAAGGAAGGTTCAAGAGAAAGAATTCAGATTTTTGAAGGTTTTGTACTGAAAAAGCAAAACGGTGGCATATCAGAAACTTTCACAGTAAGAAGGATAGCCTCAGGCGTTGGCGTCGAAAAGACTTTCCCATTACATTCACCAAAGATCGACAAGATCGAAGTAGTGAGAAAGGGTAAAGTTAGAAGAGCTAAGCTCAACTACATGCGTGAGAGAACAGGTAAAGCCGCTAAGATTAAAGCCGCAAACGAAGAATAAAATCTTTAAAAGGAGTCCTTTTGGGCTCCTTTGTTAATAGAGGCAAGGATCCGCTAACATGCGATAGCAATTATAAGCAAAGGAGAAAAACATGCTTGGAACTATCAACTGGTATCCGGGACATATGAAAAAAACACGGGAACTGATAAAGTCAAACCTCAAGCTGGTGGACGTGGTTGTCGAGGTCATAGACGCGAGGATACCGCTTGCGAGCAGAAATCCGATTATAGATGAGCTTGTAGCGGGCAAGGAGAGGATAATCGTATTAAACAAAAGCGATCTTGCAGACGCTTCGCAAAACAAAAAGTGGGTAGACTGCTTTGAAGCTCTCGGCTTTTATGCGATTGCGACAAATTCGGAAAGTGGCGATGGAATAAAGAAGCTGTTAAAGCAATTATCTGCATTGCAGGAAGCTCGCAATGAAGATAAAAGCGTAAAGAGAAATTTGAGAATGATGATTGTCGGCGTGCCAAATGTCGGCAAATCTTCGCTAATAAATCGTCTGACAGGCAAAAAGAGTACGCAGACGGGAGACAGGCCGGGCATTACAAAGGGTAAACAGTGGATTACACTAAAAAACAAAATGCAGCTACTTGACACACCGGGTATACTATGGCCGAAATTTGAGGATCCCAATGTGGGTATAGACCTGGCATTTTGCGGTTCCATAAGAGATGAGATATTGCCGTCTGAGGAGCTTGCATTGGAGTTGATAAGGGTACTGAGCGAAAAATACGGAGAGCTGCTTGTGCAGAGATACAAGCTCGAGGCACTCGGAGAAACGCCGCTTGACACGATGGAAAAAATTGCCGAAAAAAGAGGCTTTATAAGAGCAGGCAAGCGGATTGATTATGAGAGATGTGCAAAAACGATTTTAGATGAGTTTAGAGCCGGCAAGATAGGCAGGATAACCTTGGAACTGCCGCAGTAAAGAGGGAATCAATATTGAAACGTGAAGAAATGTATGAGGCTCGTTTTGAAGAGATGAGCAAAATAGAAAGGAAACTGCGAGGAGACGGGTATACGGCGATTGCAGGAGTTGACGAGGTTGGCAGAGGCCCTCTTGCGGGACCTGTGGTAGCTGCGGCCGTTGTGCTTCCTGAGGATTTTGATATTATACAGATAAATGATTCCAAAAAGCTTACTGAGAAAAAGAGAGAAGAACTCTTTCCGTTAATAAAGGAGCAGGCGATTGCATATAGCATTGGAATGGTTGCAAATGATATAATAGATGAGATCAACATACTTGAGGCGACGAAGAGAGCGATGAAGGGAGCTATCCTTTCTCTTGATGACAAGCTAAAAGGAATTAAAAACGGCATAGATATGATCTTGATAGATGCACTCACGCTTGATGGGATAAATATAGAGCAACGAGGCATTATAAAGGGTGACAGTAAAAGCATTTCGATTGCGGCTGCTTCGGTGCTTGCAAAGGTGACAAGAGATCATATGATGATAGAGTATGACAAAAAATTCCCCGGGTACGGGTTTGCTTCAAACAAGGGATACGGTACAAAGGCACATTATGAGGGTATAAAAGAGCATGGGCTGTGTCCGATCCATAGGAAGACTTTCCTAAAAAACATAGATGGATAATAAAAAGGAAAAGCAGAGGGTAAAATGAAGATAAGTGAGATTCTAAAAGAGAAAAGAACACTCTCCTTTGAGGTGTTTCCGCCAAAACTTGATATGCCGATGGAACCGCTGATGGACAGCATGGATCACTTACAGAAGTATAATCCTGATTTTGTGAGCGTTACATATGGTGCAGGTGGCACAAATAAGGGTAGAAATGATGAACTGTGTGCAAATATTATAGAAAGAAGGCTGACCTTAGTCTCGCATTTTACGTGCATAGGAAATACAAAAAAAGATGTTCACAGTAGATTAGAAAATTATGAGAATATAGGAGCCGAAAACATACTTGCTCTCAGAGGTGACTTGCCTGAGGGTTGGGAGGGCACAAGAGGAGATTATGATCACGCCGACGAGCTGATAGGGACAATCGCAAATGACTTTCCTAATCTTTGCATAGGCGGGGCGTGCTATCCCGAAAAGCATATAGAAGCAGAAAGCTTCAAAAGCGACATAAAGTATTTAAAACAAAAACAGACAAATGGTGCGCAATTTTTTGTATCGCAGCTATGTTTTGATGTTGAGGCCTTCGATAGATTTTTGGATATGGCAAGGAAAAACGGAGTGTCAGCACCGATAATCGTAGGAATTATGCCGGCGCTAAATGTAAACGGCATATTGAGGATGACATCGTCAAATGGTTGTGTGCTTTCTCATGAACTACAAAAGATTATTGAAAAATACAAAGATAACAGCGATGATTTCAAAAAAGCAGGAAAGGAATATACAGTAAGGCTTATAGAAAACTACTCTAAACTTGATATTGCAGGCATACATATATATACATTGAATAAATATAAGGATGTATCTGACATAGTTGACAATCTAAGCAGTGCTGTCTATAATGGATAGGTCAGATGATTTAAACAGATAAAACTAAACGCTAGGGGAGCTTGTTTGCTGAGAGAAATCCGAAAGGATTTAAACCCTCAAAACCTGAACCGGTTAATGCCGGCGTAGGAAAGCAACAAACATTATTAAATATTATATTTATGTGCTCCTCCTAAAATTTTAAGGAGGTATTTTTATGTCTACAAACACATCAGTTAATTCTAAAAACACAAATTTGCAGCAACTTGTATTATGTGCGATTTTAATAGCACTTGCTTATGTGCTGGGGCTTATAAAAATCTTTAACCTGCCATTCGGTGGCTCGATAACGCTATTTAGCATGTTACCTGCCGTTTTGTGCGGTTATATATGCGGCACAAAAAAAGGAGTTGTGGCCTGTGTGGCACTTGGCCTTTTAAATCTTGCAATAGGCGGATATGTTTTGCATCCGGTACAGCTGATACTTGATTATATATTGGCATTCGGAGCACTTGGACTTTCGGGTCTTGTTGCAAATAAGAAAAACGGTCTCACACTCGGATACATAATAGGGGTTGTAGGAAGATTTTTCTTTGCTTTCTTATCGGGCGTGATATTTTTTGCAAGCTATGCGCCGGAAGGCATGAACCCGGTTGTTTATTCGATCGTATACCAGGCGATTTATCTTGGCACAGAGGGAATTTTGACAATCATATTGATAAATATTCCTGCCGTAAAAGTAGCACTCGAAAAGCTGAAAGCTCAATTCAACTAAATCTCATATATCCCTAAACTTTATTTGAAAAACACTTCATTTTATTTTATAGTATTAGAAAGAAGTTAAGACAAAAGCTTGGATGCTTGCACTCTGCAAAAAAAGCACAGAGGATTTTAATCGGAGAGGGGACAATATGGGATTCAAAACAGATATTCAGATTGCACAGGAAAATGTGCCGCAGCACATCTTAGAAATTGCAAAAAAAGCGAAGATCGATGAAAAATACATAGAATGCTACGGAAATTATAAAGCAAAGGTAGATTATAAGCTTCTTTCCGATATGCAGGGGCAAAAAAACGGTAAGCTTATACTTGTAACAGCTATGACGCCAACACCGGCAGGAGAGGGTAAAACAACAACAACTGTCGGCCTTGCAGACGGCATGAAAAAACTCGGCGCAGATGTTTTAGTTGCGCTTAGAGAACCATCACTTGGACCTGTTTTTGGCATCAAAGGCGGTGCGGCAGGTGGCGGATATGCTCAGATTGTGCCGATGGAGGATATAAACCTGCACTTCACAGGAGATATGCATGCTATAGGTGCGGCAAACAATCTGCTTGCCGCTATGCTCGACAATCATATCCATCAGGGCAATCAACTCGACATTGATACAAGGAATATCACATGGCGAAGATGTGTAGATATGAACGATCGTCAGCTTAGAAATATAACAGATGGCCTTGGCGGCAGGCTAAACGGAGTGCCGCGAGAAGACGGCTTTGATATAACAGTTGCAAGTGAGATAATGGCAATACTTTGCCTTGCAGCTGATATAGATGATCTAAAAAAGAGAATTGCTAATATCATAGTCGGATATAACAGAAGCGGTAAACCTGTTACAGCAGGCGATCTCAAAGCACAGGGAGCGATGGCAGCTCTGTTAAAGGATGCACTTAAGCCAAATCTCGTGCAGACACTTGAACATACTCCATCGTTTGTTCATGGCGGACCATTTGCAAATATAGCGCATGGATGTAATTCCATAATGGCGACAAAAATGGCACTAAAGCTGGCGGATTACACCGTAACAGAAGCAGGATTTGCATCGGACCTCGGAGCCGAAAAATTTCTTGATATAAAGTGCAGGGTGGCCGGTCTAAAACCGTCTGCAGTAGTAGTTGTCGCAACGGTGAGATCTTTAAAACATCACGGTGGTGTTGCGGTTGCTGATTTAAATGATGAAAATCTCGATGCGCTGGCAAAAGGTATTCCAAACCTGTTGCAGCATGTCAAAAATATGACAACTGTATATAGCTTGCCATGTGTGGTTGCGATAAATGCATTCCCGACAGATACAAAAGCAGAGCTTGACTTAGTTGAAGAAAAATGTAAGGAGCTTGGCGTAAATGTTGCGCTTTCAGAAGTATGGGCAAAAGGCGGAGAAGGTGGTATAGCACTTGCTAAAGAAGTAATAAAGCTTTGCGATGCAGGAAGAGAAGATGACTTTACATTCTCGTATGAGGACGATTTATCAATCGAGGAAAAGATAAATGCGGTAGCTAAGAAAGTATACCATGCGGATGGTGTTACGATATTGCCGAGTGCAAAAAAAGAGATCGCGAAGTTGACAGAGCTTGGATTTGATAAATTGCCTATATGTATAGCAAAAACTCAGTATAGCTTTTCGGACAATCCGGATCTAAAAGGAGCGCCAAGAGGTTTTGAAATAACAGTAAAGAAAGTAAAAATTTCCGCAGGAGCAGGCTTTATAGTTGTTTTGACAGGAGATATTATGACTATGCCGGGATTGCCAAAGGCGCCTGCAGCAGAAAATATAGATGTTGATAGCGAAGGTAAAATTTCAGGATTATTTTAAAATTATTTTTGATTTTGATATTGCTCCTCGGTCGAAAGGCTGAGGAGCAATATATTGCATTAATTGAAAGAGAAAAGAGATAATAAATGGAAACAAAAATTTTAAGCGGTAAAGAAGTTGCACAAAGCATAACAGAAGCTCTGATATTAAAAAGAGAAAGCCTTGAAGCGAGTGGTAAAAAACCTATGCTTGCTATTGTGAGGGTGGGAGAGAATCCTTCAGACTTAGCATACGAGAGGGGAGCTTGTGCTCGTGCCGAAAAAATCGGAGTAGTGGTAAAAAAACATTTACTAAACGAAAATGCAGCAACGGGAGATGTACTTGCTGAGATAGAGAAACTAAATGCAGATAAAAATGTTGACGGCATTTTGGTATTTCGACCGCTACCAAAGCATATAGATGATGATGCGGTCAGAAATGCAATAGCAAAAGAAAAGGATGTAGACGGCATAGGAGATCTTGCGATGGCAGGAGTTTATGCAGGTAAGCAGATTGGATTCCCACCGTGTACAGCAGAAGCTTGTATCGAGATTTTAAAGCATTACAATGTTGATCTTGCGGGAGCAAAAGTTACAGTTATAGGGAGGAGCCTTGTTATAGGCAAGCCGGCGGCGATGATGCTCATAAAAGAAAATGCAACGGTGACAATTTGCCATACTAAGACAAAAAACTTGAGCGATGTTGCAAAAAATGCCGATATAATCATAGCGGCGGCAGGGCATGCAAAAACTGTTACAGCGGATTTTATAAAAGAAGGCCAGACAATTATTGACGTTGGTATAAATTTTGATGAAAATGATAGGATGATAGGCGATGTTGACTTTGATAGCGCAATGCAAAAGAATATTGCGATAACGCCTGTCCCGGGTGGCGTCGGGGCTGTGACCTCATCGATATTGATGAAACATGTAATAGAAGCTGCAGAAAGAGAGATATGAGCTCTTTATATTATTGAAAAATGAACATAAAAAAACTATTAGAAATTAATTCTTAGTATTGAAATCCTTACCCCAAAGCTATATAATGAAAGCATAATATAACAAATAAGGTATAGTATACTTTTAAAAAATATTGACAAAGGGGTTGGAAAAGGTGAAAATCACTAGCAAGCAAGCAAGCAAGCAAGCAAGCAAGCAAGCAAGCAAGCAAGCAAGCAAGCAAGCAAGCAAGCAAGCAAGC
>CAVBJF010000005.1:0-96051 GCA_963596005.1 Streptococcus pasteurianus | reverse complement strand
TGGCTTACCGTTTATCATTTGATGTCCATTCTGCTGATATCCTTCACTGTCAAAATAGTAATATTTGCCACCTATATTTACATAGCCTGTTGCATATTTTTGTGTACTATAATATTTGAACTTCGCAGATTTGTTTGCTATTTCCCATTCTCCTACTAAAAAACCGTCTGCATCGAAGTAATACTGAGTCCCATCTATCGTGTATTTACCTGTTACAAGCTGCCCTCCGCCGAGACTGTATCCTTTTTTGCCTTCATATCCTGTTCCGCTGTATTTTATCCAGCCGGACGGATACCCGTAGCCGTTTACTCCTTTATCACAGTAAAACTGATATGGCTTGCCGTTTATCATTTGATGTCCATTCTGCTGATATCCTTCACTGTTAAAATAGTAATATTTACCACCTATGTTTGCATATCCTTTAGCGTAACTGCCATCCGAATACTGATAGCGTGCTTTACCGTTGACTGTCACCCACTTGCCTTGTTGCAAGCCAAAGTAATTAGCTATGCCTTTAGCGTCAGCAACTCCGAGTTTTTGTTGACCGCTTGCAGTTTTTAAGAAATTGCTTGCATCGCTTGCATTACTGATAAATGCATGTTCTACGATGATGCCCGGGAAGCCCTGCTCCTGCGAAGTATTTATAACTGCATACGCATCATTTATTTTAATTCCCCTATTTTTAAGGCCAAGTGCTTTAAGCTGGTCCTGTATTTTTTGTGCAAGAGCCTTGCCGCTGGTTGATTTAGAATGATAATAAACCTCTGCGCCACTAACACTCGCATCATCATAAGAATTTAGATGTATGCTGACAAATGCATCCGCGCCCTTGCTTTTTGCCCATTTAACACGCTGTTTAATGTCGTCAATATTGTCCTTCGAATTTGGGAATGGACAAGATGCCGTAGTCCTCGTCAAATAGACTGTGACTCCGCCATATTTTTCGAGCTCAGCCTTACAATATTGCGCTATTTTAAGAGTAATTTCTTCTTCTTTTAGTCCATTTCCTCTTGCACCGGCATGTTCGCTGTCATGACCGGGATCTAAAACTATCACTATATTTGAAGCTGCGGTTGATTTTACGAAAAGTTTGCTAAGGATTGACGCCAAAAAGCTTTGCGACTCTGAAGTCGTCAAAGGCGCCTGTGTTTGTAGCATTTGTGTAATATCAGTCGAAATATTTTCTGTGTCGGTAATATCAGCTTGAACTATTTCTCCGTTTACTTCTACTTCTTCGATAGTAGTATCCTCTAATACAGTACCATCACTCAATACGACATCCGGCTTGACATCACTTTTGTAATCCATATCAACACCAAAGTATGCCTCTTTCTCTGCATCCTTTAGCTTTATTATCTTTGGTGTACCATCCTGGACAAATGTCACAGCTAAAACCTTGTATGAACCCTTGTCCGCAGAATCAAAATCCTTAGTAAACAAAAAAGCTCCATCATCATTTTTTGTGCTCTCCCAAAGCTGTCTGTCACCTTTGTCCTTACTATACTGCAATTTGACATCGCTCACATCGCCTGCATTATCTGCAAAAGAGACCACTATGTTTTGTGTGCCTGGAGTTTCGACTTTTGTTGTTTCTATGTAAAAATAGCTCAGCAGATTTCCATCTGCTTCCTCATAATTTGCTTGCGTTAGCTCACTTGTAGCATTTGCACTATCATTAGAATTTGACACAGTTTGCTCTGTCGCCGCATAGGCAAAACCATATGCTCCGCTTGTTAATATCATCGCAAACATCAATATAAATGCTATCTTCTTTTTGAACTTTTGCATATAAGCACCTTTCTTCCCTTCTTTTTTAAGAAAAACACCAAATAAAACAAATCGCTTCCTTACCAGGTTATTATACCTTTTTTGGAAGCGATTTGCAAATTTTGATTATTTGTTGCTTGCAAGTTTAAGTGTGTCTCTTGCTATCATAAGCTCTTCATCTGTTGGAATAAGCAATATCTCAACCTTAGAATCATCAGTTGAAATTACTTTTTCCTCTCCTCTTATATCATTTTTAGCTACATCAAGCTTTATGCCGAGATTATCAAGACCGTCGCAAATCTTTTCACGCATAGCTTTGTCATTTTCGCCAATTCCCGCTGTAAATACGATTGCATCCGCCCCGTTTAGCTCTGCTATATATGCGCCGATATATCTTTTTACTCTATGTGCAAAAGCGTCTATTGCAAGCTGTGCTCTTTTATTTCCTTGCTCTGCCGCATCTTCAAGATCTCTAAAGTCTGACGATACGCCCGAAATACCAAACACTCCCGATTTTTTATTTAGCACATCGTTTATGCCATTATTATCAAGATCTTCCTTTTCTGCTATATATGTTACAATTGCAGGGTCTATATCGCCACATCTTGTACCCATTACAAGACCTTCAAGCGGAGTAAATCCCATGGAGGTATCTATACATTTGCCGTTTTTTATAGCGGCTACCGAAGCACCGTTGCCAAGATGGCAAGTTACTATCTTGAGCTCATCTACACTCTTTCCAAGCATTTTTGCGGCTCTTAGTGAAACATATTTATGAGATGTGCCGTGGAATCCATATCTTCTAACCCTATATTTTTCATAGTATTCGTAAGGAAGTGCGTATATAAACGATTCCTCAGGCATTGTCTGGTGAAATGCAGTATCAAATGCGGCTACCATAGGCGTATTTGGCATAAGCTCTCTGCAGGCATTGATACCGAGCAGATTTGCAGGATTGTGTAATGGTGCAAGCTCTACGCATTCCTCAATGCTCTTTAGAAGTGTATCGTCTATCAAGGCCGACTTATCATTTTTCTCTCCGCCATGAGCAACTCTGTGTCCAACTGCTCCGATTTCTGAAAGATCAGCTACAACGCCATGCTCTTTATCAAGAATCGCATCCAAAACAAGTCCGATTGCTACCTTATGAGTATCGATAGGAAGCTCTTTTTTGAACTTTTCGCTATCTTTTTCGTGTGTTATAACGGCTGTCTCCATGCCAATTCTCTCAACAAGACCTTTTGCCAAAAGCGTCTCGTTTGTCATATCAAGCACCTGATATTTAAGTGATGAGCTGCCGCAGTTAATTACTAAAACTTTCATTTGTAATACCTCCATTGTTTTCAAATCGCAGTTTTATTATGATTTTTTGTTATGATTTTTATAGCTATTTTTACCGTTTTTACGGATATTTATAGCTTTTAGTTGACATAATATGTTTTTTTGTGAATATATTAAAAAATTACCGGTTTGCATACATATTCGCTATTTTTATACAGATCTTTTTTTGATATCAAGTTATAAATATCTGTTGCCTTTATTTCAGTCATAAATTGCTCCTTTAGACTACTAGCCTCTTTATTTACGTTTGTAATTATATCACATTTGGAGTCGTCTTCGCTCTTTATTTTTCTAAGCAACTCGCTCCCTTTTTTATTAAATGCGAGAACCTTCGTATATCTGGGTGCAAAGTCACTTTTTTTGAGTCCTACTATTATCTGCGAGCATATCCTGTTTATCCTTGTATACGGATATCTTTTACTCTTTACAGACCTTATAAACTCATCTAGACTGCTTGCATACCGTATCTCACTTTTAATCTTGTTTTCAAGTCCCTCTCCAATCGAAAATATCTCTTTTAACTCATCTTCGCTCTTGGAAAGAATTGTACTGCGTAAAATATCGAAATAGGTTTGATTGTCGGCAAATACTAACCTTTCACTGTTTTCCCTTATGATTTTTGCGGAAAAATGTGGCAAATACTGCTCTAATTCCTTCTCTTCTCTATTTCTTAGTTTTTTTCGTATAATACTGCCACTTGACAGATTTTCGCTATGTTCATATATTGATTTATCTTTTATTTCGCTGCCATCATGATGAATTCCTGCCCGTTTAACAGAAATTGGCTCTATCTTTAACCTCTTTTTTTTCAATGCCTTTATGTATTCAATCGCAAGCACATTGTTTGGCAATGTTAAGGTTTTAGGATTAATGTCTATGGCTCCGCTTATTTCCTCAAGTGCCAGTTGCAATGCCTTTGAATACTGAAAACCGCTTTTCATATGCCTTTTAATCTCTAACCCCAGCTCTTCTGATTTATCCGTAATAATCTCTGCAATTTTATTTAACCTATCTACATCTCCATCTTCGCTACCAAAGCCAAGATGTGTGACAAACTTGAGGTTTTCGATAATATCTATCGCCCCTTGTGCAAAATACTGTGCGGAGTTGCAGGCATAATAAAATGGTAACTCCAGCACAAGATCACATCCTGCATTCAAAGCCATTTTCGCTCTGCTTAGCTTGTCTAAAATTGCAGGTTCGCCTCTTTGCGTAAAATTACCACTCATGATTATCACAACATAATCAGCTTTTGATTTCTTTTTGCATTCATTAAGCTGATACAAATGTCCAAAATGGAAAGGATTATATTCTGCAATTATAGCAAGTACATTACTCTTCGCCGTTTGCATTATTATCTTTTCCTACCTGAGTCTTATATGCCATTTCCTTTATTTCATCCCGGTTGTCCTTTAGCATATTTTCGACTTTTGCAAATGTACCGTCGATATCGTCAAACATCTTAACATACATGGCATTTAGCTCTCCCATCTTTTCCTGGAAGTTGTACAAGAAGCTATCCACATAATCATATGCTCCCATTTTGAGATGCTTTATATTTTCTTCTGTAATTTGCATCAGGTTATCAGCGCGTTTTTGTGCCTGTGTAAGAATAACATTTTTTTCTACAAGACTTTCGGCATGTCTTTTAGCGTCAGCAACTACTGTTTCATATTCTTTTTTTGCTTCGGAAAGGATTCTGTCTTTTTCACTCTGAATCCATCTTGCTTGTTTTATTTCGTCCGGCAAACACGCCTCTATCTCGTTGAGCACACCTATGATTTCTTCACCGTCTACCATAACCTTACCTGTTAACGGTACACCGGATGCTGTATTTACAATTTCCTCTATTTCTTTGATTAACTCATCTATTCTCATCATTTTTCTTTTCCTCCATAACAGTTAAAACATCATCAGGTACAAGTCCTTTTATATTACCCCCAAGAGAATGAACTTCCTTTGCCATGCTTGAGCTTATAAATGAATATTTTGGATCCGTCATTAAAAATACAGTTTCGACTTTATTGTCGTAAAGTATCGCGTTCATCTGTGCCATATGTATCTCATTATCAAAGTCCACCATACCACGCAGGCCTCTGATAACCATATCAAACCCATTTTCGTTTACATATTCTGCCAAAAGACCCTCGAAAGCCTCAACCTTGACGTTTGGTATATCCTTCATCGTCTTTTTGATCATATCAACACGCTCATCAGCCGCAAAATATGGTTTTTTTTGTGGATTTAATATGACGCCTACGACAAGTTCATCGCATAGTTTTGCGGCTCTTTTTATTAAATTAGCATGGCCACATGTAAGTGGATCAAAAGATCCTGCATACAAAGCTTTTTTCATTTTTTTACTCCCTAAAAATACCGTCTAATTATATCATATATAAAATGACAATACAATTCTGCCGTACTTTTTCTCTTTAAATTTATTAAAGCCCTCTATAATCTCCGGCATATTATCTTCCTTGTGATGCTCTATTACTATAATCCCATCCTTTGCAAGGGTTTGACTTGTCGCTATCGCCTTGACGGCTTCAATCTCTGTCCCCTTACTGTACGGTGGATCGAGAAAAAAGATGTCTATTTTTCCATCAATTTTTTGAAGTGCGTTTTCAAAGCTTCCTAAGATAAATTCGCTTTTATCCTCGGCTTTACATTTCATAACATTGCTCCTTATTATGCGCATGCTCGCGGGTGAGGCATCTATAAAATAGCTTTTTTTCGCACCTCTTGAAAGCGCCTCTATACCTATACCCCCTGTACCGGCAAACATATCGCAAAAGATGGCATCCTCAATATCATACATTAAAATTGAAAATAAAGCTTCTTTAACCTTATCGCTTGTCGGTCTGACTCTGTCATCAATAGGTGCATCAAGTCGTCTTCCTTTATATTTACCTGCGATAACTCTCATATTCCCACCTCTTTAAACATATTATCAAGTCTTTTTTGCAGCTCATTACTTATGCTTCCGATATAGTCCTTCGCATCGTTTTTTGCTATATCAAGAATATCCATGTGCCTTACAGCATTCATTATACATTTGTCCGGAATGCCATGCTGGCGTATTCCAAAAATTTCACCGGGGCCTCTAAGCTCCAAGTCCTTATCTGAAATATAAAATCCATCCGTGCTCTCTGTCATTATCTTTATCCTCTTTTTTGCTATGTCGCCATCGCTTGCGCTGACTAAAAAACACCTCGATTGATGTTCTCCTCTTCCTACTCTGCCCCTAAGCTGATGGAGCTGTGAAAGCCCAAAACGCTCGGCGTTTTCTATTACAATAGTAGTCGCATTTGGCACATCGATACCGACCTCTATAACTGAAGTGGCTATGAGAAGTGAAATTTCGTTTTTTGCAAAGCCTTGCATTATTTCATCTTTTTCTTCTTGCTTCATAGCACCATGAACAACAGCTATTTTTATCTCTCCTCTTTTTATTTCTTCTTTGTAAATTGATGAGAGTTCTTCTGATATTTTTTCAGCAGATTTGACTTCGCTCATGATTTCGCTTTCCTCAATTAAAGGCGCTACTACATACGCCTGACGGCCCTGCTTTATTTCCTCGGCGATTTTTTTATACATATCGAGTCGTTGTTTTTCTGTAATTGCAAGCGTTTTTATCGGTTTTCTGCCTGAAGGCAATGTATCTATTATAGAAATGTCAAGATTGCCATATAGGATTGCGGCAAGCGTCCTTGGTATAGGTGTTGCTGTCATGACCAAAATGTCCGGATTTTCTCCTTTTTTGCCGAGCTCTAGTCTTTGATTTACGCCAAATCTATGTTGCTCATCAGTTATAACAAGTCCCAGGTTTTTATAGAAAACATCTTTTTGTATAACAGCATGGGTTCCTATTATGATGTCGCATGCTCCATGTTCAATTCTTTGTAATGTCTCCGTTCGCTCCGCTTTTTTCATTCCGCCTGTAAGCAGACAAGTTCTTATACCCAGTTCCTCGAAATTCTGCTTTAGTGAATCAAAATGCTGTCGTGCCAATATTTCTGTTGGCGCCATCATAACCGCTTGGTATCCGCTTTTTACAGCCTTATACATGCATGCGGCCGCTACAACTGTTTTACCCGAGCCTACATCTCCTTGCACAAGCCTGTTCATCACTAAAGGCTTTTGCATATCTCTTTCCGTTTCTTTTAAAACTTTTTTTTGCGATGCTGTAAGCTCAAAAGGCAGTATCCTCAAAAAATCATCCATTTTTGCTCGCATTGCATTGCCCTTTTTGTCGGGCATTTTCATAGCCTGTATGCCAAGCTGCATTATAAAAAGCTCATCATAAATCTGCCTATAACACGCCGTCTTATAGTGTTTTTCATCAGCCGGAAAATGCAGATTTGAAACAGCATATTGTAATGAACAAAGTTTATTTTTTTCTATTAGCTCATTTGGAAGATATTCCTCAATCAAATCTGCTTCAATAAATTCTTTTATGTTTTTCCTGACTTCGTTTTGCGATATACCCTTTGGAAGTCTATATATTGGCAGTATTCCTCTTTTTAGCTTTTCTTTTTGTATCAAGGTAGGATTGACCATATTCAGTCTGCCGTTAAACGATGTCACCTTCCCGTAAAAATAGTAAAATTGACCGTTTTTTATAGAGTTTGAAAGATAAAATGCATTAAAAAATACGATCTGCATTTTTGCTCCGCCCTGCTCCAGCGTAAAACGCAAAACCCTTTTTTTGTAGCCCTTTCTGTCAATTGTCATATTTTTTACTATGCCGCAGGTTAGAGCTTTTTCTCCCTCCCTTAGAACATATATCGGCTTTGGATTTCTGTAATCGACATACTCAAGCGGAAAATAATATAACAAATCTAAGGCAGTATAAACTCCTATTTTGTGATAAAGCTCTCTTTTTTTAGGGCCAACACCTTTTATATTTTCTATCGGCAAATTATTTAGGTTCATAAACCTTTTCTACCTCAATATTTCTTCTTGCTAATCTCTTTGATAAAACACCGCTGACAATTACAATTATTTTTTTTGGCAAGCTTCCTGTCGCAATCTCGATCTCTTTTGCTATGTCGTCTATGATAAGCTCGGTAGAGTGTTTTATGCTCATCCCAAACTTAAGTACAATATGAAATTTGACGGATAACAAGCCGTTATCATCTTTTTCTATTTCAATATTTGTTGCAGGACTTCCGCCCATAGTCTTATATAATCTTGAAACACTCTTGCCTTTACTATTTGTAATCAAAACTCTGCCGCTGTATTTTTCTATTTCTTCAACGATTATATTTGCGATAACACTTTCTGATACAGCTATTTTGCCATAACTGTTTTTTTCTTCGTAAATATTGCTCATTTATATGCTCCCATTTTAGCTAAAAAAATTCTGCACTATGTGCAGAATTTTAATCACTTGTTAGTTGGCACGGTTAACTTTGTTTGATCTAATGCAACTTGTACAAACATTAGCTTTTCTAACTCTGCCATTTTCTTCGATTCTTACAGACTGGATATTTGCATTCCATTTTCTTTTTGTATGTCTGTTGGAATGAGACACATTATTTCCCGAAACTTGTCCTTTTCCACAAATCTCACATTTTCTTGACATCCCGTGCACCTCCTTTTTTGTGCTATATTAAGCTTAAAAGCATATTTTCAATCGAACAAGAAATATTTTATCATAGCATATACTCGTTTGCAAGCACTATTTTACCTGTTTTTAAACTATCCCTTACATCGATAATTTTCTGATTTGAACTTCCTCTGAATTTAAGCGACAAATCCTTTTCTTCTTCCAAAAAAGGACCGTCAACTAAAAGCCATATATTGTGCAAAAGCTTGATAACCGCTTCATCGTCGCTTTTTAAAAGCTCTTCGAGAGTATATCCTGTATATGCTACTATATCTAAGCCTCTTTTTTTTATCTCGCACGAAAGCTCATAAAATGCTTCTGGTTGTGCAAACGGTTCGCCACCGCTAAATGTCACACCTCTAACTATCGGAGTTTCATCTATGGCCATTAGGATTTTTTCTATCGAAACATCCTTTCCGCCGTCAAAATCCCATGTTTGCATATTGTGACATCCTTTGCATTTGTGCGGACAGCCTTGTGAAAATATTGTAAATCTTATCCCCGGTCCATCTGTTATTGATTCCCTGACGACGCCTGCCATCCTCAAAAATGTCACTATAAAATCCTTTCTATTCTCTCGTGTCCACTATCGTCTTTTTCAGTTCGACCACAGCAAGGACATTCATTGTCAATAATGCCTGTATATCCGCATACAGGATCCCTGTCAACAGGATGGTTTACAGAACCGTATCCTATGCCGTTTTCCCTCATACATCTTACTATTTGCTCTATTGATTCCGGATTTTTAGCAGGATCACCGTCAAGCTCAACATATGAGATATGACCGGCATTTGTAAGCGCATGATATGGCGCTTCCAGTTTGATTTTGTCATACGCGCCTATCTGATAATAAACAGGTATATGGAATGAATTAGTATAATATTCTCTGTCTGTAATTCCCTCGAGGTTGCCATATTTCTTTCTGTCTATCTTTACAAATCTACCGGAAAGCCCCTCTGCAGGAGTTGCAAGCAGCGAGTAATTTAGACCTGTCTTTTTAGACTCATCGTCTAATTTCTTTCTCATAAATCCAACTATCTCAAGTCCCAAATTTTGTGCTTCCTTGCTTTCGCCATGATGTTTGCCTATCAAAGCTTTTAGCGTTTCCGCAAGTCCTATAAATCCAACTGAAAGCGTGCCGTGCTTTAAGACTTCACCAACCTCATCATCGAGCTTTAGCTTATCTGAATCAAGCCATATACCTTGCCCCATTAGGAACGGATAGTTTCTCACTTTCTTCTTTGACTGTATTTTTAATCTCGCATTTAACTGGTCTATGCAAAGATTCATCTTCCTGTCCAAATCTTCAAAGAATATGTCGAGGTTGCCATGAGCCTTTATGGCTATTCTCGGAAGATTTATTGATGTAAAACTTAGGTTGCCTCTGCCACCGACAATTTCCCTTGAAGGGTCATAGGTATTTCCTATAACTCTTGTCCTGCAGCCCATATATGCGATTTCAGTATCCGGGTCGCCTTCTTTATAATATTGCAAATTGTATGGTGCATCTATGAACGAGAAGTTAGGGAAAAGCCTCTTTGCTGTTACCTTGCACGCAAGCTTAAATAAGTCATAATTTGGATCCCCTTCGTTATAGTTTATGCCTTCCTTAATTTTAAATATATGTATAGGGAATATAGGAGTTTCACCATTTCCAAGACCTGCATCAGTCGCAAGAAGCAGTTGCTCCATAACAAGCCTGCCTTCCATACTTGTGTCTGTACCATAATTTATCGATGAAAACGGTATTTGCGCTCCGGCTCTACTGTGCATAGTATTTAGATTGTGAACGAATGCTTCCATAGCCTGATAAGTCGCTCTTACTATTTCCTTGCTCGCATAATCAAAAGCTCTCTTTTGATAGTCTTTTAAAGTCGCTTCATCTAAGTCTTTAAATTCTTTTTTCAAAAATTCCATCTCGACAGCCTGATACTCGTTGTCATTTGCCATTACGGGAAATAGATCGTCTGTTTCGACAAGCTTTTTGCCAAAACCCTTAATTTTATCAACGTTGTCATTGTCACCTGTCTTTATGTCTAAAATCTTGCCGAGATTTTGCCAATATAACTTCCTGAAAGTCTTTTTGACACCGTCAGCCATCGCATAATCAAAATACGGTACAGACTGTCCCCCGTGCTGGTCGTTTTGATTTGACTGTATCGCAATACAAGCAAGCGCCGAATACGAAGCTATATCGCTCGGCTCCCTCAGATATCCATGCCCTGTACTAAATCCGCCTTTAAAAAGTTTTCTAAGGTCGATCTGACAGCATGTAGTTGTCAAGGTATAAAAATCAAGGTCATGTATATGAATATCACCCTCAATATGAGCCTTGCTATGCTCCGGTTTTAGAACAAACATCTCATAAAATTGTTTTGAGCCTTCTGAACCGTACTTGAGCATAGTACCCATAGCCGTATCGCCGTCGATGTTTGCATTTTCTCTTTTTATATCATTTTCTGCAGCGTCTTGGAAAGTAAGATCCTCATATATTTTCATGAGCTTCATATTCATATCACGCACGCGTGTACGCTCAGCCCTGTATAGGATATATTCCTTTGCAGTTCTTGCATGCCCGTTTTCGATAAGAACTTTTTCGACCGCATCCTGAATTTCTTCTACTGCCGGCACAGAATTATGACATGTATCAACAAGATAAGTTTCTACTTCGTCTGCAAGCTTTTTTGCCATATCCTTGTCGTTACCGCCAAGTACCTGTGCTGCTTTAAATATCGCTTCTGAAATTTTTTGCTTGTCAAAGTCTACTTTCCTGCCGTCTCTTTTTATTATTGTCTTTATCTTGCTCATATCTTTCCTATACCTCTCAAATACTATATGTAGTGGTTGTTATATCGTACATTACTAATTATAGACTATATATCGTTATTGTCAATAGTATAAATCAATATGCCCCTGATAAATATTTTATAAAAGCAACGACTAAATCCGCTCCATCATCTGCATTTGTGCCAATCGTAACCATCGGAATATCTCCTGTAGTTTCGGATATATCTGCACAAGGCTCATCTGTAAAAGCAGATATATAATCTATCTTAATACCATTGTCTTTTAGAGCATTATTAAATGCCTCGTCACTTACGATAGCATTTTCTCCTTGAGACCAAATAGATTTCATCTCCTTTTGTGTCAGCTTAAAATCTGCCAAACTCGCTATTGCGGCATACGTAGTATCCATTTCCTGCTTTGTCGCATCGTCTGCGTATCTGCCTACTGAATTTATATTGATACCATTTTTTGTGCTGACAGAATATATCGTAGATATGCCAAGCACATCTCCTTCGTAATCGGGTTTTGTAGTCGCAAACACGCCATCTGTTAAGGTTTGCAAAAGCGCCAATATGCTCGATGTGTCATCATAAGAATACGCATACCTTGGTGTATCCACTTCTGAAATTTCTAGTGTTGCATCGATATTTTTTTCGCTCTTCTCCTTATCGAATTTCGTCTTTTTCTTTTCTATCTCTTTTGTAAAGTCGGTCTTTGCGGTATTTTCTATAACTATAGTTGCGGTCGCCTCATTTGGATAGCTATAAGTTGAGCCTGTACTTTCAAACGAAGCTATCTCCACATTTATGCTATCGCTTTTTATCTCAGATAAAAAATCTCCTATATAAACAATAGGATTTATATATTCCTCACTTCTTTCTCCGCTATCCTTCGCTTTTAAACCTGATATTTTGATCTTATATGCTAAAGTGCCCTTTACGCTCTGTTTAGTAATACTGTCTGATATAATATATTTTTTGCTTCCGGCTATAGAATCAAATAACGCTATATCCCCTGCATACGTCAAGTTATATATTTTATCTGCATTTAAATATTTAGAGCTCAGCTTGGATACCCCAATATCATCATTTTCAGAATAAGGCGTCATAACAAGCTTTATCTCTCCATGCTCCTCTAGATTGTTTATGATAGCAAGCGCATTAGCTATAGTCTCACATGAGTCTTCATCTGCATCATTTTTAAATTCCAGCACAAATAGTTTTGACTCTGTATCGGTACTGTTAGCAGTTTTATCTGCCGTTATTACTATATTTTTGCCTGTGACTTTTTTAACATCAAAACCCTGCTCATCACAATAATCATATAGCAAATCCGCAAAGTCGCCCACACTGTCTGCTGTGCTCATCTTTGCTTTTAAATCATCACTATATGTCTTAATATCATTTTCTACATTTTCGCTCAGTTTTTTTCCGTCATTACCACAGCTTGTAAAAATAAACGCTGCGCTTGTCACAACTAAAGCTATTACTAAAATCCATGCTATCGCTTTTTTCATCTTAGATTTCCTTTTTAATCTCCGTTTCTGGCATAAAATCAGTTGCGGCATCCTGTACAAGCTTGTTCTTCTTTTTGAACCACTTCTTTTTTTCTTTTGGTTCTTTGTTCTTGTCTTTTTCTTTATTTCTTAACGGTCTGTCACTGATAAGTCCTCTGAATACGAGAAAAGCCAATGCAGCTCCTAAGAACGGTACCAAAACAAGTATAGGCGCTTGCTTAATAGTATCACCCAAGGTAAATACTGCAGGCGCAAGTATTCTTGCAGGATTTACACCTCCCGATGTATATGGAATACTAAACGCATATACGGCTGTCAGCGCCAAGCCTATCAATAGACCTGCTGATTTTTTAGTATTTTCATTCTCTTTTACAGCAAGATATATCAAAACAAATGCAAATGAAGCTATAAGCTCCACCACAGCTACCGAAACAGTACCAAGATAAAGCGGACTGGCATCTCCGTATCCTATCTGCCCAAGCGTTGATTTTTGTCCTGTCACGAGCCAAATTGTAGCTATTGCGGCTATTGCTCCTGCGAATTGCATTATCATATAAATGATAAAGTCCTTTGCCCTGTTAAATCCACCATCCAAAAAGACAGCAAGTGAAACTGCCGGGTTAAAATGGCTGCCCGAGTTTTTTTCAAATGTGTAATACATAACCGTCATAGTTGTTCCGAAGGCTATTGCTACTGCAAGAGTTGTAAATCCAAGCGGCAACACGCTCATTGCTCCCACAAGGAAATTGAGCGCTACCATTGCTCCACATCCAAATAATACTAAGAAAAATGTACCTAAAAACTCTGAAATATATGATTTCATTTTTTTCCTCCTTTTAAATCACATTATCATCTTTTATATAATAAAGCTATACATTCCGTATGCTTTGTATTTGGAAAATTATCAAACGGCTTTAAGTATTTAACATCATATCCGTTATATTGCAAATAGTATAAATTTTCGATTAGCGTCTTTGGATTGCAAGATATATATACTATCTGCTCCGCACTATACGAAATAATCTTATCCAAGGCCTTTGGTGCTATACCCATCCGTGGCGGATCTGCTATGATGACATCCGGTTTTTCGGAAATATTTTCCATCACATCAAAAACATCACCTGCTATAAATTCACATTTATCGGAAAGCCCGTTTACATATGCACTTTCTTTTGCCGTCTCAATCGCTTCCGCCACAATCTCTATACCTACAGCCTTTTTCGCTTTTTGAGAAGCTATTTGCGTAATAGTACCTGTACCACAAAAAAGATCAAAAACCGTCTTTTCATCAAGATTATCTATAAGTGCAATTGCTTCTTTATACAATCTCTCGGCAGCTAAAACATTTGTCTGAAAAAAAGAAAATGCTGCGACCTTAAATTTAAGTCCGGAAATTTCCTCATCATACGATGGTTTACCGAATAATACTCTGAGCTCATTACATTTTACCGCATCTGCGAGTTCATCATTGATCGTCCTTAATATACCTGCGATTTTATGCTCTAATGAAAGTCTTTTTATAAGATTGACAAAGCCTTTTTCATCAAAACCGTCTTCGCTTGTCGTGATGATGTTTACAAGGATTTGATTGCTCTTTATACCACGCCTTATGACAAGGTGTCTCAAAAGCCCTTTGTGAGTTTTTTTATGGTATTTTGTATAACCGTTTTCCTTTGCCCAATTTAAAACCGCTCTAAGTATTTTATTAAAATCATCATGTACAAGCATACACTCATCGACTGTTACTATCGACATAAAATGTCTTTTTTTGTGCATGCCAAGTGTCAACTCCCCGTCCTTTTCAAGATCGCCGAATGTATATTCCATTTTATTTCTATATCCGAAAATTTCGGGAGCCGGCTCAATTTCTTCTATCTTGTCAATATGGAGCTTTTTTGCTTCGATTAAATCAAGAACCTGTTTTTCCTTTATTTCCAATTGCTTTTCGTATGGAATGCCTTGACTTGTACATCCTCCGCAAATATCCTTAGCCTTGCAAATATCCATATTTCTTATAAAACTCCTCTTTGTATTCTAAAAATCTGTCTTCCTCTATAGCCTTTCTTATGTTTTTCATCGTATTTACAAGGAAATGCAGGTTATGATTTGACAAAAGCATTGACGACATAATTTCATTTGCCTTAAACATATGCCTCAAATATGCCCTCGAATAGTTCCTGCATGTATAGCAATCGCATTCGTGATCAAGCGATGTAAAGTCCCTCTCATATTTGGCATTTTTTATATTTACAACGCCTCTGCTTGTCATAGCGGTGCCGTTTCTAGCTATACGCGTCGGAAGTACGCAATCGAACATATCTATGCCTCTCTCAACTCCCTCGAATAAATAGTCAGGAGTACCTACTCCCATGAGATATCTCGGCTTCCCACTTGGCAATAAGCTGTCCATCTCATCGAGCATATCACACATCATTTCCTTTGGCTCCCCCACGCTAAGCCCTCCGACAGCGTATCCGGGCAAGTCAAGCTGCGTAATCTCGCTGGCACTTTGCTTTCTCAAATCCTTATACATACCACCCTGGACTATGCCAAAAAGCGCCTGTTCTTCTGGATTTTTATGTGCATCTATACAGCGTTTAAGCCATCTTGTAGTTCGCTCAAGCGAAGCTTTTGCATATTCGTGCTCTGACGGATACGGCGTGCATTCGTCAAAGGCCATGATTATATCCGCACCAAGTGCATTTTGCACTTCTATCGATTTTTCAGGTGACAGCATATGTTTTGATCCGTCTATAAAAGATCTAAACTCTACGCCCTCTTCTGTTATCTTTCTCAAATCACCGAGGCTGAAAACCTGAAATCCTCCGCTGTCAGTCAATATTGCTCTATCCCAGTTCATAAACTTATGAAGCCCGCCTGCTTGTCTTACAATCTCATGACCCGGTCTTAAATATAAATGATAGGTGTTGCTTAAAATTATCTCTGCACCTATCTCCTTTACCTCCTCCGGTCTCATCGCCTTAACAGCTCCTGCGGTGCCTACAGGCATAAATACAGGTGTTTGTATCGTGCCGTGCTTTGTCGTAATCTCACCTCTTCGAGCCTTTGTCCTTTTATCTTTTTTTATAAGTTTATATGTTAATGCACTCATATAATTATCTCTTTCTTGCTTAAAAATAGCTTAAATAAACTCTAATATATCAGCATCGCATCGCCATAACTGAAAAATCTGTAATCGTTTGCTTTTGCTTCCTCATATGCCGAAAGTATGTGGTTCCTGTCGTATAGCGCCGACACGAGCATCAGAAGCGTCGATTTTGGCAGGTGAAAATTGGTTATCAGCCTATCCGTTATCTTAAACTCATATCCCGGATATATAAATATCCCTGTGCTCGCGTGCCCAGCTTTTACCTTGTAAAAGCCTTCCTTTTCATCGTAATATGCGGCGCTTTCTATAGTCCTTGTAGATGTCGTACCGACTGACACTATCTTGCCACCGCTTTTCTTTGTCATATTTATCTGCTCTGCAGCCTCATTGCTTATATAATACTCCTCAAAGTGCATTTTGTGTTCTTCCACATCATCGCACTTCACAGGTCTAAACGTACCTATGCCTACATGTAGGGTTACATAAGTAAGTTTTATGCCCTTTTTTTCTATCTTGTCGAGCAGTTCTTCAGTAAAGTGCAGACCTGCAGTAGGCGCTGCAACAGAGCCCTCATCCCTACAATATACCGTCTGATATCTGTCTTTGTCACTTTTTATTTCATCTCTTTGTATATATGGCGGAAGTGGCATCTTGCCAAGCTCTTCAAGCCTTTCCATAAATATACCGCTGTATTTAAATTCCACGATACGCGTACCGTCTTTACCATAATCTATGATATCAGCAAAAAAATCGTCGGCAAATTTTACACGGTCGCCTTTTTTTAATCTTCTGCCCGGTCTGACCATGCTTTCCCATCTATCGCCGTCTATCCTTTTAATCAGCAAAAATTCCACATTTACACCTGTGCTTACCTTTGCTCCGAAAAGTCGTGCAGGTATAACTTTGGAATTGTTTAATACCAAACAGTCGCCCTCATCTAAATATTCGATGATATCAGCGAAATGTCTGTGCGATATACTATTTTCTTTTCTATTTAAAACCATGAGCTTTGATGAATCCCTTTTTATCGTCGGTGTTTGCGCTATAAAATGCTCATCAAGCTCATAATTGAAATCTTCTACCTTCATTAGTTCTCCATTTCTATGCCAAGGTGCTCATACGCCCTCTGCGAGGCTATTCTGCCCTTTGGTGTCCTGTGTAGTAAGCCCCTTTGTATCAAATAAGGCTCATACACATCCTCTATAGTCACTCGTTCTTCTCCGAGGGATGCCGCTATGGTATCGATGCCTACAGGTCCCCCTCCGAACCTTGTTATTATAACATTTAATATCTCTCTGTCCAAATTTTCAAGTCCAAGCATATCTACGCCAAGTGCATCGAGTGCTTTTTTTGTTATCTCAAGATTGATAACACCGTCACCCTTTACCTGCGAAAAATCCCGAACCCTCTTTAAAATCCTATTGGCAACTCTCGGCGTGCCTCTTGAGCGCATTGCCATTTCAAGCATCGAATCATCATCTGCTTCGATACCAAGTATTGCTGCACTCCTTCTTATTATAGTCGCAAGCTCTTCTGTTGTATAGCTCTCAAATTTCGCCATTACGCCAAATCTATCTCTAAGCGGTGCAGAAAGACTGCCTGCTCTTGTTGTTGCCCCTATCAAAGTAAATTTTGAAAGATCTAATCTGATAGATCTCGCTGACGGTCCTTTGCCTATTATAATATCAAGTGCATAATCCTCCATTGCACTGTATAAAACTTCCTCTACAGATCTGTTTAATCTGTGTATTTCATCTATAAATAAAACATCGTTTTCATTTAGGTTTGTGAGGATAGCTGCAAGATCTCCGGCTCTTTCGATAGCCGGGCCTGAAGTTATCCTTATCTCTACTCCAAGTTCCTTAGCTATGATGCCTGCAAGCGTTGTTTTGCCAAGGCCGGGAGGTCCGTAAAATAACACGTGATCAAGCGGTTCATTTCTTAGCTTAGCCGCCTCTATGAAAATTTTTAAGTTGTCTGTAACGGCTTTTTGTCCTATATATTCATCTAAGGTCTGAGGCCTGAGCGTAAACTCGTTTTTTTCTTCATTTGGATTTTGATATGTATCCGTTATTCTCTCTTCATCAAACATCTGTATGCCTCCTAAATATTTTTAAGTGCCTGCTTGATACACTCCTCTACTGTTGCCGTATCTCCTGATACCTTTGATATTGCGCTACTTGCCTCTATACGTGAATATCCAAGGCCGACAAGTGCTTCTATTGCTTCATTTTCTATGCCATGCGCAAAGGCCTTGTTCTCGCCTATTGTTGCCTTCTCGTCATCTGCAATATAATCCTTGAATTTATCCTTTAAGTCAAGCACAATCCTCTGAGCTGTCTTTTTGCCTATGCCGTTTGCCCTTGTAAATTGCGCATGATCTTCAAGGATGACAGCCCTTTTTATTTCATTTGCACTCATGGCCGAAAAAATCGCAAGTCCTGCTTTTGCTCCTACACCATTTATGCCTATGAGCTTCTTAAATATATCAAGTTCTTCCATGTTTTCAAATCCATAAAGGCTCATATCGTCTTCTCTGACAATCATCACGGTATATACTTTTATCGTCTCATTTACCTCTTTTAGATAAAATGGGCTATTTGTAGGTACGTTTATATTATAACCTATCCCCGATGTTTCTACTATTATCGCATTTTCACCTTTGTATGCGAGTATTCCTTTTATATAATTTATCAATTTATTTACCTTTCATTAATTCCTTCATTTTTTTTATCTTGTCATTATCTGAGGTGCTATGCGCATGACAAATTGCCGCCGCAAGAGCATCTGCTGTATCGTCAGGCTTTGGAATTTTAGGAAGTGATAAGATTGTCTTTACCATCAGCTGTACCTGTTTTTTATCCGCCCTACCGTATCCCGTAAGAGCCTGCTTTATTTGAAGCGGTGTATACTCAGCTATTGGAAGTCCGCTGTTTGCAGCCGCCAGTATAGCCACACCTCTTGCCTCTCCAACCTTTATCGCTGTTTTTGTATTTGTGTTAAAAAAAAGCTCCTCAATAGCAACCTCATCCGGCTCTGATTGCTGTATTATATTCATTATTGAATAATAAATATGCTTTAATCTATCCGGCATATCAATATTTGCGTCTGTTGTTACGGCCCCATAATCAACCACAGCAAATTTATTTCCTATCTTTTCTATTATGCCATATCCGAGTATTGCATATCCGGGATCTATTCCAAGTATCTTCATTTTTATCTCCTATTTTATTCCGTAAAAATTATATCATCTAAACATATGTTTGTCTATATTGCATATTGAAAGTCTCCCTTTTCTATTGTATACTTATGTCGTACATATACATGAGCTTTGCTCATCACTTTTTTTATGGAAGGAATAAAAAATGCGGTATTCAAGACAAAACAAGATACTTGAACTCATTTCAACTTATGAGATAGACACGCAAGAAAATCTATGCCGGCTTCTCAGAAATGCCGGCTATAACGTGACTCAGGCTACCGTTTCGCGCGACATAAAAGAGTTGCAGCTTATAAAAACTTTATCTCCATCCGGAAAGTATAAATATGCAGTGTCTACAAGTAATGACGGTCCTGTAAACGATCGCTTTATCAAGATTTTTAAGGAAACAATTTTAAGCGTAAAATCTTCGGGAAATATTATATTGGTAAAAACCTTAACAGGTTGTGCAAATGCTGCGGCAGAAGCAATAGATTCATTTGGAATATCAAATACTATCGGCTCTCTTGCCGGCGATAACACTATAATAATAGTTGCTGACTCTGAGAAAAGCGTCCCAAAAATTATGGAAAAATTTAACACTATTTTGTAGTTTGTGCTATACTATAAATATCTTATTAACAATCTGAATTAGGAGTGCATAATGCTAAATCATTTGAGCATAAAAAATTTCGCAATTATAGAAGATGCAGAAATCAATTTTAATAAAGGCCTGAATATCATAACCGGCGAATCGGGTTCAGGCAAATCGATCGTAGTAGAGGCAATAAGTTTAGCCCTCGGTTGCAGAGCTGATTCTTCTTATATACGAACCGGTGCCGACAAGGCTGTCATACAATTAGTTGCTGACTATTTACATACTGACTATGTCATAACTCGTGAACTTTCCACAAATGGCAAAAATATTTGTAAAATAAACGGTGAGATTGTGAGTCTTGCACAATTGCAGTCGCTAACCTCTAAAATTGCTGACTTACACGGCCAATACGATAATCAGCTTTTACTGAATCCTGCCCTTCACATTGCGATTGTAGATGTGTACGAAAAAAGCACCATTTTCCCTGCAAGAGAACGTGTTGCCGAGCTGTATAACTCATATGTAGAGATAACAAATAAAATCAACGCAAGAAAAAGCGTACTGGATCAATCTAAAGAAAAGCTCGAGCTTGCTAAGTTCGAATTAAACGAGATAGAAAGCGCTTCACTTGTTTTAGGGGAAGATATTGCTTTACAAGAAAAATTGACAGAATGCAAAAACAGAGAAAAAATTTATCGCACATTTGAAGAAATTTCTTCCATATCAGATAATGAAAATTTCTCCTTACTATCTTCCATGAATAATATGCAACTTTCGCTAAAAGAAATCAGAAACATTTCAAGAGATGCGGCTACTGTCGAAGACGAGCTTTCGGATATATATTATAGGCTCGACGATCTTTTTGGCAGACTCAGAAAATACAAAGAAAAGCTTTCATTCTCATCTGATGATCTCGATCTTTTAACAGAGAGAATGGATACGATAGCAACTTTAAAACGCAAATATGGTAATTCCATAGAAGATATTTTGAATTATGCCGATAAATTGCGCAATGAGCTCGACTCATTGTCGACTATTGATCTTGATATCTCAAGTATGCAAATAGAACAAGAGCGCATTGGAGATATGCTCAAAAAAACAACTGAGCAGCTTACAAAGCTACGCAAGAGAAGTGCTTTGACACTTGAAGAAAAAATACAAAACGAATTACATGATTTGAATTTTGAAACTTCAAATGTGCACATTGCCGTTGAGCGCATGAATAAATACACCTCTAACGGTATAGACTCTGTCGAATTTATGATAAGCACAAATGCAGGAGAACCACTCAAGCCGCTTGCTAAAATAGCATCAGGCGGTGAGCTTTCCAGAATAATGCTCGCTTTTAAAAGCATCATAGGTGATTACGATAAGATAGATACTATGATATTTGATGAAATAGATAATGGTATAAGTGGTCATACAGCCTCTGTCGTAGGCAAAAAACTGCTCGCAATCTCTCAAAAACACCAAATAATTTCAATCACACACCTACCGCAGATTGCTGCCCTTAGCAATCATAGCTATAAGATTGAAAAGACTACAAACAATTTCACAACTACTGCTACTATAAGACACCTAGACGAGCACGAAAAGGTCGAAGAAATAGCAAGGCTTCTCAGTGGCGACAGCATAACTGATGTAGCTATAGAAAATGCAAAAACGCTTATAAATAAATAGAAGGCTTCTAGCCTTCTTTTTTACTTATCAATTTTAGACAAAATAGTTTTATATCCATCTGCTCCATAAAGCAGACATTTGTTTACACGGCTTATCGTCGCCGTCGATGCCTTCGTTATCTTCTCTACCTCGCTATACGTCTTGCCTTCGTCTAAGAGCTTCGCAACCTGCCACCTTTGAGATATAGCATTTATTTCATTTATCGTACATATATCTTCAAAAAATTTATAGCATTCTCTTTTATCTTCAAGTAAAAGTATCGCCTCAAAAAGCTCATCTAACTCTTTTTTCTTTGACTTTGATACGGTTGACATAATATAGTTCCTTTCGTCGCTTTAATGCTTTAAAGTGTTGCACTGTTACGATATGATTATATCATTTCACTATTTCACAGTCAAATGTATCGAGGATATAAAGACTTGTATTTTTTTGTTACCACGCCACCTATTAAATCCTATCGTACCTGTCACATCTATATTTTTTGAGACCTCAATTGCTTTTTTGTCATCAGCTCTTATATTAAAATAAATGCAATCAATATTATCCTTGCTGTTTTTTATACATGTACGCATATGCTTTTTTTCGTCCCCGAGATATACTATATCACTTAGCCTGCAATTTTTTATCACAAAGACAGGCTTTTCATTTTCGTTGCCAAATGGTTCTAATAGCTCTATTTGTGCTACAAGCTCTTCATCTATATCTTCAGGAGTTATCTCTATAAAAGGTTCTTCTTGCAATGCTATATCGTCCGAAACATAGCTTGCCATTGTTTTTTCTACATTAGCTTTTAAGAGTTCTAAATTTTCCTTTTTTATAGAAAATCCACACGCACTTCTATGCCCTCCGAATTTTTCAAAAATCGCACTTTCCTTTTTCAATATTTTAAATATATCGATTCCATCCATGCTCCTGCATGTGCCCTTATATATATTTTCATCTGCTTTGCTTTCTGTTACTATCGCAAATGGTTTTTGGGAATATTCCTTCATCTTGCCCGCTACTATTCCACAAATACCCTCGTTTGCATTTGGCAAAAAGACGATTGGAAATAATTTGTCATTATAATCGCTTTCGTAAAGGCTTATGCATCTTTCATAATCACTTTCCTGTATCTTCTTTCTTTGGCTGTTTAGCTCTATCAACTTTTTTGCATATTCTGTTGCCTCCTCCTCGCTATCAGATATAAGACATCTTACAGCAATGTCGGTGCTTCCCATTCTTCCTGCTGCATTTATGCTCGGAATCACATAATATGCTAAATTTTCTGAATTTATTTCATTGCTTATCAGATTTTTTACAAGATAATCAAGGCCTTTTCTCTTGCCTGTTAAAATTTTATTTATTCCATACTTTACTATCGTTCTGTTTTCATCGATTAAAGGCATTACATCTGCTATTGTTCCTATAGCAACTAGATCTAAAAGGTTGTTTAAAAAAGCTTTTTCAAAGCCAGCCTCTCTTTGAAGTGCTTGTGCCAGTTTAAATGCAACTCCGCAACCGGCAAGATACTCAAATGGATAGTTACAGCTTACCTGTTTGGGATCTATTACAATTGTATCTGTATCCGGAAAGCACTCTCCTTCGTTATGGTGATCTGTAACAAGTACCTCTACGCCTTTTTCCCTTGCATACGCTATTTCCTTTGCACCTGTTACGCCACAGTCTACGGTTACTATAAGCTCAACACCATCCCCTTGAAGTTTGTCTATGGCAGTCATATTTAGGCCGTAGCCTTCGTCAAATCTGCTAGGTATGTAATATGTCACATCGGTTCCTATATGCCTAAGTACCGTCAATAAAATAGATGTCGATGTTATACCGTCGGCATCATAATCACCATAGACGCAAATTTTCTTTTTATCATCAATCGCACTCAAAATTAAATCCACCCCTTCTTTCATACCAAAAAGTAGGAATGGATCATATGTAAGACGAGGAACAGGTGATAAAAATTCCTGTATATTTTCATCACCTGTTATGCCCTTTTTACTTAAAATTTCCAGTATTATCTTATTTGTGCTCATTTTATAAATAATTTAATGGATCTACCGGTGTACCGTTTACACGTATCTCAAAGTGACAATGAGGCCCTGAAGAATTGCCTGTACTACCCGCATATGCTATTACCTGAGCCTTGCTGACTTTTTGCCCTACACTAACAGCAATCCTACTGTTGTGCGCATATCCTGTTGACATACCGTTACCATGGTCTATTAGTACGAAGTTACCGTATCCTCCAAGCCAGCCGGCATAAATAACTTTACCTGCTTTAGAAGCGTGTATAGCAGTACCCGTAGAAACAGCAATATCAAGTCCTAAATGTGGCACTGTATCCCACTGAGGATTAAATGCCCCAAATCCACGCGATATCCTGCCACTACATGGATATCCAAAGCCTTGTCCTGATTCGCTAGGCGAAGGAGTATAACCGCCGCTGCCGCTACCTCCGCTACTGCTCGAATTCTTATTGATCATGGCAGCTATTTTCGCCGAGTCTGCACGCCAAGTGTCAATCTTGTCTTCAAGGTTTGAATTTTCTGAGTTTATTTCTTTATTTAGTGTAGCAAGCTTTTCGTAACTTGCATCAAGTTCTTCTTGTCTTTCGTTTAACTCAGCTTGCTTTGCCGACAATGACTTCGCTACATCATTTAACGCATCATGCTTTGTCTTTAACTTTGAAACTATATCCTTGTCGCTTTTGAAAAGATATTGCACTATAGAAAAGTTGTTGAATAAATCAGAAATATTATCTGAGCTTAGCATTACATCTACAAGTCCAAGACTGCCACTCTTATACATAGTTCTAAGCCTTGTTGAAAGATCTTCATTGCCTTTTTCTAATTCCTGTGCTGCAGCCTCAAGCTTATCATTTGCCTCTTTTACCTCTATCTCAAGAGCATCAACCTCTTCCTGTGAAGTGTCTATCTTAGCTTGCAGTTCCTTCATTGTGGCGTTATTTTTTGCCTTAGTTGCATTATTTTCATCTATTTGATCCTGCGCATTGTCTATCTTTTTTTGCAGACTCTTTTGTGTTTCTTTTGCGCTGACCTCCTTGATACCTGCAAGCGTCACAAATAATGTTAATACCATCGAAAGTGACAATATGATACACAATGTCTTTCTTAAAACTCCTTCTCTCATTCGAACCTCCTATTCGTTTCAGTATTTCATTTCACATACTATTTTGTATCGAGGAATCTCCTCATCGAAATCATACTTCCCCAAGCACCTATGCTTATGCCAAGTGCTATGAATATCAAAACTAGGTTAAACGCCAAAAATCCGAGTGGTACAAGCGATACCGAGAGTATCGACAGCACATCAGCACCTATAAATTGCTTTACAGACGCGTATATTGCAACTATCAAGCCTGATGAAATTATCGCCGAAAAGAATCCGATCAATATACCTTCGAGCAAAAACGGCGCTCTTATAAACCAGTTCGTCGCTCCGACATACTTCATAATTATGATCTCATCAGATCTGTTAAATACTGTCAGCTTGATAGTATTAGATACTACTATGATCGATACTAAGATCAATATCGCCATAACTATTACCGCTGCAATCTGAAATCCTCTTGTTGCAGCTACGAGCTTTTCTACTGTGTCCTTGTAGAAATTTACATCCTCTGCTCCCGTGATTTTTTCTGCTTTTGCGGCAACTGCATCGGCTTTATCAAGCGAATCTACAGTTATTACTATCGAATTTGGAAGAGGATTTGTTGATAGTCCATCTAACAGGTACCCATTATCTCCCCATCTAACCTTTAGTATCTCAAGAGCTTCTGCTTTTGTCCTAACTGTTACGGTATCGACTTGCTCCCATTTCTCGACGTCTGCCTTTGTCGCGTTTATTTGATCCATCGAAACTTCATCCTTAAAAAAAACTTCGATGTTATTATAATCATTTTTTACTGTTTCGGCCGCCGTATTGATGTTTACTATAAGCATAAAGAATATACCTAATATTATCATCATCGCTGTTATTGCAAAAAACGATGTAACGGTCATTCCCTTATTTCTTCTTATCTGTTTGAAAGCCTGTTTCAGTGAATATGAAAACCTACTCATCATCTTCATCACCTCCCAGGATTTCTTCAAGACCGTTTTGCTTATCCTCATAGAGCTTATACTCGCCTATGTCATCCCTAACGATCTTGCCTTGATTTATAGTTACAACTCTCTTTTTCATCCTATCTACTATATCCTGCGCGTGTGTAACCATAACTATTGTAGTCCCTCTTTTATTTATTTCATTTAAAAGCGTCATTATTTCCCATGCTGTCGCCGGGTCAAGGTTGCCTGTCGGTTCGTCTGCAATGAGGACTGACGGCTTATTTATAATGGCTCTTGCTATTGCCACCCTCTGTTGCTCTCCGGCCGAAAGCTCATCAGGAAACATATCTTTTTTCGACGATATACCCATCAGACTTAGCGCTCTTGGCACCTGTTTATTTATCTGTCTCTTTGATTTGTGGACAATCTCCATTGCAAATGCAACATTTTCAAAAACTGTTTTATTAGGTAATAACCTAAAATCCTGAAAAATCATACCAATATTTCTTCTATGTATAGGCAGGAGCCTGCTGGAAAGATTTACCACATCTCTCCCCATAACCTCTATCGAGCCCTCGTCTGCATTTATTTCCTTCATGATAAGCTTTATAAATGTAGATTTACCGGCTCCGCTTGGCCCTACTAAGAATACAAATTCTCCGCGATTTATTTCTATACAGATATCATCAAGGCCAACATTTGTAGCATACCTTTTTGTAACATGATCAAATTTTATCATTTGAGCAATTCCTTTCTTGCTTTATTCACTATTTCATCTGCGCACATCTTATATTTTGCAAGTAGCTCATTTGGCTTTCCTGATTCACCATATGTATCATTTTGCCCTACCATTGCGATTTTACAAGGCGCATTAGTTGCTGTTATCTCTGCAACAGCACTGCCAAGCCCACCTATCACAGAATGTTCCTCAGCAGTAATTATAAATCCTGTCTTTTTTGACGCTTGTATGACTGCTTCCTTATCAATCGGTTTTATTGTATGCATATCTATAACTTGTGCATTTATACCGTCTTTTTGCAATATGTCAGCCGCAATCATAGCTTCATTAACCATAATCCCTGTTGCTATTATACTCACATCGCTTCCTTTTTTCAACAAATGGGCTTTACCCACTTCAAGTTTCACATTGCTGTCATAAAAAACAGGAACTGCCGCTCTGCCGAGCCTAACATATGCAGGGCCTTGCATATTTATCACTTGTCTGAGCAACTGTTTTGCGCTCACATCATCGCAAGGATTTAAAACTGTCATCCCCGGAATAGTACGCATCAGTGCTAAATCTTCAAATGTCTGATGACTCGCCCCATCCTCGCCTACCGTTATACCGGCGTGTGATGCACAAATTTTTACATTTGCTCTTGTATATCCTATCGAATTTCTTATAATTTCAAATGCTCTTTCGGCCGCAAACATCGCAAATGTCGACGCACATACAGTCTTGCCCGAAAGCGCTATGCCCGCAGCCATGGCATAAAGATTTTGCTCTGCTATACCTGCGTTAAAAAATCTTTCGGGATAAACCTTTTTAAATTCTCCTGTTTTTGTCGATCCGGAAAGGTCTGCATCCATTACTACAAGATCCGGATTTTCCTTTCCCATTTCTACGAGGACTTCTCCGTACGACTGCCTTGTTGCTATTTTATCTGACATTTATTTATTCCCCCTGATTTCTGCTAAAGCCACTTTTAATTGTTCTTCATTCGGTGCCTTGCCATGCCAACCTGCTTCGTCCTTCATAAATGATACTCCCATGCCCTTATGAGTTTTTGCAATAATGCACGACGGTTTTGTCTTCTCTCCTCTTGCATGTTCAAAGCCTCTTTTTATATCGTCCATATCATGCCCATCTATAAGCACTACATCCCAGCCAAATGCCTTTAGCTTTTCGTCAATAGGCTTTACCGTCATAACATCGTCGTTTTTACCGTCTATCTGCAATCCGTTCCAGTCGATTATTGCTGTCAAATTTGCAAGGCTATAATGTGAAGCCGCCATAAAAGCTTCCCAAACTATGCCTTCTTGCAGCTCTCCGTCTCCAAGAAGCGCATACACTCTGCGATTTTTACTATCGAGCTTATCAGCAATTGCCATGCCAACCGCTGCAGATATACCTTGCCCTAGCGAACCTGTCGACATTTCGACACCCGGCACTTTATCTCGTGACGGATGCCCCTGAAACTTACTGCCAAGTTTTCTTAGCGTCAACACATCTTCCTTTGGAAAGTATCCTCTCTCCGCTAATGTCGCATACAAAACAGGTGCTGCGTGCCCTTTTGAAAGAACAAATCTGTCCCTTGTCTTCATGCTTGGATTTTTAGGGTCAATATTCATTTCCTCAAAATAAAGAACCGTCATTATATCAGCAGCCGAAAGCGAACCTCCGGGGTGTCCGGAACCGGCCTCATATATAGCCTTTATCAAGGTCTCTCTTATGTTTTTTGCGATTTCTTTTAAGTCGTTAGTTTTCATCTGGTTCTCCTACCTGTTTAAATGCTCTTGGAATGTTTGCCAAAATATCCATGGCCGTCATCCCTATCTCTCCTATTTCGGTTGCGGCAATATCGCCTGCTAACCCGTGTATGTATACGCCGAGCTTTGCAGCCTCATACGCATCGTATCCCTGTGCCAAAAGCGATGTTATGATACCTGTCAAAATGTCTCCGGAGCCACCTGTCGCCATGCCCGGGTTGCCCGTATCGTTTACATAAACTTTGTTTTTGTCAAGCACAAGCGTGTTATGACCCTTCATAACCACAATCGTGCCAAATGCCTCCTGTATATCTATCCCCGCCTTTTCTCTGTCCTCTTCGCTTATCTTGTCGATTTCAAGCAGTCTTGCAGCCTCTCCTGCATGCGGCGTCAAAACAACTTGCGCCTTTGTCTGTCTGAGGTTGCCGTAAAGCGAATATTTCATCACACAGTTAAGTCCGTCTGCGTCAAGCACAAGCTTTCCCTCATACTCATTTAAAACTTTTTTTAACATCGGAATATTTTCTTTATTCTGACCTATCCCCGAACCGAGCGCAATCGCCTCATAATCATTTACCATCTCAAGAGCGAGACTTCGTTCTATGCAAGTTGCCTCAGGTACGCTTATCTGCAATATATCAAAAATCTCACGCGGTACTGCAAATCTCACAAGACCTGCTCCCGATTTTATAACAGCCTTACCACACATCGAAGCAGCTCCTGCCATTCCGACTGAGCCTGATATTACTAAAACCTTGCCGTACGTGCCTTTGTGAGTATTTTTTTCTCTCTTTCTTAAAATAAACTTATTCATTTACATAATCCCCAAAAACTTCCCTGCGAGGAATAAATATGCGCCTATTGAAACCATATCTGTAAGAGATGAAATCATAGGGCTTGCCATAAGTGCAGGGTCTATGCCTATCTTCTTCGCCGCCATAGGAAGCATGCTTCCTATGCATTTTGCGGCAACAACTATCACTATCATAGCGATTGAAACCGTTATCGCAATCTGCAATTGCAATGGATTGCCTCTCTGTTCAAACATGACCCTTGCAAAATTTAAAATGCTGAGGCTGAGTCCAACTACAAAGCTTATTCGGAATTCTTTCCACAAAACTCTCATTGCATCCTTTAGCTGTATATCGCCGACCGAAAGTCCGCGTATAATAAGCGTTGATGACTGAGAGCCCGAGTTACCTCCCGTACCCATAAGCATTGGCATATATATTACAAGCGTCGGTATCTGCGAAAGAGTTTCCTCTGAGCTTGCTATAATGCTTCCGGTAAAAATATATGATAACATCAAAAAGAACAGCCATGGGAACCTGTTTTTTACCTGTTGCCATACGCTCATATCCAGATATTCTGTATCAGAGTCGTCAAGTACGCCGGCCATTCTCTCGATATCCTCCGTTGCCTCTTCTTCGATAACCTCGAATATATCATCGACTGTTATGATCCCAACAAGTCTTTCCTCGTTATCTACAACCGGAATCGCCAAAAAACCATATTTTTTAAATTTTTCGGATACATCTTCCTGGTCCTCATACACGTTGATGGCAACTATATCTTTGTGCATAATTTCGGAAATCAGAACATCATCGTCTGTAATAACAAGGGTTTTTAATGAAACTATCCCCTCAAGAATTCTTCCCTGCGATTTGACATAGCAAGTATATACCGTTTCGGAATCCATACCTACTTTTTTTATGTGTTCCATCGCCCTTTTTACCGTCCAGCTCTGTTCAAGGCTTATATAATCCGGCGTCATCAATGTGCCCGCAGAATCCTCCGGATAATTGAGGAACGTATTTATAAGGCTTCTCTCTTTTTTAGGCGTTCTCTCTAAAATTTTATCTACGAGATTTGCCGGCAACTCCTCCAAAACGTCAATTTTATCGTCAAAATCAAGTTCATCTATAATATATTTTATTTCTGTGTCCGTAATAGCATTTATTATAAGCACCTGATCATCCGATGGCAGATAAGAGAAAACCTCAACAGAAGTATCTTTTGGCAGTAATCTGAAAATTATAACCGTTTCATTGATACCTACTTCCTCTAAAACCTCTTCGAGAATCTCCGCTATATCCGCACTATTAAAATTAAGGAGTTTCTCTCTTATGGTTTTAAAATGCTTTTCTTTTGCAAGTACGAGTATTTCTTCTATCGCTTTATCAAACATTTCTTTTTCTTCCATGAGAACCTCCTTTCCTGCTTTAAAATGTCAAAAAACATACAATAAAATTATACGATTTTTAAACATTTTTTTCAAGGTGTAATTAGTCAAAAATTGGCTGTTTGCAACAAAATTTAGGGGGAATAGTTTCTTGACGATTTTGCCCATAAATGGTATCATATTAGCGTTAAATATATCTAATTTTAAATTCTATAAACAAAGGAGACGACGGATATGTCAAATAAGTACATTGAAAGAGTTATCGAAGATTGTAAAAAGAACAATCCAGGTGAAATTGAATTTCATCAGACAGTAGAAGAAGTTCTTCATTCACTTGCACCAGTTATCGAAAAGCATCCTGAATACGAAGAAAATGCTATTCTTGAAAGACTTGTAGAGCCTGAAAGAGGCGTTACTTTCAAAGTAACTTGGGTTGATGACAACGGCAAAATCCAGGTAAACAAGGGATACAGATATCAGTTCAACAGTGCTATCGGACCTTACAAAGGCGGTTTGAGATTTGCACCAAATGTATATCCTGGTATCATTAAGTTCTTGGGATTTGAGCAGATCTTCAAAAACAGCTTGACTGGTCTTCCAATCGGCGGTGGTAAAGGTGGTGCTGACTTCGATCCAAACGGTAAGTCAGACGCTGAAGTTATGAGATTCTGCCAGGCTTTCATGACTGAGCTTTACAGACACATTGGTCCTTCAACAGACGTTCCTGCCGGTGACCTTGGTGTTGGCGGTAGAGAGATCGGATATCTATTCGGTCAGTACAAGAAGATCGTAAACAGATACGAAGGAGTTCTTACTGGTAAAGGATTGTCATGGGGCGGTCTAAACGGAAGAACAGAAGCTACAGGTTATGGTATCGTTTACTATGCAAACGAAATGCTTGAAGCATGTGGCGAAAAGCTTGCAGGTAAAACTGTTGCTGTTTCTGGTTTCGGTAACGTATCTTGGGGTACTGTTGCTAAGCTAAACGAACTTGGCGCTAAGGTAATTACTATCTCTGGTCCAGACGGATACATTCTTGACGAAGATGGTGTTTCAGGCGACAAGGTTGATTACATGCTTGAGCTCAGAGCTTCAGGAAAGAACATTTGCGAACCATACGCAAAGAAATATCCTAACGCAAAATTCGTTGCTGGCAAGAAGCCTTGGGAAGTTAAAGCTGATCTTTACATCCCATGTGCAACTCAGAACGAAATCCAGCTTGAAGACGCTAAGACAATCGTAGCTAGCGGATGTAAATTCGTTTGCGAAGGTTCAAACATGTCTTCAACTAACGAAGCAATTGCTTACCTACAGGAAAATAAAGTTGTTGTTGGTCCTTCAAAGGCTGCTAACGCTGGTGGTGTTGCTTGCTCATGTATCGAAATGGGACAGAATGCAGGAAAGACTGTATTTACTCCAGCTCAGGTACATGCTCAGTTAAAAGACATCATGGTAAACATTCACAAAGAATGTAAAGAAGCTGCTGAAGAATATGGCTTTGGTTACAACCTAGTTGCAGGTGCTAACATCGCTGGATTCTTAAAGGTTGCAGACGCTATGCTTGCTCAGGGTATTTGCTAATCGATAACTACGATAACAATACTTAGAACAAATTAGATAATTTTAAAAACCGATCGAAAGATCGGTTTTTTATTATTTATATGGTGCGAACAACGTAGATATCTACAACTTTTTTCGACTCTCATAACGACTGATACAAATATCAATCAATTTATTCATTAATGATTTTTTTAATCAACAGATTTCAACGCTTCAAGCATATCTACTGTTTTCAATTTACCATTTACATAGTATTTTAAAACAAATGATACTAGTGATATTGAAACAAGTGGTATAATGTAAGCTCCAATCCAAACAATTGGATTAAACATTACTTCATCTGGTGGTACAACAGTTAATATATAACTATGTAGAATAATTCCGATAATCCACCCCACAATGATTCCCATTGCTGATAATATAATTGTTTCCCTGTAAATATACATTGTTGTTTCTTTATCATAAAATCCTAAAACTTTAATAGTACAAAGTTCTCTTATTCTTTCTGCTACATTTATATTAGTTAAGTTATATAATATAACTATTGCAAGTAGCACAGCTAAAACTATTAAGGCAAGCATTATTTTATTTAAAGATTTTACAATAGTATTTATTTGATTATATAATGTTGTATTTTGCACAACACCCTTTACAGCTGATAATTCCATAAACCTTGCTGACTGATTTTGTGTATTTTCTATGCTTGAATCTTTTAGTAATAATAATTTTCCGTTAATTTGCAAATCTTCTTCATAAACATTTTTATATTCTTCCTTATTCATGAATATAAAATGTCCTGCATACATTTCACATACTCCGGATATTTTGACTTCTCTTGATTTATCATTACTATCTGTATAAGTTATAGAGTCTCCTGTTTTTACATTTAAAAGAGTTGCAAGTCTTTCTGAAATGATTACTCCATCGTCCTCTAACTGCAAATTCTGACCTGTTTTTCTGTTTATAATAGAAATATATTTGTTAAATTCTCCTGTATATTCTGGAACAACTAGTTTTATTGACTGTTTATCATTATTTTTTCCAGCTGTCTTTGAAACTTCTTCATAAAACACAGATGCATAACTATCCACTGCTTCATCACTTAACAATGTGTCTAATTCTTTTTGTTCATCATTTGTTAAATCGTCATTTAAAGCTACTATCGCATCATATTTTATTATATGTTCAAATTGTCTTTCATTTATTCCTGAGATTGAATATTGAACGCTAAATCCTGCAAACAATATTGATGCTGCTCCTGCAACTCCAAATATTGTCATAAACATTCTCTTTTTATATCTAAATATATTTCTTGCTGTTACTTTATGAGTAAATTTTATTTTACTCCATATCGGTTTTATTCTTTCTAAGAATATTTTACTTCCCGCTTTTGGCGCTTTAGGTTGTAATAAACTTGCTGTAGTTTCTTTTAATTCTTTTGTTGCAATTATTCTTGCTGGAAGAACACTACTTATTAAAGATAAAACTACTGCTGTTATTGTTATTCCTGCATAAAAGTGTAATTCTATTTTAGGAAGTGTAAATCCACCTTTATATGCATTATATACTATCATTGGAATAATTGTGTGTCCTAATATGACTCCAATTATTGTCCCTGTCATTCCTGCTACAAAGCCATATATAGTAAATTTCTTTATAACATCTTGATCACTATAACCAAGTGACTTTAATGTGCCATTGTTTATTCTTTCATCTCCAACAAACCTTGCCATTGTTGTTAATGTTACTAATGCTGCAACAAAATATAAAAATACAGGAAACACTTTTGCTAATGAGTCTACTATTTCTGATACAGTCTCATATATTTTGTAACCTTCTCCTCCAGGTAATTCCCTTCTATTATCAACAGAATATGTTGGCAATGATAATTCATCTAATTTTTTCCTACTATCATTTAATTTTTCTTCATTCTCATTTATTTTTGATATTGCATCAGGTTCTTTTTCCTGAAATTCTTGTAATTTTTCGTTATATTCTTGTTCTCTTTCTTGAAGCTCTGTTTTAGCATTATCTAATTTTGTCTTGTTAGTGTTATATTCTTGTTTTGCTGCTTTTAATTGACTTTTGGCAGAATTAAGAGCTGTTTCTCTACTATCTAATTGTTTCTTTGCTGATTGTAATTGTGAACTTACTACATCTAGCTGATTTCTTCCGCTATCATATTCTGCTTGTGAAGAATTTATTGTAGTTTCTGCATTTTCTAGTTCTTTCTTTTTAGTGTTGTATTCATTTAAACTACTTTCATATTCTTTTTGTTTTGTATTTAATTCTTTCTCTTTTTTATTTATTTCTATTTCTGAACTATTTATTTGATTTTTAGCATCATTTAACTTGTTTTCATTTTTTGATATTTCTTTTTTTGCATTTTCTATTTGGGTATTGGCATCTGCAAGTTCTGTTCTCGCATCTTCTAATTCTTTTTTGGCATCATCTAATTCTTTTTGACCATCATCAATTTTAGTTTGATATTCTGATTTTATATCTGCAAGTCTAGTTTCTTGTTGCTCTTTTAGAAGTTTTTCTAGTTCTTCTTTGTGTTCTTTTATTTTTTCGTTATACTCGTTAGAATATGGGTTTAAGTTTTCTGTATCTTCAAATTTTATTTTTGCCATCATATATACATCAGAGTCAAAATTTTCTTCATTTACAATAGCATAGCCATTTAATTCTCCTGTTCCAACTGTTGTTTGCCCTAAATTCAAACTTGATAATATTTCACTTGATTTTATAAAACCAACAATTTTGAACTCATGTTTTTTTAATGTTTCCGAATCATTTTCAGCTTTTTCTGTAAATTCTATTGTATCTCCAATATTATATTTTTCTTTGTAAGTATCACTAATTGCAATTTCATCATCTGAATTTGGTAGTTCTCCTTCTGTTAGTTCATATCTGGAAATTGTTTTAGGTTTTGAAAATACTCTAATACTATCATTTTCATTTTTTATTGTAACATCTTTTAAATATACATATTCTACTTTTTTTATCCCATTTGCTTTTTCTATTTGTTCCTGTTCGCTTGTATCAATTCCATAATCACTTAGAACTGTTATATCTGCTGTATTGTATTCATTAAAATAGTTTATTCCTGTTTGCCTCATATCTGGTCCAGTAACATATAGTCCAACTAATGCAAGTGAACCAAGTAACATTAAAAACATTATTGAAATAAATCTTCCACAAGAATGTGTAATTGATATTCTTATGTCTTTATTTAATTTTTTCTTTTTCATTCTCATTTTTATCACCTACCATTCAATTTGTTCTACTGGTAATGGATTTTCATTTATTTCAATACTTTCAGCCGTACCATTTTTAAAATGTATTACTTTATCTGCCATTGGTGCTATTGCTACATTGTGTGTTACAATAATTACTGTTATATTATTTATTCTACAAGTATCTTGTAATAGTTTTAAAATTTGCTTTCCTGTTTTATAATCTAATGCTCCAGTAGGCTCATCACATAATAATATTTTAGGGTTTTTAGCAACAGCTCTTGCTATTGATACTCTTTGTTGTTCTCCTCCAGATAATTGAGCTGGGAAATTTCTCATTCTGTTTTCTAATCCAACACCTTTTAAAACTTTTGCCGGATCAAGTGGCTTTTTAGATATTTCTGTTGCAAGTTCTACATTTTCAATAGCAGTAAGATTTTGTACTAAATTATAAAATTGAAATACGAATCCTATATCATTCCTTCTATACTCTGTTAATTGTTTTCTATTATAATTTGTAATATCTCTATTAGCTATTTTTACTTTCCCACGAGTGCATTTATCCATACCTCCTAATATGTTAAGTGTTGTTGTTTTCCCTGCACCTGATGGTCCAACGATTACAATTAATTCTCCTTTTTCTATTTCAAAATTTGTATTATCTAATGCTTTTATTGTTACTTCACCCATCTTATACTCTTTATCTACATTTTTAAATTCTATATACGCCATTTTTATACCTCCTTTTTTCACAACAATGTTATTTTTTGAACACTGTTGACTTTTAGCACTTAGTACATTATAATTTTTTTATTAAATAATGTTAAGAACACAATTCTTTTTTATGTTGAAATATCAGCAATATAAAAAAATTTGTTGATTTTGGAAAGGAAAACATAAAAGTTATGAAAGTAAAAAATTTGAATCGCTCATCTGAAAAAACTAAAAAGATTATAAAAAATACTTTTGCAGAACTAATAGAGGAAAATAAAGAATTAAATAAAATAACAGTAACAGAACTAGTTAAAAGAGCTGATATAAATAGAGGAACATTTTATAACCATTATGACAGCATCTATGCTGTAGCAGAAGAATTAGAAGCAGAAATAATAAAAATATTATTTGAAAACCAAAAAAGATTAAATACTTTAAATGATATTTTTAAATATTTAGATGAAATAATAGCATATTTAAAAGAAAATCAAGATATTTATAGACTTTTACTTTCATCTAATGAACCTCAGCTTTTTCTAAAAAAATTAAATCATTTAATATTAGAAAAATTATATGATTCCTTAAATAATAATCCAAATTTTAAAAAATCTAATACTTTAAAGTTTGAAATTGCTTTTTTTACAGATGGAATGGTAAACCAGGTCCTTAATTATTTTACTGTAAAATCTGATTATTCATTAGAGGAAATATGTACGAATACAAAAAATATTTTTAAAATCTTGTTTTGCAACGAACAAATCTGAAAAAAATCAAAAAGTTTTCAGACTTATTCGTGTGCAAAAATTTTTTAAAAAAATCTTCTGTTTAATGTAATTATTTTCAATTTTAACACCATCCTTTCATTTGGATGATTTTTATATTATTTTTAGACAACAAAAAAATCAACCAGATTTATTTTCTGATTGATTTTTGTATCTATCTGTTTTATTAGTTCGAACAGATACATCATTGGTGCGACTGGCGAGATTCGAACTCGCACAAGGGTAACCTTACTGCCCCCTCAAGACAGCGCGTCTGCCTGTTCCGCCACAGTCGCAAAACATATCTTCTTATTTATCATCGGTTTTTCTCTGCTCATACACACAATACCATGCTTCTATGCCTTTGTATGGATTTGCAAATGTGGATTTTATCTCACCTTTAAAAACCGGTGCTTCTACAATACCATAAGTTTGGTATCCAATGCAATAGTATATGGCATCTTCTTTTAGATTTTTTTTAATTTCTACAAGTAGATTCTTTGCATCCGCTGTCTTTTGTCCGCTCATCAATTCATCCATGCTTTCGCTAAGCTCTTGATTATCATAGCCTACATAGTTATTTTCACCGTCAGCCTGCACAAGGCTCCTAAAATCCATGCTTTCGCCCATTCGCATACCTCCGACATAAATATCGTAATTTCCCGTCTTTAGCGTTGCAAGATACTCGCTTTCGCTTCTCGCATCAACCGTAACATCGATATTGAGCTTTTCTAAATTCTCCTGCAGGTTTTCTGCAACTGTAACCCTCTGTGCATTATCTTTATTTACAAGGATTTTTATCGAAAATTTTATTCCGTCTTCACTCTCTAAGATGCCGTCGTCATTTGTATCCTCAAAGCCAAGCTTTTTTAGCGCTTTTGTAGCCTTTTCGAGGTCGTATTTATATGTTTTTGCCTCTTCGGCACCTAAATAATTGGGAAAATACAAGCTGTCACTTGCAATAGCGCTCGTATAATATCCCTCCTCTAATATGGTTTTTTGGTCGATCGCTTGCATAAGCGCACGCCTTATCTTTTTATCAGCTAAAATTTGTTTTTTAGTATTTATACCGACAAATTCAACTTGGTTACTTACTATATCATTTATCTTTATGTCCTTTTTTGTTATCTTTGCTTGCCTCATTAGAGATTTTTCATATAAGATGCTTATATTGCTTGTTTCGAGCAATTTTGTAAGAGAAGCATCCCTTTTTACTATATTTACACGAACCTTGCTTATAGGTTTAGTACCATAATACTCATCATTAACATCAAGCATAAGATAATCGCCCGGCTCATAAGAATCAAATTTATACATTCCGCTGCCAAAAGGCTCAAAATCGGTATCATCATTTACAAAGGAATATACGCTTTTATATTCGTGCTCCGCTACAATCGGAAAAGATAAATCCGCTAACGATATGTCATTAGCTTCCTTGAATGTTATTGTTAAATTTTTACCGCTTCCGCTTACTGTCCTTATCTTATCAGCTTTTTCGTAATATGGGCACTTATCGCCTATCTGTTTTATAGCTCTTACAGTAAAGTCGACATCTTCTGCGCTCACCTTTTGACCGTCTTGCCACTTTGCATCTTTGAGCTTTATCTCGACATTTTTGCCGTCAAAGCTATAACTGTCCGCCAAATCGCCCACAGGCGTCATATTTTCGTCAAAATCAAACAAACTGCTGTATATAAGCTTATTTATATATTGTAAATTTTCGTCTGCTGTTAAAAGCGGATTTAAAGATTGCAAAGGATACATATAAAGCTCCACTCGCTTCACCTCGTTGTCAACTATCTCTGTCTTTCCGATATTTTCGTCAACCTTATCGCTTTGCGCACATTTATAAATTACTAAAATACACAAAAACAAAATCAGGACTACGAGCATTATCGCTTTTCTGACAGTGTCCCTTCTCCATTCCTTATAATTTTTTAAAGCTTTAATTTTTCCTACGATCTTATCTTTCATATTTGCTTATCAACTCATCTATTTGCTTGAGCAGGTTTTCCCTTTCGCTTGAATTATCTATCACCTCATCTGCAAGAGGTATTTTTTCGCTATCCTTCATCTGGCAATTTATCCTGTTTATTATGTCCTCCTGCGAGATTTTTTCACGAGTCATGATGCGCTCTACCTTTTTTTCGTGTTCGGCTACTACAAGCCACACTAAATCGCAATACTTGTCAACACCCGTTTCAAAAAGCAACGGCGCTTCTAAAAATACTATTGCCTCTCCGGTTTCCTTGTATTTTTCTATATCATTTTCTATTCTATTTATTATTGCTTTATGCGTTATTTCATTTAACTTTTTTTCTTTTTTGCTATCGCTAAATGCCATTTCTGCCAACATTTTTCGCTTTAACTCGCCTGTTGTTTTGTCGATGATTTCATCTCCAAAGGCAGCTTTTAATTCATCTAAAGTCGGCTCGCCTTTTTGCGTTATTTGCCTTGCTATTTTATCTGCATCTATTATTTTATAATTTTTCTTTGCAAGATGATGTGTTGCCGTGCTCTTGCCACTTCCTATACCACCTGTAAGTCCAATTATCAGCATCTCTTTCTCCTATTTGAGTTCGCGCCAATTATCTCCGACATTTAAATCAACTGTCAATCTGACCGAAAGCTGTATCGCATGCTCCATCGCATCGCGCAATATTTTTTTTACATCGTCAAGCTCGTCCTTATGAGCCTCTATGATAAGTTCGTCGTGCACCTGTAATACAAGATTTGATTTCATCCTCAAAAGTCTGTGATATACGACTATCATTGCAAGCTTTATGATGTCAGCCGCACTTCCTTGTATCGGCGTATTCATTGCAAGCCGTTCTCCAAGCTGTCTTACTACATACGCCTTCGCATTTATCTCTTTTATATATCTTTTTCTTCCGAGTATAGTATTTACATATCCCTTTTCTTTGCAAAATGCGATCTGAGCATCCATAAACTTTTTAACAGCCTCATGCTTTTTAAAATAATCATCTATATAATTTTGTGCTTCCTTTCGTGTAATGTCAAGTTCCAAACTAAGACCAAAGGAACTCATGCCGTATATCACACCAAAATTTATAGCTTTGGCACTGCTTCTCTGCGCACTCGTTACTTCTTCGGCAGGAATGCCCATAACTCTGGCCGCTGTCGCTTTATGAATATCTTGATTTTCATTAAAAGCTTTTATAAGCGCTTCATCTCCGCTCATATGTGCCAAAACTCGCAACTCTATCTGCGAATAGTCTGCTCCTACAAACACATATTCGTTGCTCGATGGTACAAAAGCTCCTCTTATCTTTTTGCCAAGCTCATCTCTTACCGGTATATTTTGCATGTTCGGATTTGAGCTCGAAATCCTACCTGTTGTTGTAACAGTTTGATTAAAGTTAGCATGAACCTTTCCGTCATCTGATATCACCTGCAAAAGTCCGTCTATATATGTGCTTGTGAGCTTTGTCAATTTTCTGTATTCCAAAATTAGCGGTATTATCGGATGCTTATCCTTTAGCTTCTCTAAAACCTCTGCTCCTGTCGCATATCCTCTTTTTGTCTTTTTGGCCGGCTCAAGCCCCAGCTTTTCAAATAAAATCATACCAAGCTGCACAGGTGAGTTTATGTTGAAATTTTCTCCTGCAAGCATGTGTATATTTGTAGTTAACTCATTTTCTCTTTTTAAAAGCTCATCACCTAGTTTTTTTAAATAGTCAATGTCAAGGCTCATACCCTTATATTCCATTGATGCCATAATCTCTATAAGTGGAAGCTCCACATCATAAAGTAAGCCCTCAAGGCCCTGCTCTTTTATATCTTCCTTTTGCTTTATCATCAGCTCGTTTATGATTGCAAATTCAGTAGATGCTCTTTTCGGCAAATTGTCTGTTTCGATCTTTACAAAAAAATCCTCACTTGCTATCCTCTTTAACGAGTAGTCGCTTGCAGATGGTTCGAGCACATATTTAGCTATTGCCGTATCAAAGGCCAAATTAAATTCCTTTTCGGAAAGATACATCAGATTATATATTTCGTTTTTTAAATCATGCCCATAAATTTTTTTGCCGGAAGTCTTTATCGCCTCATATATGCTCTGCACACTTTCATCAGATGTATTTTTTTGGAAATAAACGGTATCGCCAAAAAAGACTGCAATCGCATCAATTTTAGGCTTTTTTTTATGATTGTTATCAGAGTATATACGAAGTCCGACCGCATCTTCAAATCCTGCACAAGCTGCATCATCCTCATCGTTTATTATGCTCAAACATTTTATAAGTTCCGCTAACGAAATGTCTTTCCCTATTTCAACCGTTTTATATATGGGCAAGCCTGCACCGGATTCCGCCACATTAGGTATATCTAGTTTTTTTAAAAAGTTATTAAACTCGAGCTTTTTATATAGCTCCACTAGTTTTTTATAGTCCGGCTCCGTCAGCTTACAATCCTCCAAATCTATATCAATTGGTACATTTTTATTTATAGTTGCAAGCCTTTTGCTCATATATGCAGCGGTTTCATTTTCAATGAGTTTGTTTTTTATGCCCTTTGGCTCTACTTCTTCTATGTTTTTATATATGTTTTCAAGCGTTTTATAATCACATATCAGTTTTGTTGTGCCTTTGTCCCCAATCCCTGCAACACCGGGAATATTATCCGACTTATCGCCGACAATAGCCTTATAATCTATAAAGCTTGTAACAGGAAATCCATACTCATTCAAAAAGGCATTCTCATCATATAAAGCAAATTGTGAGATGCCTTTCTTTGTAATAAGCACCTGCGTTTTTTTGCTGGCAAGCTGAAGTGCATCCTTATCTCCTGTTATGATAAGCGTTTTTTTGCCCTCATCCTCCGCTTTTTTTGATATTGTGCCAATCAAATCATCCGCTTCAAAGCCTTCAAGCTCGACGCGTCTTATATTCATAGCGTCTAAGATTTCTTTTAAGAGCGGTATCTGCATGGCAAGCTCAAGTGGCATTTTTTTTCTACCCGCCTTGTATTGCTCATACTGTTCATGCCTAAAGGTCGGTGCTTTTACATCAAATGTCACGATTATATATTGTGGCTTATAGTCTTTTTTTATCTTTTCCAACATATTAAGAAAGCCATATATCCCTTGTGTATACATGCCTTCCTTTGTTATCATTGGCCTTTGCATCGCATAGTAAGCCCTATTCACTAAACTGTTTCCGTCTATGATTATTACTTGATTTTCCATATATCCATTTTATCAGAATTTTAATCAAAAAACTATACTTTAGATAAATTCGAGCTCCCACCTGTATCTACCGTCATCGCCCTTTTTGTAGCTCAAGTAAGCGCTGAATTTATTTCCTTTTTTGCTGACAAGTCCATGAAATCCAACCTTGCCGTTTTTTAAAAGCAGCTCGACCATCTGCGTGCTGACCTCTTTGCCAAAGGAATGAATATACTTATCATCTTTCCAGACCGTAAATTTGCAACCGTTTCGCCAATTGCTACAACCAAATGCTTTCGCCGTTTCTATCACAGGATTTCCGCATTCGGGACATGTGCCTACGCTTTTTGCGTTTTCATCAAGGATTACCTTCCCACCAAATTCCTTGCTCTCTTTTATATCATTTACGGATTTTGAAACAAACTTCTTTATAAAATTTAAAAACTCCTCTTGTTCAAATTTGCCCTTTTCTATATCTGAGAGCGTCTTTTCGAGTCTACCGGTATAGTCGAGGTCAAAAAGCTCCTTTACAGGGAATGTCTCCACCATAATTTTACCAAGCTCTGTTATAAAAAGAGATTTTTTATTTGCTTTTATATATCCCGCCGTCTTTAACTTTTGTATAGTTTGCGCACGTGTCGCCGGTGTTCCTATCGAAAATCCGCTCAAAATTGAAAACATCATCTCGTCTGAGTCTTCCTCATTTGCATCTACGCTTTTGCCGCAGGTTTCCATTACCTTTAGCAGGGTTTTTTCCGTATGGTGCTTTGGTGGTTTTTTAACAACCTCACTTGCCTTTCCACCTTTTACTAAGAGCTTATCTCCTTTATTTATTACAGGCAAAATATTATCCTTTGACTGTATTTTTTCTGCGAGCTTAAAGCCCGGTTCTATCTGCACTTTTCCTTTTATAACGACAACCCCTTGCCTGCCATTTGTAAGTAGCACAGGAGCTTCAAGCCTTGTTTCCTCGCTTATTGCCTGTGGTAAAAACTGTGCTAAAAACCTATTTTTTACCGCGTCATATACTTTTTGCTCATCAGGCGTGAGATTTTGCGGAATTATATATGTCGGAATGATCGCGCTGTGCGACTCAACCTTTTTGCTGTCAAAAATTCGCTTTGTATCCTTAAATTTTATCTGACCTTCAAATGCAACGCCTTTTTTCACGGCATCAAGAACTCTCTTCGCCTTATCCTTTAGACTTTCATCTAAAACATTGCTTGCTGTCCTCGGATATGTAATAAATTTCTTTTCATATAAGTCCTGTGCCACCTTCAAAACCTTTTCAGAAGTCCAACCCTGATACTTCGATGTTATGTATCCTTGTAAATTCGATAAATTAAATAAAAACGGTGCATTTTCGCTTTTTCGTTCGACCTGCTTTTTTGCAATCTCAAGCTCATTATTTATAAGCTCATCTACTATACTTTGCGCCTCTTTTTCCGTCTCAAATTTTTCTGTTCTATCGCCGTCAGTTTTGGTGTCAATCGTATAAAATATTCCCTCTATGCTGTCTTCTAACGACGTAAGTAAATCTAAAATCACCTTATAATATTTGCTTTCCTTAAACTCCTCAATCTGCTTATCTCTGTCATATATAATTTTTAATGTAGGCATAAGGACTCTACCGACATTTAAGAGAGTTTTATGGCCTGTATTTCTATACTTAACTGTCGCTACGGATGTTAAATTTATACCGATAAGCCAGTCCGCAGTCTGCCTGCCAAATCCTGCATCACTGAGAGACTTCATTTGCAAATTTGGTTTTAGGTTTGAAAGCCCAAGCGTAACTTCATTTGGCGTCCATTCATTTAGCAGTAGTCTCTCTATATCCTTTGTTGGTTTGATACTTTTAAAGATTTCATCAGCAATTATCTGTCCTTCTCTATCCCAGTCTGTGGCGGATATTATTTTATCGACATCATCTCTTTGAGCGAGATTTTTTATGGTCTCAAGCTGTTTTTTTGCTCCCTCATCTATCTTTGTCTTATCCGCAGCTTGCATTTTTATTTTATACTTAAACTCATCAGGTATGAATGGAAAATTCTCCATCCTCCACGACTTCATTTTAGGATCATAATCTACCGCATCATATAACTGAAGCAAGTGACCAAATACCCATGTTATGATATATTGGTCACCCTCTAAATACCCATCTTTTCTTGTTTTAACGCCTGTTGCATCGGCTATATTGCGTGCGACCGACGGTTTTTCTGCTATTATAAGGCTTTTCATTTTATAGCTTCTCATATCCTGCAGCAATCATCATCTCGTCTGCCTCTTCCTTTGTAAGTTTCATATTTATACATAAATTTATCACATCATCGCGTGTCATTTCCGGATCTTGTGCCGTGCTAAGACATATGAACTGATCTTTATCCATTTTTATATTTTTAAAGGAGATTTCTCCTGCGGCTATCTTCCTGTCGTAAATCCTAAAAAAGACAACCCTTAGTGGCGTATCGGGATTTTCATTTGCCACTTCTTGTGAATACGTTTCTTCTAAATACTGTCTCATTGTATACCCTCTTTTATTTTTTGTGCCTCTCTCCACTTTAAAATTCGCTCTTCAAGACACTGCAAATAATTTACTCCTGTCTGCGTAAGCTCTCTGTTTTTTATTTTAATCCATCCAAGCTCACATTTTTTTATCGGTGTAACCGTGATATATCTTACATCTTTGTACCAATCGTTATGCGAATGATCCTTTCTTGTGTCAATAAATGCGACATCTGTATTTCGCACTGCACTCATTACATTGCCTACACTTGCAAGTGACATGGTGACGGATTCTATATTCAACTCCTTAAGGCAACTTATCCAAAGTGCATCCATCGTCTCTGTATTATGCGAAACAAAAGACATATTTTTTAGATGCTCGACATCTATAGAATCAGCTTCGATATAATACAGCGGATTTTGTTTTCCTACAACTACGCAAATATCTTCTTCCGCAAGCTTACGATATTCAAGACCCTGATATGCGAGCATCCGTTCTAACGAGCCCCTTTTGTCTACAAAAAATCGTACAATGCCTATCTCACTCTTCCCTGCCGCAACATTATCAATGATGATATTTATCGCCACATCTTCGACCTTAAAATTGGTAAGCTTTTTTTCCTTTTTGCTGTATTTTTGATATAAGTCAAGAAAAGCATCCTTTCCGAGAAGCGAAAAGTTGTTTGAAACCGAAAGATAATTTATCTCATCCCTTTTTTTAACCACATAGCTTTGGAGCTGTTTTATTTCTTCATCTATGACTTTTGCCTTTCTATATAAATCCTCCCCAAATGCAGTCAATTTGTTTTCGCGACCTACTCTCTCAAATATTTTTGCATTTAACTCACTTTCAAAATTTTTCATAGAAAGACTCAGTGTCGGTTGTGCCATATTTAACTTGACCGCTGCCTCTGACATGTTCTTTGATTCGACTATTGCTATGAGTTGCTCAAAAAATTCGGTCTTCATCCCTAATTTCTCCTACTTATATTATAATTTCTTTTCAAAATCTATCTTCTATTTTATATTAAATATTTTAATATATTAACATCACAATTTTCAATATATTTTTGCTAATTTAGCTATTATAATCTTCCCATAGGTTGTTAATTTTTTAATAATGTAAAGAGAGGTAATGACTATGAACAACAAAAAAAATGGTAAATACTTCACTGCCGTCAGCCTCGGTACAGCTGCTGTATGGTTCTCAACACACTGCGGTGCAGGCTTCGCATCCGGTACACAGGAACTTCAGTACTTTGCAAATCACGGCTGGTTTGGCGTATTTATGCCTATCATCGCAATGAGTATCGTTGCATTTACATTTTATATAGGTATAGAAAGTGCAAGAGAAACAGGTCTTTGGAACTACGACGGTTGGGCAGAGCAGGCCACTGCACCTATCGGTAAGTTTTGTAAGGTTATGATGGACGTTGGTATCATCATCACAACCATTTCTGCAACTGCGGCATCACTTGCAATGGGTGGTACCCTTGCTAACCAGTATTTTGGAATAAATACGGTACTTGGTTCACTTATCATGTTAGCCATCGTAACAGTCATTTGTATATTCGGTGCATCGCTTGTAAGAAAGAATGCCCTCATAATGACTATCGGCATACTAGTTATAATCGTTATAGTTCTCATACTCGGTCTTATGAAATTCTGGCCAAATATCGTGGATCTATTTAAAGAAGGATATGTAAACCCAGAATCTTCTAAGTGGAGTCTAACCGGTTCTGCCAGCGGTACAACTCCGGGTTCATTCGGCAATGCACTTCTTTGGACTTTGACATATGCCGGCTTCCAGATTACTGCAATCGGTGGTATAGCTTCTTCATTCCAGGGTGCACAGTCTAAGAAAGAAGCAAAAGGTGCGATGTTCACAGGCTGGATTATCAATATCATAATGCTGAGCGGTATATGCCTATTGATATTCTCAGGAATGCCTGAAATTTATACAGATCCTGAAGCTCAGAAGCTTCCAACTGTATGGATTGTAAATCACCTTGATTCTTCAATACTTGCAGTAGCATACCCAATACTATTGTTCTTGGCTCTTATAACTACTGCCGTAGGATTTACTTTCGGAATGGTAGAAAGGTTCAATCCATATGTATTTAAAAACATGAAGAGTAGCGTACTCAGAAATGCAATCATAGCCGTTATATGCCTTGGATTCTCATACGGCGTATCAACATTTGGCCTAATGTGGGTTGTGCAGGTTGCATACAAGTACCTCGGCATCTACAACTGGATATTCGTAATACTCCCTCTATGGATCTTCGGTCTAAGAAATATGAAGAAAAGAAGTCAGGCTGCAAAGTTAGACTAATCACTTCACAATTATAGGATTATAAAAAAATAGATAAATCATAAGACAGGTGCTAAGTAATTTAGCACCTGTCTTTATATTTCTTTATTGTCCTATGTCTTTAAATTTATCAATATCTGCACGCAAGTATTGTCTGGTAAACATCGGCAACAATTACTCTGCCATTATCTTATCAAACTCGGCAACAGCAATCTCAAATTCCTTATCGTCCTCTATATCTAAAAGCTTAAAATCGTCGTCAAGTTCTTGATATTCGTAAATCCAAACATCATCCGAACCATCTTCCGGAATAAGCGCTACATATTCCTTTTCGCCGGCCTCAAAAGTACCCATAATTTCGCACTCTACTTCTTCGCCGCCGTCAAACTCCAGCGTTATTATATCCTTTTCCTCTGCCATTTTGTTCCTCCGTTATAAATATATATTTGTCGATATATCTTTATTTTCTTCTTATTGTATCATCTGTTGTCTTTTTGAGCAAGAAAGAAATTTACTATATCTTTAGCATTTTTCTTTGTTATTTTAGGCACCTTTAAAATTTCTGCCTCACTTGCCGATTTTATCCTTTCAATATCCTTAAAATACAGTAGCAGATTAGTCCTTTTAATTTTGCCTATGCCTTCTATCTCATCAAGCTGAGAACGAGTCATGTCCTTTTCTCTGAGCTTTTTATGATATTCAATCGCAAAACGATGGACTTCCTCCTGTATGCTACCTATATATTTAAATAATAAATCATTTTCCTTTAGCTCTTCCTCTACAAAAGCTATACCTCTATCCGTTCGGCGCACGGGATATACAAGAGCTCTTGTTCTGTGAAAGTCGTCCTTTGCCATACCTGCAACAGGAATGGATATGCCGAGCTGTTCTAATACCGATAAAGCCGCATGCACTTGGCCTTTTCCTCCGTCTACAAGTATAATATCTGGAAGTGGCAAAAAGCCTTTATCCTCTGCAAGCGCCTTGTTCACTCTCCTATATATGACTTCCTGCATGGAGGCATAGTCATCTGCACCATCTACCATGCGTATCCTAAATCTTCGGTATGCTTTTTTATTTGGCCTGCTTCCGTCATATACTACCATACTCCCAACATTAAAAGCTCCATTTATATTTGATATATCATACGCTTCAAGTCTGATTTTACCTGCCTCGCTCTCTGCTACCGACGGGGTTAGCGTAGCTTTTTTTATAACTTCTGTTATTTGAGCCCGTATCTTAGCCTCTCTTTCGCGTTTATTTTTTTCCTTTTGCTCTATGCCAGTAATCATCCTTTTCATATCATCCAGAGCCATCTGCATAAAGTCTCTTTTTTCGCCACGCTTTGCTACATGTATCCTAACCTTTTTATTCCATAATGACGAAAGAAAATTTTCAAGTTCTTCTGTTTCATCTATTTCTTTTTCAAGCAAAATTTCAGATGGACCGCTTGGTGCATTTGCATAATACTGTTTAATAAACGCACCTAATATATTGCTTTCACTATCCTCTGGACTTATCTGCATCGAAAATGTTTCTCTGCCCGAAAGTTTGCCATCCCTAACATAAAATACCACTACGTTACCTTTTTGCGCATATAGTATTAAATCCATATCTTTAGTATGAGCAAGAGTCACTCTTTGCTTTTCTGATATTGCTTTGGCCGCCGATATATAATCGCGATACCTTGCCGCATTTTCGTAATCAAGGCGCTCTGCTGCCTCATCCATCTCGGATTTTATATAGGAAAGCAAATCCTTTTGTCTTCCTTTTAAAAATTTGGAAACCTCTTCTATTCGCTTCATATATGCGCCATGGTCTGCTTTGCCTGTACAAATTCCATCACACTGCCCGATATGATAATTTAAACAAGGTCTAAAGCCTTTTTTAAAAACCTTATATGAGCATTTTTTAGTTTTGTAAACATTATTTAAAAGGTCTATCATATTATTTACAGCAGATACATCGCTATATGGCCCAAAATATGTACCGCCGTTTTTTTCCGGCAGCCGCGTTTTTATGATGCGTGGCCATTTTTCGTTTGTAATACATATATATGGATATGTTTTATCATCGCGCAATAATACATTGTACCTTGGCTTATGTTTTTTTATGAGGTTGTTTTCGAGCACAAGAGCTTCGAGTTCGTTATCACAAATTATATATTCAAACTCCTCAATGTTTGATACCATAGCACGAACCTTTGCATCCATATTTTTTTTGCTCTGAAAATACTGTCTCACTCTATTTTTGAGCGAAACAGCTTTGCCAACATATATTATATTGCCAAGTTTATCCTTATGCAGATAAACTCCCGGTTTGTTCGGGAGTTTTTTTAAGTTTTCCTTGATATCAAACATTTTTATTCTCCGCTAATACGGCCAATTTCTCCTGCGCTTCTCTAATCTCTCCTTTTCGATGCGCTCAAGCTCTTTTTGTCTCTTCGCTTCCTGAAGAGCTTCTATTCTTTTTTGTCTTTTCTTCTTTTTTATCTTTATGATTATAATAAGGATTATGAGTAGGAAAAGTATCGCACATATTCCAAAAAACATATAATCTGAAAGACCGATTTTGCTCCATGGTCCGCCCTGCTTTATTTCCTTTTTTGTAACAAGATCTACCTGCGCTGTCACAGTGCCTGCTTCAATCGCCTTTATCTGTCCTATAACTTTATTTTTCTTTACAGGCGCCTTGAGATCTTCTACTGTTGTAATTTCCGTTTTTACAAGCGAATCCTCTCCCTCCTTTGGCAATGTCACACAAAGATCATCTTTAGCATATCCTTTAACATATATCCTCTGGCCACCCTTTATTTTTACATGCCCGGCACTCTCGCCTTTTGCTACAACTATATATGTTCTGTAATTTTTTATTCCATACTTCAAAAGGTTGTCACTATCTGCCTGATTGGTTTCTGTAGAGGCTCCACCAATACAAACACTTATAAGCATCGTATCATCCTTTTGTGCCAATGCGATGGTATATATCTGCGACTTGTCATTTCCTTTGCCGATAGTCGCATACTTTGCTTTTGTCTTATCACCATCTTTTTTTTCAAAGGTAACAGTAGATTTTAGATCCTTATTGTCAAAAAACGCATCCAAAATGAGCGACATATCGCCGGCAGATATTTTGCTTTTTTTATCGCCTACACCTCCTGCTGTCGTGAAGCTTGTTTCCTTGCAACCAAGCGCTTTCGCCTTTTCGTTCATTTTTTTGCAAAAATCTGTCACACTTCCGGATATTTCCTTTGCAAAAGCATCCGCATGAGTGTTGTCACTTTCTTTAAGCATCTTCTTTATATTATCCAGATCGCCGTCCGTAAGATCTTTTTCATCCGCGACCACAAGCGCTGTCATCAGCTTGTTTAAATCTCTTGGGTTAAAGGTGTTCTCTTCGCCCTTGCTATATACTATAGCTCCTGTCTTAATATCGCAGACAAAAGCTTTATCGCTATCTATGATAGGCTTTTGTGCCGATGTAGTGCCTGCATATGTTGGTGAAAATATCTGCAACAAAAACAGCACAGTCACAATCAATAGTGGCAAAATAAACCTTGCATGTTTTTCTATTTTCTTATAATGTGCTATTTGCATTTTGTTTTCCTAAATTATTATCTATTTTTCACCTTATCTATTTCTCACAAAAAAAGTAGTCTGCCATCTCATATCCATTGGCAAAAAACTTTCCTGATCTTTCGCCTGCGCTTTCTGTAAATGTTTTGCTTGTGTCTTTTTGCTTTTCATCATAACTCTTGTATATAACATAAGGTACCGGAACCGAGTTGTGTGTTCTTAAACATATCGGTGTTCTGTGGTCAGGTACGACAAGGACTTTAAAATCTTCGCCGGTGCTTCGCAAATAATCTATAGTTGGTTTCAAAACAAGCTTATCAATCTTCTCAAGTGACTCTACTTTGCCCGACACATCACCCTGATGTCCGCACTCGTCAGGTCCCTCAAGGTGCATATAAACAAAGTCCTTTCCCTGCTCAAATGCCCTAACTGCTGCCTTTTGCTTTCCCTCATAATTTGTGTGAAGTGTACCTGTCGCGCCTTCAACATCTACGCTTGTCAGTCCTGCATATATACCTATTCCCTTGATGAGGTCAACTGCGCTTACAACAGTGCCGTCTATACCATACTTCTCTTTAAATAGTGACAATGTCGGTTTTTTGCCCTGCCCCCATATCCATGCCGAGTTAGCCGGATTTAAACCTTTTTCTATACGCTTTTTATTAACCGGATGATCCTTTAATATTTCATAACTCTTTTTCATCATAGCTATAAGTCTGTCAGCATCAGGTCCTTTTGGCAGGTTGTCGCCTACCCTCTGCGTAAGTGCATCATGTGGTGGAGTTGTCTCATAATCAGTCCTGCCGTTTTTTACAATCATGCAGTGTCTGTAGCTCACGCCTGTGTAAAGAGCAATATCATCGTCTATGAATTCCTTAGAAAGCGCTTTTATAAGCTCATCTGCTTCCTCTGTTGAGATATCGCCTGAGCTGTGGTCAACGATCGTCATATCCTCATACGCACCGTCACCTTCAAGTGTGATGATATTTACCCTAAATGCAACATCCGTGTCATTCATATTTATCCCTATGCTTGCTGCTTCAAGCGGAGATCTGCCTGTTAGATATACTGCCGGATCGTACCCCATAACAGAAAGATTTGCAGCGTCGCTTCCCGGTGGTATGCCATCCGGCACATTTTGCACCATGCCTATCTCCCCTAGGCTTGCAAGCTCATCTACGCAAGGCATATTTGCTGCCTCAAGCGGCGTTTTATCTCCTAATTCCTTTATCTTTTCATCTCCTGCTCCGTCCGGAACGAGCACAAAATATTTCATTATATATTCTCCTCTTCAAATTTTTTCATAAAGTCAATCAACTCATCAACGCCTTCTGTTGGCATTGCGTTATATATTGAAGCTCTCATGCCTCCGACACTCCTGTGTCCGCCTAGATTATGTAAACCTTTTTCCTTTGCCTGTGCTATAAACTTCTTGTCAAGCTCTTCGTTTCCTGTTACAAAAACAACGTTCATAAGTGATCTGTCTTCCTCATTTACAGGGCATGAAAAAAGCTTGCTTTCGTCTATCGCTTTATATAGCTTTTCTGCCTTTTGCACATCTCTCTCATGCAACTTTTTGATACCGCCTTCATTTTTAATCTTCTTAAACACTTCTCCTGCTACATATATCGCAAAGCACGGCGGTGTGTTGTACATAGAGCCGTTATCCGCATGAGTGGAATAATCAAGATAAATCGGTGTATCTGCCGGAGCTTTACCAAGCAGATCCTTTCTCACTATTACAATAGTCATACCTGCAGGTCCGATATTTTTTTGCGCTCCAGCATATATAAGCCCAAATTTTGTAACATCCACTTCTTCTGAAAGAATACAACTCGACATATCCGCAACGAGCATTACATCTCCAAAATCAGGCACATTAGCATAATGCGTGCCGTATATAGTGTTATTATATGTAATATGCACATAATCTGCATCCTGTCTTATCTCATCCTTTGTAGGCTTTGGAATATATGTGTAATTATCATCCTTTGAGGTTGCAACAACTCTCGCATCACCGAATTTTGAAGCCTCTTTTGCAGCCTTCATCGCCCAAGAACCTCCTACCACATAGTCTGCCTTTTTGCTCCCTGTCATAAGATTTATAGGTACCATTGAAAATTGCAACGTACCACCACCCTGTAAAAATAGTACCTTGTAATCATCAGGTATATTTAGAAGTTCTCTTAAATTGTTCTCCGCATCTGTAATTATCTTTTTAAACTCAGGGGATCTGTGAGACATCTCCATAACTGACTGCCCACAGCCCTCGTAATTCAATAAATTATCTGCTACATTTTGTAAAACATCCGCCGGTAGCATCGACGGACCTGCCGAAAAATTATACGCTCTTTTATTTTCCACCAAAGACACCTCCAAATTTTGTCGTTTTATAATTAGAATATTTGCTCATTAAAGACATATTATACCACTTTACTTGGCTTTGGTAAAATGATACACTTGTTGAGAAGAATTTAAACATGAAAGGAGCCTTTTATATGTATCAAATAGCAACTTTAAATAAAATTTCACCTATCGGACTTGCAAAATTCGATGACAAATATAGATTGAGCGATGATATCGAAAATGCAAACGGCATCGTCGTAAGAAGCCAAGATATGAAAAGCATGTCTTTTAGCAAACATCTTCTTGCAATTGCTCGTGCAGGCGCCGGAGTAAACAACATTCCGCTAAAGGAATGTGCCGAAAAGGGTATTGTAGTATTTAACACACCCGGCGCTAACGCAAATGCTGTTAAAGAGCTTGTCATTGCGGGTATGCTCGTCGCTGCGCGAAATATTGCGCCTGCTATCAAATGGGCATCTTCACTTACAGAAAATATCTCCGCTGCAGTAGAAAAAGGTAAAAGTCAATTTGCCGGTAGCGAGATAAAGGGTAAGGTTCTTGGCGTTGTAGGTCTTGGCGCTATCGGCGTACTTGTTGCAAATGCAGCGCAGGGCCTTGGAATGAAAGTTATAGGATATGATCCTTTTATATCACTAAAATCAGCTCATAATCTTTCAAACAGCATCCCTGTAACAAGCGATTTATCAAAGCTTCTTGCTAAAAGCGATTACATAACTTTGCATGTGCCGGCAACAGATAAAACGGCAGGAATGTTTGATAAAAGATGCTTTATGCAGATGAAAGAAAATGCTGTGCTATTGAACTATTCGAGAGATAAGCTCGTTGACGAAAGTGCTCTTGTAAATGCACTTGACGAAAATCTACTAAAATATTATGTTACAGATTTTCCTACCGAAAAATTGATTGGAAAGGAAAATGTAATCATTATGCCTCACCTCGGTGCTTCGACAAAAGAAGCAGAAGACAACTGTGCCATCATGGCAGTCGAGGAGCTTCGCGAATATATCGAAAATGGCAACATTATGAATTCTGTGAATTATCCTGCTTGCTCACTTGGAGAGCTTAATAGCGAGGCTTATGCCCGAATTTGCATTTTAAATAAAAATATCCCGTCTATGCTAAGTGAGATAACTTCTGTAATGTCTAAACTCGAAATAAATATCAGAAATATGACAAATAAATCAAAGGATGATTTTGCAGTAACCCTGCTTGATGTAGACTCCAAAATTACAGAGGCTGAGCTAAATGAATTACTAAACATCAACGGTATTATAAAAATCAGAGTTTTAAGAGTTTAAAACTCTGATTTTTTTTGATCCTTTGTGTCTGCCCAGACTTTATTAAACAACACACCCAAAAACAAAACCCACGCAAGGAAGTAAAACCAAAACATAAGTGCGACAACCGTTGCAAATGAGCCGTATAGCAGGTTGTAGTTTGCTATAGAAAATGCATATTTGGAATATATATATGTCACTATCAAAAGGCCTATTGATGCAAATATGCTTCCTGGTATTATTTCCCTAAATTTCATTTTGCGCGTCGGAAGCACATAATAATTATAGCTTATCATTAGAAAGTATAAAACGATTGCTATCGGCCAGCGCAACAGCATCCATATATTTTCTGCGGCGTCCTCTTTTCCGATAAATGTCAATATCACGCTCAATATAAGATCTCCATACATAAGAACAACGATCGCAAATATAATTGTAAGTATCACTATCGCCATCGTTCCAAAGGATCTCATCCTATCCTTTACAAAGCCTTTACCTGTTGATTGACCATTGCTAAATGTATAATTTGTAATTCTCATCATCGAAAATTGCGCTCTTGAAGCCGCCCAGATGGCGATAATTATAAAAATCACACTTGTCGCTCCGCCTGTGCCTCCTGTAACGATATTTTCCACCTGCGTTGTAATCGGCGAATCTCCAAAATAATCCATAAGCCAACCCATAGCAGTTTGCAAATCCTGCTTAAATACTATAATAAGAACCTGTGAAATAAGCAACATTATCGGTACGAGCGCTAATATAAAATAAAAAGCAACCTGCGCAGCAAAGCCCTGGTAATATGGATCATTTAATTGTCTTAGCCCCAAAGAAAGCATCTTATACATTCTTTTTCGCATATATTTTAACCTCTCAAAAGCTACTCAGCCTTTAGTTTTTTTGCAAGTTGTTCTAAGGCCTTTGCTCTATGGCTGATTTTGTTTTTTATATCAGATGTAAGTTCTCCAAAAGTCTTATCATATCCGTTAGGCACAAAATACGGATCATATCCAAAGCCATTTTCTCCGCGCGATTCGTCAATTATATGCCCCTCTACTTCGCCTCTTGCAACTATCTTTTTGCCATCTGTAAAAAGCATAGTTATGACACATACAAATCTCGCTGTCCTTTTTTTGTACGGAATACCTAAAAGCTCCTTTTGAAGCTTTTCATTATTTTCTCCATCCGTTGCATCCTCGCCTGCAAATCTCGCACTAAAAACTCCGGGTCTTGCGTCAAGCGCATCAACTTCAAGCCCCGAATCATCAGCAATCACTATTTTGTCAATCTGTTTTTTAATAGTGCTTGCTTTAATAAATGAATTTTCCTCAAAAGTAGCGCCGTCTTCAACTATCTCAATATCAGATAGCCCTACATCTTCAAGACTGAACGTCTTAAATCCAAACTTTTTTGTTATCTCATTTATTTCGTCAATTTTATGCTTATTTTGTGTCGCTACTACTATTTCTTTCATTTAAAATTGCGCACCTCTAAAATCTTCTTTTATTTTTTCTATTTATTTTACTTCTCTTATGTGTCGGCCTAATACCTCTGCCCTTTGAAGCTACAGTCCTCTTGTATGTCCTGTTGTGGCTTCCTGAGAACATACTCCTCGCAAAGCCTCTCCTTTGATTTCTTCTCTTTACAACGCCTATGATTATACCTGCTATTATCACAAGTGGAATCAATATTATGCACATCAGCATCACCGCTATATGGTTTGGCTGTTTCAAAAGCTTTATAGGATTTAGACTGTTATCGACAGTCTTTCTTGCATGCGTAGTATTATAATAGCTTGGTACATCGCCCCCGTCAAAGGAATCAATATATGTAGCAAGCGCATACCATTCTTTTATCTCCCCGCCATCACTGTCCTTTACAGCCTGCTTATTGAAGTCTGTTATGACATTACCCTCACTGTCCTTAGGTTCGATGGAAAGAAGCCCGTGCGACTGCTCTGTTACAAGGCTTAACATCTGACACGAATAAAGTCCGCCTACAACCCTGTAAAGTTTATCATTATCGAGTTTTTCTATTTTATTGCCGTCACTATCTATAAGCTTTATGTCCGTTGCACGATTTAAAAATAGCCTTTTATCATTTATTGTATAGCCTATGCCGCTCATATAAAGGCGTGCAACCTGCATACTCGGAGAGATAGAGGCATCGACCTCTGCAAGATTTTTTAGCTCCTTGCCGTTTAGATAAACGCTAACAACCGGATATCCCACGCTACCGTCTTCACCCATTCCAAGAGAGCTAACATTGAATGCATCAGCTGTCGTTATTTTGCCCTCTCCAAACGATGCCCTGACGGTACCTGCAGGCACCACCGAGACCGAAATAGGCTCATAATCGCTTCCCTCTGCTTCTTTTACAGCATATATATAGCTGTCTGAAATTAAATCGCCCAAAGCATCCTCGCCCTGCTCATCAGCAAACTTAGTTATATCTGTAAAAGCAAACTCACTTTCAGCAAGCGTTTGGTCGTATTTAAATCCGTACTTACTAAAAAATTTGCTATTAACAGTTTGCTTAAATTTATTTACTGTACTTTGTATATTTGAATCACCTTTTACGTCGTCGTCGAGCTTTATAAGGTTATATTTTTTTACATCATACTTATCGCCGTTTTTTTGGAGTACGATATGCCCTATATTATTTGTATATTCCCCGCATGAAACGATCGTTGTATCGCCTACGGTTTTAGCCTCCGAAAGCACAGTATGCGAATGCGCACTTATGATAAGATCGATATCCTCAACTTCTTTTGCAAGAGCAACATCTTCTGAGCTGTCAAAATCATCCTCATTTGTACCCGAATGGCTGAGACAAACTATGATGTCCGCTTCCTCATTTTGTTTTATCTCCTCAGCTATCTTTTTTGCTCTCTTTATGTAATCGCTAAACTCAACACCTGCCTCAGGCGCATTACTTATCGCCTCGTCACCCATAATACCAAAGACTGCCATTTTGACGCCGTTTTTTTCTATAATCGTATAATCACATACGCCATACTTCTCGAAGGCTGACTTGAGTTTTTGACCTGCCTCTTTTGTGCTATCGTCTGATAATGTCTTTTCCCAATTTATATTTGTGCCTACTATTGTCGGCATTTGATAATCTCTTTCATCATAGTCAGCCGCCACATTTAACATTTCTGCAAGTCCACTTGCACCATAATCATATTCGTGATTGCCAAATGTAGTGGCATCATATCCAACCTGCGCCATCGTCACAAGCTCAGCCGCATCCGTCCTAAATATGCTCTGGAATGGAGTACCCATTGAGAAGTCTCCGCCGTCAAGTAAAAATGTGCCCTCATATTTTTCCTCAGTCTGTTCCTTTATAGTTTTAATCTTTGCAAGGCCACCTGTTGTAGTTGTTTCACCATCACGTGTCTGTGTGGTTGCATCAAGGTGACTATGCATATCATGAGTAAAAAGTATCGAAACTTCCTTTTCGTCATCAGCGTAAACAGCACTACCATCAGCAAGCCAAGCTACCGGCACGAGCGTTAATATAAGCATTATAGATAATATCAAAGACGTTGTTTTTTTCATATAATTTCCCTTTCGCTAAGCTTGCTAAATCAAAAAGCAAGCATTGTAGCAAATAATATTGTTTCAAAATATGGTGGAGATGAGGGGAGTCGAACCCCTGTCCAAAGACGCTTTCACCAAAATTTCTCCGAGCGCAGTCTTTATTTGTTTAATTCACAGCATTAAAGATTTAAAGACAAATCATAAAATGTGCTATCCCGTTGTTCCCCTATGCTGCCGGGCTTTCACATAGAGTTTTCCTGCATAATGACGCCGAACATCCTATCCTGCAGGTGAGATCGGGTCGACGCGCGGCTGCGTAAATTAGGCAGCAAATGCGTAATTGTTATTATCTTTAGCGTTTATATTTAACGTGCACCTTTTTTCGTAGAGAGTGCAATCTACGACTCGCTTATTTGGCTTCCACATCTCTGTCGAAACCAGTACATCCCCTTATCTAAGTTCTCGTCTGACAGCTCTTTGCATTTTCATCTGTGCGTCTCTTTTGGCAATATCTGCACGCTTGTCATACAGCTTTTTACCATGTGCCACACCTATTTGCATCTTCGCCAGTCCTGAGCTATTTATATAAAGCTTCAAAGGCACAAGCGTCTTGCCCTTTTCAGAAACTTTTTCGCCAATCTTATTTATTTCTCTTTTATTTAGCAAAAGCTTTCGCACGCGTAACGGATCAACATTAAATATATTGCCTTGCTTATATGGGCTTATATGCATTCCTATAATAAAGACTTCGCCGTCTATAAGCTTTGCATAACTTTCTTTTATGTTAACACGCCCTGCTCTTATAGATTTTATCTCCGTTCCGGTCAAAACAAGGCCTGCCTCGTATGTATCATCTATAAAAAACTCACGCCGTGCATTTTTGTTGTTTGCTATTAGCCTGCTTTCCTTTTTCATCACACTTTACCTATTTTATTAAATGGGAAAAGTCGTATAAGAACCTTTCCTTTCACATCTTCTATACTCACCGTACCAAAAAATCTGCTATCAGAGCTATTCTCCCTGTTGTCTCCCATCACAAAAATCTCGCCTTCCGGTATTGTATAATCTATATTACCCGATGTTTTCGTTCCGTCCTTTAAATACTCCTCATCCTGCATTTTATTATTTATGTAGACCTTACCGTTTTTAATTTTTAAATGATCACCGGGAAGTGCAATAACCCTTTTGATATAGAGAGTATCTTCACTTCCTTGCTGATGCGGAAATACCACAATGTCCCCACGCTCCGGTTCTCCTATTTTATATGCCTGCCTGCTTATAAGCAAGTAATCTTTATTGTTTATAGTCGGTTCCATTGAAGATCCTTGCACTATTATGGGTTTTATAAATATAGCTACGAGTACCATTATAATAAGCCCTATAATCGCGCCCCTAACGATATCTTTTGCTGACGAGTCTTTCTGCTCTTCGGCTCCTTCGCCGCGCAACTCATCTAAAATAGAAAGATCAAGTGTTTCTGATTTTTTATTTAGATCTTTATTTTCGCTTCTTTCTTCCATTTTGTTCCTTTTTTGTATATTTTTATTTCTTCATTTTATTAATGTACTACGCCTATATCTTTAAGTGGCCAAACTCTAAAAAATGCTATTCCTATAACATCATCCTCGTCTACTGCCCCGATTTCTCTGCTGTCCCTGCTTACCTCACGATGATCGCCAAGCACATATATTTTGCCCTTAGGCACAGTATAGTTATATACCTCTCCGGTACATTCACCGTAGATATAATCCTCCTCGACAATCTCGCCATTTCTATATAACTTGCCATTTGTTATCGTTATTACATCGCCTTCCGTACCTATAACTCTCTTTATCAGGTTCATATTTGTCCCATCGGCATCCTTTAAATCGCTCTTAAAAACAACTATGTCTCCGGACTCAGGATGTATGTATAAATGCTTATTTAAGAGTAAGACATCTCCGTCATTTATGGTCGGTTGCATGCTATGCTCGCTTACCTTTGTCGGAATGACAAAAAACAGAAGTATTATACATATGAGAAGAGCAATAAGGATTTCCTTTAATATGTCCTTTGCGATACGATCTCTTTTCTCAGTTTCAGTTAAAACTTTCGGGCCCTTCTTTTCATCGATTTCGAGGCTGTCATTTTTTATAACACTTTTTTTGTCTTTTCTAAATATTCTCTTTTTTTTCTTTTTTAATCTGTCTACTCTCATATTTACTTAAATTTATTCCCATCTAATTGATTTTTTTAATCTATCAGGTCTCTTTTTATCCTTTTGAATTCCTTTGGTAATTCATCAGTTATCTCCCTGCCGTCTATGACAAGTTTATACGCATGAAGCAGCTGTGTTGTCAGTCCATATTTCTTTTTTACAAGCTCGTTCATTTTTTTATCGCCATATTTTACATCACCTATTATCGGAAACCCCTCACCTGCAAGATGTACTCTTATCTGATGCGGTCTGCCTGTTATAAGCTTGACCTCCGTAAGCGTAAATCCGTTTGCTGTCTTTATAGGCATAGCACATGTTTTAATTTGCTTTGCTTTTGCAGCTTCTTTAACAAGTCTAACCTTGTTTTTACTACTGTCCTTTTCCAAAAAATCCTCTAAATAAAGACTTTTTGTAAGCTTGCCCGAAACTATCGTCAAATAGTACTTTTCTATGCATTCACGTTCTCTTATCATCTTATTTAATCTTTTAAGAGAGTCTGCATTTTTGCCAAATACCACAAGCCCTGTCGTATTTCTGTCGAGACGATTTGCCGGACTTGGAATGAATGTAGATGCACTTTTAGGGTCGTATGCACCAGTCGAAACCAAATAATTTATCACTTGATTTGTCAGATGGTTTTTCTTTTCTTTACTGTCACCGTGCGTCAAAAGACCAAATGGCTTTGACACGACAATCATATCGTCATCTTCATATACAATCTTAAACTGCCTTGTCACATGAAAAGTCTTTTTATCTTCCTTAAGCTTTGCAAGCTGCTCGTCTGGTATGTATATGCAAAGCTCATCTCCCTCATTTAAAAATGTGCTTTCCTTAGCTCTCTTGCCATTTACCTTGATGTCTTTTCTAATCATCTTATATATCTGTGAAAGCGACGCTTTTTTGAAATATTTTTTTAAAAATCTATCGAGCCTTTGATTGGCATCGTCTCTTTGTATATTCATTTTTACCATACATATTATTATACACGAAATAGCAAAAAATAACATAGAAAGAAGCGTTTTTTTGTGGTATCATAATTGTGAAAAAGGAGAAATGTGTTATGGAGAAATTCAAAGATTTTTTATACAACAAAAATGACATCGTCGTAGCTATCGTCATATTGTTAATTGCATTGACTATAATCGCCTTTAGGGTAAAGGATATTATGCAATATCCTAAGGAACTAGCAGAACAACAGTCTCAAGCAATTCAAAAAATCGAGCAGTCTGATGATGACTCGCAAAAAAACGAAAATTCAGATAAGTCGGATAACGATAATAGCAATAGTGATGATAGTTCTAAAAAAAGCGAATAAATAGGATGAAAGCAATATAACTAAATAGGAGGTATACATATGGCTCTTATCACTACAAAAGAGATGTTTCAAAAAGCGCTAAATGCTGATCATGCAGTAGGTGCTTTCAATGTAAATAATATGGAAATTATACAAGGCATCGTAGATGCGGCATGCGAAGAAAACGCTCCTTTAATCCTGCAGGTGTCTGCCGGCGCAAGGAAATATGCTAAGCCTGCATACCTGATGAAGCTTGTTGAGGCAGCTATGATAGATACAGGCTTAGACATCTGCCTACATCTTGACCACGGCGAGGATTTTGAAATATGCAAAAAATGTGTAGATGATGGCTTTACATCTGTTATGATCGATGGTTCTAAGCATCCTTTTGAAGAGAACATCAAGCTTACAAGACAGGTTGTCGAATACGCCCACGCTCACGGCGTTGTTGTCGAGGCAGAGCTTGGCAAGCTTGCCGGAGTCGAAGACAATATAAAAGTTGATCAAAAGGCTGCAACATATACAGACCCTGAGGAAGCTGCCGAATTTGTGCAAAAAACAGGTGTTGATTCGCTTGCTATAGCAATCGGTACAAGCCATGGCGCTTATAAATTCGCAGGCGATCCGAGTCTTGATTTTGAAAGATTAAAGAAGATACATCAGATGATACCTGATACACCTCTTGTGCTACATGGTGCGTCTACCGTGCTTCCCGAATTTGTGGATAAGTGCAACAAATTCGGTGGGGATATCCCCGGCGCCAAGGGTGTACCCGAAGATATGATCACCGAGGCGGCGAAGCACGGTATCTGTAAGGTCAACATCGACACTGACCTAAGACTCGCTATGACAGCAGAGGTCCGAAAATATTTGATTGAAAACCCTGCAGATTTTGATCCGCGCAAATATTTAGGACCTGCACGTGACGCTATCAAATCCATGGTGCAGCACAAGATCAAAAATGTGCTAAAGTCTTCCGGACAAAAATAAATATTTTAGTCGATATACATATATAGACCTCCTGCTTGTAGGAGGTCTATTTTATTCCGTAATTCCTATATTTTTTTACTTCATCATAGCAAGAGCATTAGTAATTTCTCAGCACTTCAGCACAAATTTCTCAATAGCCTTTGCCACGCCGTCATTGTCATTTGTGTCAGTCACAAAATCGGCTTCATTTTTTACAATATCATCTGCGTTACCCATCGCAACGGCTATTCCTGCCACATGAAACATCTGTATGTCGTTTTGGCCGTCACCGCAACACATCATCTGGTCTGCCGCAAGTCCAAACTCATCAAGCATATGCAAAAGTGCATTTGCCTTACTCGTATGCGCCCCACCGACTTCCACATTGTAAGGAAATGAAGATGTTATAGTTATATTTTTTATCCCCAATAGACCATTCCAAATTTCTTGTTTTTGTGATTTTCCCGGGAAAAACACGCTTATATTTTCTATCTTTGTCGCATGCTCATAAGCAAAATTATATATGTCTTGTAATGGATGCCTTGTTTTCTCCATATATTCTTTATCTCTGAATTTTGAGCGACCCGATACTACATCATCGTATTCTCTCTGCGAAACATAAGCTTTACCATCTGTAAAAACTTCTATATCCTTACCGTCCTTTTTAAAATGATCAATAACTGCTCTTGCCGCTTCTTCTTCAAGGAATGCATTATATACCGACTTTTCGTCAGCAAGTCTTCTCACATCTGCACCATTTGCACAAACAGCATATTCAATACCCTCAATACTTTTTAACTCCTTTGAGATTGACGAATATCCTCTGCCCGTTGCAATCATAACATGCACTCCCTTTTGCATCGCAGCTTTGAGCACCTCCTTTGTCTTGTCGGCAATCGTTTTATCGCTCCTAAGCGTTGTGCCGTCAAGGTCGAGTGCTATAAGCTTGATTTCATTTTGCATTTTTCCTTTTTTTATTTCATTTATCATGCTTTTCACCTTATTTGTTATATTCCATACCTAAGAGCTTCGGCAAATTCCATATTTTTCTCTCTCAGCTCTTTCATCGCGCCTACCTCTCCGTGTCCGGAATATATCATCATATCATCTGTAAAAATTTCGTTTAAATACCTACAGCTGTTTGCCATATCGTCTGGACTACCGTCCTTTAGATTTGTGATACCTATTTCCGTCAAAAAAATCGTATCTCCCGTAAAAGCAATTTTATTTTCCCACGAGACAAAGCACACACCGCCGTCCGTATGTCCTTTAGTACTTATTATCTCAAGCTTATTTGCCTTATCGACATCTGAGAATATAAGCTTGCTTCCGGCAAAATTTTTAGAGGCTTCAAATGTCTTTAGTCTAAGGATTGCATTTTGTTTTTGCTTTCGCAAAAGCGCTTTTGCTGCCTTCGGAAAGTCATTTTCCGAAATATACATATCGCAACCAAGCAACTCGCTCACAAGCGGTCCATCTGTAATGTGATCATAGTGATGATGCGTAAATAAAATACCCTTCGGATTGAGCCCGTTTTTTAGTACGAAATCCGAAATTTTCTTTCCGTTGTAGCCTGTATCTATCAGGTAACAATTTTTACTTTCCTCTTCCCAAACGACATATGCGTTTGCCAAAAGCTCTCCGCCTATAAATTGTTTTACTTTCATAATATAATTGTACAACATTTTAGCATTCTTTGCCAATCTTTACAAAATATCCACCATTTTAGTGTTGAAATTAAAAAATATTGTTATACAATTATAAATAGAGATTTTGCAAATGATTTGATTTTGCAAAAAAAGAGAGGTATTAAAAATGAATATAGCGATAGTCGGTGCAGGCAAACTCGGTAAAAAGCTAGCTTACACACTGCTAAACGGTAACCACAGCATTACTATTGTAGATATTGACGAGAGCAAACTACAAAAGCTGGGTCTGCAGATGGATATTATGACGCTTGTAGGAAATGGAAAGGAAATTTCCGTTTTAAATGAAATTCCTGTCTCCTCATGCGATTATCTGATAGCAACTACAAGTAACGACGAGCTAAATATCGTTATTTCGGCATTTGCAAAGCAGCTCGGTTGTAAAACAGTTGTAGCAAGAGTCAGAGATCCTGAGCATATGCGCCAGTTTGATTTTATCAGAGACATTATGCATATCGATCATCTGGTAAATCCCGATATGGCACTGAGTAACGAAATATATAAATTCCTTGTGGAAAAATACACGCTGAGTAACGGCGTATTTTCTTCCGGCAAGGTATCTTTAATTGAGTTTAAAGCAAAGAGAATGTCACAGCTCATAGGCTTGTCGATGTTTGATGCAAGCAAGCTTCTTTCAAATATGTTGGTCGTAGCTATTTCGCGAAATGGCAAGGTTATCATCCCTCACGGCGACGATACAATACAGGAAACGGATTCTCTTTATGTTATCGGTGAAAAAAAGCCTATCCACGAGCTAAATGACAAGGTTCACGAGTCAGGCAGATATAATGACATTCAAAAGGTTATGATCGTAGGTGGCGGAAAAACAGGACTTTATCTTGCAAAACAGCTTTCCGAATTTGGCATTTCCGTAAAGATAATAGAAAGGGATTTGGCAAGGTGCCATTATCTTGCAGAGAAGCTCGAAAATGTCATGGTCTTAAATGCCGACGGCACAGACAAAGAACTCCTCGAGGATGAAAATATTGAAGATATGGATGCATTTGTAACCACAACAGGCTATGATGAAGATAATCTCTTGCTTGCACTTACCGCTAAGGAATACGGTATTTCCGATGTTATAGCAAAGGTTAGCAGAGGTATTTACACAGAGCTTGTTTCTAAGCTTGGTGTCGATATGGCGATAAATCCAATTGATATCGTTACAAGTAATCTTGCCAAGATGATTCGCGGCAAGCGCAAGATCATCTCAAACCAACTTGTGCAGGGACAAGCAGAAATCACAGAAATTATGGCAAGCCACAATATGAAAATGTCAAATAAGCCTTTAAAAGAGCTTGAACTTCCCTCTGGAGTTATCATAGGTGCTATTCACAGAGGTACAGATCTTATTATTCCGGACGGCAATACTATTATTCGCGAAGGCGACAGAGTTTTGATTTTCTCTCTTCTTTCGGCGCTTCCGGAAATGGCTGCTTTTACGCGAAATTAGTGTTAAAGGATTGAATTTCTATGGATATAAGATACAGAAACTCCATAAAGATTTTTGGGGCTATAATGTTAATCATAGGTTTGGCGATGTTTTTGCCAATCATCATAGGGATTGTATATGCAGAGTGGGATTGCGTGAAAGCTTTCACAGCTACATCAATCCCCTCTATTTTTGCGGGTATTTTTTTAATTTCTTTTTTAAAAAGTAACGACGGCGACATGAAAATGCGTGATGGTTTTTTTGCGGTTTCGATATCATGGATTTTAATAAGCCTACTTGGTGCTGTACCATTTTTACTGTCGGGTGTAACAAGCAGCTTTATAGATGCAGTTTTTGAATCAACATCCGGCTTTACTACAACCGGCGCCTCCATCTTCAATGATGTTGAAACTTTGCCACACGCACTTTTATTTTGGCGCACATTTACACATTGGCTCGGTGGCATGGGTATACTTATCTTTACGATTGCAATACTTCCGATGCTCGGCATAAAAGGACAATCTCTCGCTTCAGCCGAAATGCCGGGGCCAAACCCGGCAAAGATCTTCCCTCGCATAGCAGATACTGCACGTTTTTTATATGTTCTCTATTTTGCTATGACTGTCGCAGAAATTATATTGCTTCTATTTGGAGGGATGAACTTTTTTGATGCCGTCTGCCATGCGTTTTCCTCCATCGGTACCGGTGGCTTTGCAAATTATAACGACAGCATCGGTCACTTCGAAAGCTTTTATATAGAAAGCGTTATAACCGTGTTTATGGTGCTTGCGGGTATGAACTTCAACCTGTTTTACCTATTTTTCAAAAACGGTATAAAGGAGTTTTTCAAAGACTCAGAGTGGCGACTTTATATGACGATACTAATTGTTGTATCGCTACTTATCTCGGCTACACTTCTTATAAGCGATACCGAGTCGCCTTTAAATGCGCTAAAGCTCGGATTTTTCCAGACCGCATCGACTATGACTACAAGCGGATTTACTTCGTCCTCATATATGCTGTGGCCTGTATTTTGCCAAAGCCTGTTATTTATGTTATTTTTTGTCGGTGGCTGCTCATCATCGACAAGCGGTGGTATCAAGGTCGTGCGTATTTTAATATATGCAAAGATGGTAAATCGTTCACTTACTCTAAGATTGCATCCTACTGCAATTGCACCTATAAAAGTTGGCAACAAACATGTTTCTGGTAATGTTATATCACATACTTCGGGATTTTTATTCCTATATATATTATTTGGTATGTTTACTGCTTTCTTGCTTTCGTTTGACGGCTTTGATATGACAACAAGTATTAGCTCTGCATTTAGCTGCCTTGGAAATATAGGCATAAATATTTCGAATGTCACATTTAGCGAGTTTTCGGGTTTTTCAAAGCTTATTATGTCTTTTGCGATGATCGCTGGCAGACTTGAGCTTTTCACACTCCTCATGCTGTTTACAAGAAAGTTTTGGAGGCCTTACAGGTAGGAGTTACACATGAAGATAAACAAGAGAAGAGCACTTAGAACTATGGGACTTACACTTCTTGGTACAGGCATCATCATGTTACCTTCTCTTTTGTATACTCTTTTTTCTGAGGACTCGATATATGCTTACGCATTTGCAAAACCTGCATTCCTACTGATAATCACAGGTCTTCTCATCGTTTACTTTGTAAAAATTCCATCCTACCACTTAAAGATTAGGGACGGATATATGAATATCTTTATAGTCATATTTACAAGTGCCTTTTTTGGTGCTTTTCCGTACTTTTTGGTAATATCATCGTACATAGGAGTAGACTGTAGCTTTGTCGACGCTATTTTTGAATCGACTGCCGGACTTTCAACGACAAGTGCCTCCGCTTTCTACGAGCCAGCCTTGCCTCATTGCCTGCTTTTGTGGAAGGTAACGCAGCACTGGGTTGGTGGAGTTTGTATTCTCGTGTTTATAATCTCGTTATTGCCACAGTTTGGGCTTGGCGACCAGCAAATAGCAACAGTCGAATCTCACGGGACATTTGCAAATAAAATAGCCCCTAAGTCAAAAAAAATAGCACTGCTCATCATTTGCATTTACTCTTTTTTTACAGTGCTTGCATTTATATATTTTATGATTGGAAAGATCGGTGCATATGACGCGTTTGTTTTGGCACTTGCCTCGATCAGCACATCAGGCGTGTTGACGCATCCTGCGGGCGTATCTCATTACTGTAGCTTCTTTGTCGAAATGGGTGTTTCGATCTTTACAATCCTTTCGTCTATGAGCTTTGTTCTTTACATACACCTTTTTAAAGGCAATCTGCACGAAATAAAACATAATATAGAAGTCAGGGCTTTTCTGATATCAATAGCAATATGTACGCTTGTAATATCTTTTATACTATTTTGTGGCAATACAGGTAAAAGCTTTTTTATGTCGCTTCGTGACAGCTTTTTTCAGGTTGCTTCATTTGTTTCGACTTCAGGCTTTGCCCTGGAGGATTATACCTCGTGGCCTCAAGCAGCCTGCTTTGTGCTTATGCTTTTGATGATTATAGGTGGCTGCTCTGCTTCGACTACGGGCGCATTTAAAATGATCCGTATCCTCATTGTATCAAAGCTTATCGGCAAAGGATTTTCAAAGCATATGCACCCTCGCGTCGTAAAAGCTGTAAAACTTGGCGACAGTACTATCAGTAAGAGTATGGCAAGTTCGGTAACTGCGTTTACCATACTTTATCTTGCCGCTATCATATTTAGCACCATTATACTCAGCATGCAAAGTATCGATATAGAAACCTGCTTTTCTGCCGTTATCGGTGCCATTTCAAACGATGGTATAAGCTTCGGTCTGATAGGTATGCAGGGTGATTACAGTATGTTTGCCCCTGTCATGAAGCTATTTTTGTGCTTCCTGATGGTCGTTGGCAGACTCGGTCTTATGACTGTACTCATCGTATTTTTACCTTCGTTTTGGAGAGCAAAAAAAGGCTCACGCACCCGCAGGATCAAATAATAATTGCAAAATCTATTTTGCGTGACGAAACATCAGCATTTAAGACTTTTATAATCACCTTATCTCCAAGTGCATATGTATTATGCGTATTCCTGCCTATTAGCCTATACTTCTCAGGTTCAAAATCATAATAATCATCTTTAATGCTTTCGATTCTTACCATTCCTTCTACAAAATTAGGGAGCTGTACATATATCCCGTAATCCGTAACGCCACTTATAACTCCATCAAACTCACAACCTATATATCTCCTGATATAATCTGTCATCTTCAGCTTTACAGCATCCCTTTCGATATCTATTGCAGTCCGCTCCGTCTCGGACGAATGCTTTGCCGCTTGTTTGCAAAACTTCTCAAGCTTCGACAAATCGCTTTCTACAAGCTCACCTCGTATAACTTTTTTTATGATCCTATGTATACAAAGATCCGGATATCGTCTGATTGGTGATGTAAAATGACAATAATATTTAAATGCAAGTCCAAAATGCCCATCACATTTCGTTTCATATGTTGCCTTTTGCATGGAACGTAACATGATTTTATTTACTACAATTTCATGTGGCTTGTCTATCACACCATCCAAAACCTTTTTTAGTGCGAACGGTTTTATTTCTGAAAGATCTCCTGATAATTTGATACCTATTCCATTTAAAAACGACCTCAGTTCTTCCATCTTCATAAGCGTCGGCTTTTCGTGAACACGATATATAAATGGTACATTCATCCAAAAGAAATGCTCTGCAACAGTTTCATTTGCAATAAGCATAAATTCCTCTATCAGCCTATTTGCAACACGGCGTTCTAACGGCTTTATTTCTTTAACCTTACCTTTTTTGTTTAATACAATCTCCGCCTCGCCGACTTCAAAATTTATGCTCCCTTTATCGCTCCTTTTTTTATGTAATATCCTTGCCAGCTCTGCCATTTCAAAAAGATATTTATTTTCGTCTGTAACTGTGCCTGCTTCAAGTATATCTGACACGTCATCATATATAAGCCTATCGTGAGATCTTATGATGCTTTCATAAATTTCGTGCGAAACCACCTTGCCACGCTTATCTATTTCCATCTCACATGTCAATGTTAACCTGTCCTCATCCGGGTTTAGAGAACATATGCCGTTTGATAAAACCTCCGGCAGCATTGGCACTACTTCATCTATTGCATATATACTGTTGCCTCTGATAAATGCCTGCTTATCAAGTTCGCTTTTTGGCTTTACATAATGTGCTACATCGGCGATATGTACACCAAGACTGTAATTAGCATTTGGAAGCTTTTTTATAGAGACAGCATCGTCAAAATCCTTGCTATTCGCCCCGTCTATCGTGACAGTATGTATGTCACGCAAATCTCGTCTCCTTGCAATCTCCGTTTTTGGTATTTTGGCATTAGCCACATATTCTGCCTCCGCAAGTACTTCATCTTTAAATTTTGTCTCTACACCACTTGCAGCTATCAATGCTTTAATGTCGGCATTTCTCTCTTTTTTGCGTGCTATTATTTCAATGACTTTTCCCTCTGCACTATACCCTTCTTGCGGATATTTTATAATTTCGACTCTAACCTTATCGCCGTCCTTTACCATGCCAAAATATTTTTTGTTTACAAAAATATCATCCGAAACCTTTTTGTCTTCTGGCAATACGAATGCATATTTAGAAGATCTTTCAAAAGTTCCGACAACAGTTTTTATATTTCTCTGCAATATTTTTATTACCTTCCCTTTTGGCAAATTGCCCCACATATATTGCGGTAACAAGCTTACCTGCACCAAATCTCCATCCATTGCATCATTGACATCCTTTGCTGCAATAAAAATATCGCCCTTTTCAAAAAATGGCGAGCCCATTTCCGGGGTAACAAAGGCGTATCCTTTACTATGTTTGTTGATAACACCTTTTATGTAAACCGCTTTATTTTTGTTGTTCTTATTTTTTTTGCTACTTTTCTTTCTTTTATTATCTGTTTTCTTTCCCATTTGCACTTCTTTATATAATACCTACTAATGAAATCCTTGCATGCTCTGCTTGTTATTATATGAAAAAATAGACGGCCATTTTAATGACCGCCCTTGTGTTTTCATTATCCTAATCTACCCTCAAGTGTTACTATTACTAAAGATAAGATTATGAACAGTACTGCAGCTACAAGCGATATCTTTGATAAGATAGCATCATAGCCTCTACTCTTCTTTTTTCCAAATAATTGTTCAGCTCCGCCACCGATCGCTCCTGACAAGCCGTCACTATTACTTGACTGCATCAATATGCTCAACACCAACACTACCGAAACGATAGCCATTATTACCATTAGGATTGTCATCTTTTCCCTCCTATTATCTGTTAATCAATGCAGATAGTATACCATATATCGCAATCCGCTTCAAGTAAATTTATTTTAGGTTATAAAACGCATCGATTCCTGCATACGAAGGCAACATAATATTATCCTCTATACGCAAAAGCTGATTATATTTTGCTATTCTGTCAGTTCGTGAAATAGAGCCTGTCTTTATCTGTCCGGCATTTAACGCTACTGCAAGATCTGCTATAGTTGTGTCTTCCGTTTCACCCGATCTGTGAGAGATAACAGCTGTATATCCTGCCTTTTTAGCCATTTCTACAGCCTCTATTGTTTCTGTCAACGTACCTATTTGATTTACTTTTATGAGAATCGAATTTGCAATACCTTTTTCGATACCTTGTGCAAGTCTTTGAGTGTTTGTAACAAAAAGATCATCTCCAACAAGCTGTATCTTTTTGCCAAGTCTCTCTGTAAGCTTCTTCCAACCGTCCCAATCGTCTTCTGCAAGTCCATCTTCGATTGAGATTATTGGATATTTATCGCAAAGCATTTCATAATAATCTATCATCTCGCTTGCTGTCCTGCTCACGCCCTCGCCTGTAAGCTTATATATATTTTCCTTTTCGTCATAAAATTCACTTGCCGCAACATCAAGTGCAATCTTAAAATCCTTGTCAGGCGTATATCCTGCTTCTTTTATCGCCTGTATGATAGCCGCTATAGCTTCCTCATTCGTCGAAAGATTAGGTGCAAATCCGCCCTCATCACCAACCGAAGTGCTCATTCCCTTATCTTTTAGAACCTTTTTTAGGTTGTGGAATACTTCCGCTGACATTCTAAGAGCTTCCTTAAATGTCGGTGCACCCACAGGCATGATCATAAATTCTTGTATGTCAACTGTATTGTCAGCATGCGAACCGCCATTCAAAATATTCATCATTGGCGTTGGCAAAAGATGCGCATTTGTGCCGCCGATATACTTATACAAAGGCATACCAAGTGAATTTGCCGCCGCTCTTGCAACAGCAAGCGATACAGCAAGTATCGCATTTGCCCCAAGTTTACCCTTATTTTCTGTGCCATCCAGTGTAATCAAAAGGTTATCAAGTGCAGCCTGTTCAGTTGCAGGAAATCCGGAAAGCGCATCTGCTATTGTTGTCTCTATATTTTCAACTGCTTGCTGCACACCTTTGCCAAGATATCTTGATTTATCTCCATCCCTTAGCTCAACTGCTTCATGCACGCCTGTTGAAGCTCCTGATGGTACTATTGCGCTTCCAACCGCACCATCTTCTAATACAACTTCAGCCTCCACAGTTGGATTGCCTCTTGAATCAAGTACTTCTCTTGCAAAAATATCCATTATGTAACTCATATCGTCCTCCTAAAATTATTGTTAAGTATTTGACAGTCAGTATTTATTACTTGAAATTTACTATTTTTATAAACTCATCCGGTTCAAGGCTTGCTCCACCCACAAGCGCACCGTCGATATTTGGCATGCTCATTATCTTGCTTGCATTTTGCGGTTTAACACTGCCACCATACTGAATTATTATGCTATGTGCTGTCTTTGCATCATATATTTTTTCTAAAGTCTTTCGTATAAATGCGCACATTTCCTCGGCTTGCTCAGGTGTCGCAGTTTTGCCTGTGCCTATTGCCCAAATAGGTTCATATGCTATAACAAGCTTCTCTGCATCCTCCCTTTCAATGCATGAAAGACCTTTTACAAGCTGACTTTCAACAAGCTTAAACTCATTCCCTGCTTCTCTGTCCTCCAGCCTTTCGCCTACGCACATAATCGGCACTATATCTGTCGTAAACAGCTTATGCAGCTTTTTATTTACTGTTGCATCTGTTTCGGCAAAATACTGCCTTCTCTCGCTGTGGCCTACTATACAGTACGAAACTCCTATTTCCTTTAGCATATGCACGGAAATTTCACCTGTGAATGCTCCATCATCCTCAAAATGCACATTTTGTGCGCCAACCTTTATATCGGTATCCTTTAATAAATCTATCAAGCTTGCAAGATCTGTAAAAGGTGCGCAAATTGCAACATCAACAGCCTCTGTTTTACATATTTTTTTAAACTCATTTGCAAATGTCTCTGCCTGCGCCTTTGTCTTATACATCTTCCAGTTGCCTGCAATAAATGATTTTCTCATCGTATATACCTCCTATTTGTCCTGCATAACCGCAACACCGGGGAGTTCCTTGCCCTCTAGAAATTCCATGGAAGCTCCACCACCTGTCGATATATGTGTCATCTTTTCTTCAAGTCCAAATTGCTTTACGGCCGCTGCGCTGTCACCGCCACCTATGATTGTAAGCGCATCACAATTTGCAAGCTCAAGTGCTATACTTTTTGTACCATATTCGAAGTTCGGCATTTCAAAAACGCCCATCGGTCCGTTCCATACGATTGTCTTGGCCTTTTGTATTTCCTTTGCAAAAAGCTTGACTGTCTCCGGACCTATATCCATACCCATCATATCAGCAGGCATGCTTTTAACATCTACAACATTAGTTGTCGCATTGTTTGCAAACTCACTCGCACATTTTGTATCTACGGGAATCAACATTTTAACGCCTTTTGACTCGGCTTTTTGCATAAGATTTTTCGCAAGATCTATGCTTTCCTCATCGAGAAGCGATTTGCCTATCTCATAATCCTTTCCCTTGATAAAGGTATACGCCATACCTCCACCGATAAGAAGCACATCTACCTTTTCTAAAAGATTTTCTATCAGCTTTATCTTATCGCTCACCTTTGCTCCGCCCATAATTGCAACAAGCGGTCTTTTCGGATCGTCAACGGCGTTGCCTAGATATTCTATTTCCTTTTCGATCAAAAATCCCGATACACAAGGTAAAAACGCCGCAACTCCCGCTGTCGAGCAGTGTGCTCTGTGTGCTGTACCAAATGCATCGTTTACAAAAATATCTGCAAGGGAAGCAAGCTCCTTTGAAAATACTTCCTCGTTTTTCGTTTCCTCTTTTCTAAAGCGTGTATTTTCAAGAAGCATTATCTCTCCGCCCTTTAAGCTGTCTGCAGACTTTCTTACTTTGTCATCAACAACTGTAGGCGATGAAATAAATTTGACATCTCTGCCGATAAGCTCGCCAAGTCTTTTTGCCACAGGCTCAAGCGTATATTCCATGTTTGGCTCGCCCTTTGGTCTGCCAAGGTGTGACATAACGATAATCTTGGCATCGTTTTCGAGCAAATAATTTATAGTCCTTAGCGCCGCTCTTATACGCGTGTCGTCTGTAATCTTACCGTCCTTCATCGGCACATTGAAATCGCATCTGACTATGACTCTTTTGTTTTTTACATCTATATCCTTAACCGTCTTTTTCATTGTAAAAATGCTCCTCTGATGAGATATGCCGCATCGGATTTACCCTGCGGCATATTCAATATTAAATATTTATTTGTTATCTATTTTGTGCATATATTTCATCATATCAAGGCACTTGCACGAATATCCGTATTCATTGTCATAAAAGGCCACAAGCTTGAAGAAATGGTCATTTAGCTCAATACCCTGTCGTGCATCGAATATCGAAGTATTTGGATCTCCTATAAAATCGCCTGAAACTACTTCATCATCCACATATTCTAAGATACCTTTTAGATAAGTTTCTGATGCTTCCTTAACCTTTTTGCATATTTCCTCATATGATGTTGATTTTTCTAAAATCAAATTTAGGTCAACAAGTGACACATCCGATGTAGGCACTCTATAAGAAATACCTGTCATCTTGCCTTGAAGCTCCGGAATAACAAGACCTACAGCTTTGGCAGCACCTGTTGTAGTAGGTATGATATTTCCAAATACAGCTCTACCTGTTCTCCAGTCTTTCATAGATCGCGCATCGACAACTTTTTGCTTTGCAGTTGCCGCGTGGATTGTTGACATAAGTCCCTCTTTGATGCCCCAGTTGTCCTGAATAACCTTTGCCAGAGGTGCTAAACAGTTTGTTGTACATGACGCATTTGAAACGACATTGTACTTGCTTTTGTAATCGGTATGGTTTACTCCAATAACATATGTAGGCGTTTCCTTATCCTTTGCAGGCGCCGAAATCAATACTTTCTTTGCACCCGCTCTTATATGATCGTTTGCTTTTTCCGTTGTAGTATATGCTCCTGTACCCTCGAGTATGTACTCTGCTCCACAGTCGCTCCATGGAATATCAATAGCCTGTTCGTGACTGTATACAGGAATTTTTTTGCCATCGATCATAATGCCCTTGTCATACCTCTCAACTTTGCCAGGAAATCTGCCAAATGTCGAGTCGTATTTTAGCATATACACAAGATAATCGATATCTGCATTTCTAACATTTATTCCGCAAATATCGATATCACTATCTCCATACGCCGCACGAATGACAACTCTACTTATGCGTCCGAAACCACTAATACCAACTTTAACTGCCATTTTTGACCTCCTTAAAGTCTTACATTTTATAATTTGAAACCCGATTTTTTTGAGGTAAATCTTACACAATTATTATACAATACAACACACCTTTATTTCAAGCGTGGAAACCCTATTTGTCGCAGAGCTTCGAATAAAATTATATTGCCACAATTTGACAGGTTAAGTGAGCGAAGCCTCGTATTTTCACTCATAGGTATACGAACTGTCATTTCCCTGTTTGCTTCAAGCAAATCTCTGTCAAGGCCTCTTGTTTCCCTGCCAAACAAAAACATATCCCCATCCTCATAATTTACTTCCGTATAAAACGAAGCTCCTTTTGTGGAAATAAAAAATTTTCGCTTATCAGCATATTTTTGCATAAAATCATCTATGCTTTCGTGCACTTCAAGATCTACATATTCCCAATAATCAAGCCCTGCTCTTTTCACAGATTTATCATCTATATTAAAGCCAAGCGGTTTCACAAGATGAAGCTTTGTATTTGTTGCTGCACATGTGCGCGCTATGTTGCCTGTATTACCCGGGATTTCAGGTTCAACAAAAACTATATGCAAAGCCATGCTTTCTCCTTTCCTGCTCTTTAGTATGTCTTGCCTTTTTATTTTCTTTATGCTTTATTTCCAGCCTTTTGGAATAAAAAGCTCATCATACATATTTATCGCATATCTGTCCGTCATCCCGGCAATATGGTCTTTTACGATTTCTTCAAGATTTGTACCGTCGTACCTTTCCATGTCATCACTTGGCAATTTGTCGGGATTTTCTTTGTAATATTTATATAGCGAATTTATGATATTTTCGACCTTTGAAACATCCGAAGCCTTTTTAACTTCTTTGTTATAATACACAAGCTCAAACATAGCGGTTCTTAGCCTGTCCATCGTCTTTTGCGCAAGGTCGCTCATACAAATTTGCTCCTTGCCGTCGCTATTCTTTATCATATCATTTACCAAAAAACTGATCCTTGCTCTATGTGTTTTACCAAGAATTTCTATGCAGTCCTTCGGTAAATCGTCAAGCGTTATAACGCCGCTCCTTATGGCATCATCTATATCATGATTTATATATGCAATCCTATCGCTTATTTTTACTATTTGTCCCTCAAGCGTAAAAGGCTTTTCAGATCCCGTGTGATTTTTTATACCGTCTCTTACCTCGAGTGTTAAATTCATACCCCTTTTGTCGCCTCTTTTTTCTATGACATCGACAACTCTAAGACTTTGTAAATTATGTTTAAAGCCTTCAGGGTAAAGATTGTTTAATATAACCTCTCCGTTGTGCCCAAATGGCGTATGTCCAAGATCATGGCCAAGTGAGATTGCCTCTGTCAGATCTTCATTTAACGCAAGCCCCCTTGCTATGGTTCTTGCAATCTGAGATACTTCTATAGTATGCGTAAGTCTTGTCCTAAAATGATCACCTTCCGGCGCCAAAAAAACCTGCGTTTTATGCATAAGCCTTCTAAAAGCCTTGCTGTGTATGATCCTATCTCTGTCTCTCTGAAAATCTGTCCTTAGCGGGCATTTTTCTTCCGATATCATACGCCCTTTTGTATCTCTGGCTTTTGTCGCCTTTGGACTCAATATTTCGTATTCTCTTTCTTCTTGTTTAATCCTATCTATCATCATTTTATTTACCCGTATGGCCAAAGCCACCTTCTCCTCGCTCTGTTTTGGAAAGCTTTTTAACAATCTCCCACTCAACGGTTTCATATTTTGCAACTATAATCTGAGCAATTCGCTCCCCGTTCTTTATTTCAAAAGGCTCGGTACCAAGATTTACAAGTGGCACTTTGATTTCACCTCTGTAATCGCTATCTATAGTTCCAATACAATTTATAAGTGTTATGCCATGCTTTATAGCAAGCCCGGATCTTGCTCTGACCTGCGCCTCATAACCTTTTGGAAGCTCGATAAAAAGGCCTGTAGGCACGAGTTTTCTTTCTGTTGGTGCTAATATTATAGGCTCAGTTAGTGTCGCTTTTAGATCCATACCCGCAGAGCCTGTCGTTTCATATTTGGGAATATTACCCTCTTTTGTAACTAATTTGATTTTTACCATTTTTCTTTCTCCAAATCATCATTTACATCGATAATTGTAACACTTAGCTTTGCAAAATTTTCTTTAGATCCACATACCTGTTTGTTATAGCAACAGCACTATACTTTGCAGGATCTGTTATCCTTTTTGCAGTTTTTTGTATATCCTCAAGGGAAATATCATCAACTATCTTTAAGACCTCTTCATCGCTTCTAACTTCCCCTTTTAATAAGAGTGACCTACCGAGCGAAATCATTTTTGAAGCTACATTTTCCTGCCCAAAAATGAAGCTTGCCTTTAACTGCTCCTTGCATTTCGAAAGCTCCTCCTTCGTCACGCCCCCCTTATCTAGCTTTAAAAGCTCCTCTTTAACAGCAAGCATAGCCGGCTTTAAATTTTTATGGCTTACTCCGGCATAGATATAAAAGGCTCCGCCCATCGCCGCAGAGGCATTTGCACTAAATACGGAGTAGGCAAGTCCTTTTTCTTCTCTAACCGATTGGAAAAGCCTTGAGCTCATACCTCCACCCAGTATGTTGCCAAGCATTGCCATTTTGTAATAGTCATCATCCTTTAAAGAAACCCCTTCTGTTCCAAGGAAAAAATGTGCCTGCTCTATATCTTTCTTCTTCACCTTAAACCCCGGCGCATACGGTATTATCTCGTGGCTTTTTTCTTCTTTTTTTCCTTCGAATTTTGCAAATTTGCCTTCAAGATAGTCACACATCTCATCTTCATCAAAATTACCAGCAATCGCAACAACTATACTGTCTCTTGTATATTCCTTTTGGATGTAGTTTTTTATAGCCTTTTGGGAGATATTCTTTAGCGTAGTCTTTGTTCCTATGATGCTTTTTCCAAGCGGATTTCCCTTATTTACGATAGATGATATTGTGTCATGCGCATCTTCATCAGGCGCATCCTTTGTCATCTTTATTTCTTCATATATAACCTTTCGCTCGCGCGTCATCTCGTGTTTGTCAAATAAGCTATTTGAAAGCATGTCAAGCAATACATCGGCCGACTTTTTGAGATTTGTGGAAAGCGTTTTTACATAATAGCAAGTCGCTTCTTTTCCTGTGAATGCATTCATCTGGCCACCAAGATTATCTATCTCTTCCGCAATCCCTTTCGCTGTTCTTTTTTCTGTGCCCTTAAACATCATATGCTCTATAAAATGTGATATACCCGAGTATTTTCCCTCTTCGTCAATAGCTCCTGCTCTAACCCATATGCCGATGGCTACCGACTGCACATAATCTGTTTTATCCATAGCTACCCTTACGCCACATGGCAATGTTTTTATTTTTATCATTTATAAATTCCTTTCAATTCTATCTTATGCCCTTGACTCATAAAGCCTAATCGTGCATATCATATTGATTTTAAACGCTTCTATAGGTTGCTCCATTCTTCTTCCCTCATAGAAATATCTATCTATCATCATATCGAGGATTTCTTTTTCTGTCTTGCCGTCTCTCCACGCCTCGGTTATGACAGCTCTCTCGACCTTCGCCTCTCTTTGTAGCATATCCCACATCTTTTCATTATAACTTGCCGGAACCACTCCATAATGTGAAATGATAACTCTCTTTGGTTTATAATTTCTACACTTTTCTATAGAAGCTACCGCATCCTCATAACTTTGCAATATTGCCGGATGGCACATGCCCTTTCTTTCCAGAATCCCCACACTTTCTGAGGCAAGCATTATGCCAAGCGGCTCAATACAGTATGTTATCGAATCTCTTGTATGTCCCGGTGTTTCCAAAACATTGACCTTTTTATCTCCAAGATCTATAACATCTCCATCCTTTACGACTACATCTACCCATATGCCGTCTGTAGTAACGGGTGTAGAATTTTCGTCTCCAAAGAGCTTCAGTGCATCTTCGCCCCTTGCTTTGATAGCTTTTAACGCCCCCGGTCTTTCAAATACCCCTTTGCCATGCTCGTTGCTGACAACTTTTAGATTTGGCCATTCTTTCCTGAGGCTTGGAAGTGCACCTACATGGTCATAGTGAGTATGGCTCAGAAGCAGATAATCAAGAGGTCTGCCATTTAGCTCTTTCTTTAGCTTTTCTACAAGTTCTTCACCACAATAAGCATTACCACAGTCTGCGAGTGCTGTCTTTTCCGAACCTATAAATAGTATGCTTGCACCACCTCTGCCAGTAGTCATATTTATCGCACCTTTTGGAAATTTGAATTTATTTCTTTCCTGTGTTGTAACAAAATTTACAACAAAAAGCTTAAAGAAATTTATGGATAACAGCACAAATGCTAAAAGGCCAACAGCTCCTATTAGTGGGAATATATAGCTTACTATATTTTTAAAGCCGAAAAGGCTAAGTACAAACGCCCCACTTGCAAACAATATGATTTTTTTATTTTTGTTCTCATCATCACGCAATTTTGTAGTAAAGCCATAAAAATTACCCGCCGCAGATGAATATATTGCAAATGCCATTATAAATATAAATGCTATGGCAAGTCCTATACTACGTTTTTTTATAAGAGCAAGCATAGGCAGATCCATAGCCTGTACATACCCCGGGTCTGTCATAAGCGCCTTGTATATTAAAAATGCCAGCACAAAAAGACCTAAGCCGCCCAACATAGAGCCTATGATCGCAGTTTTAAAATTCTTTGCTTTTGCAGCTGCCGTCGCATTTATCGGTATTACGGATATTCCACAAAATAAGCTGTATAGAATTGCTGCGATTAGCCAAGTTGGGGTCCACATACTCTTTTCCGGCGCCTGCTGAATAACATCCTTTGGAATATCATCGGCTAAAATTATTATTGCAATTATAATCACAAATAGCATAACAATAGGTGTCAATAGGTCTATCATTTTTTGCACTTTGTCAAAGCCACCAATGACAGTTATTGTAACCAAAAAAATCAACAGCATATTTCCTATTATTTTATTTATTCCAAGCTCCTGCCTAAAAAGCGATCCCATTGCCGCACTCATAGTGACAAGTGCTACAAGTAACAACGCTGCGATAATATATCCTATTGCGGAAACCACTTTTTTTGTATCCACAGGAGATATAATTCGTCCCATATCTGAGGTTCTTTTTAATTTTGCTAATATGCCTGACATAACCGCTATTAAAACGTACATTATGCCCAATATGAATATTCCAAATACACCCTTTTCGCCAAAAACACCAAAAAACTGCCAAAGCTCTCTTCCTGATGCCATCCCGGCTCCGAGCATTGTTCCTATATATAAAAATGCTATTTTAAAAGGATTTAACTTGTTTTCATTTTTCATTTAATTTTTCCTTCTCTTTTCTATCTGCTACTTATACCTTTTAGCTTTTTTCTATTTGATTTGAGCGTTTTAACGTCTTGTATTCGCCTATCGTAAATATAATAAGTCCCAGCCATATAACACCAAACGCTATAAGCTGTACACCGTCAAACGGTTCTCCAAATGCGTATATGCCAAGAAGCAACGCTATCGTCGGCGATATATACTGTGTAACTCCGAGAGTGACAAGCGGCAAATTATTTGCTCCCACAGCAAAAAGTCCAAGTGGTACGGCGGTTGCAACTCCTGTAAGCATCAACAATCCATATTGATAAGGCTCACATGTGCCTATGGCTCCCTTACCGATGCATTCGAGATAAATAATGACTGCAAGTGCTATAGGTGCAAAGAATATCGTCTCATATAATAGAGATAGGATCGACTCTACATTGAAGCTTTTTTTAAGCGCAGCATACGTTGCAAATGTGAGCGCAAGAAGTATTGCAATAGTCGGCAATTGTCCGAAGTGAATCAAAACTATTGCGATACCGACAATAGCAAAGATAAATGCCGCTAAGTTGTATTTTGTAATCTTTTCTTTAAAAAATACTATTCCAAATACACTAACGACTATCGGTTCTATGTAATATCCGATACTTGTCTGTATCACAAATCCTGCATTCACCGCCCAGATATATATGCTCCAGTTAGCGGTAATAATTATGCCTGCAAGTAAAAATTTTAATGCGGTCTTTTTATCTCTTAACGGTTCTTTAATTTTTTTTATACCATACAATTTTAATGATATAATAAAAGAAACCACTCCTACCCAAAATATTCTGTATATGATAATTACCGATGATGAAATAGGCACTAGCGATTTCCAATATATTGGTAAAAGTCCCCATAAAAAGGAGCAACTTGTGGCTGCAATCATACCAAGTTTATAATTCTTCTGCATTTTACCTCCTTGTTTTTATATACCCATAATATCGTCCATCGCATCGCTATCATCAAATTCGTTATCTTCGTCATCAAATCCATTTGCCATATCTGCATAGCTCATAATATATTCATTTATCTGATAATCCAAACAATGCTCAAAATCATATCTATATTTGTCCCCTTCAAGTCTTTCTATCCTGCAAAGTGAAAGTGCATCTCTAAGACAAAGAATTTCTTTCTTTCCACCCTCTATATCTTTGCATTCAACCTTTGAGTCATTTGAATACCAAGTTTTGAAATCGTTTAGTTCATCGCAAAAATGCACAAGCGCCGTCTCATCATTTTCTACAGCGTGTAAAAGTCCGACTAAAGCCAATTTTATAGTTTCTATAAGCGTATATATATCGGTCGACTCGTCTGGGAGAGCATTTGCTATATCATCAAAATAATTTTCTATAATTTCTGCTACTTCACCTGTATTTACCTCCGCAAAAAGCTTATAAAGTGCCTCATCTTGCACTTCTTCGCTTGCTTCAACTAAATCAGCGAAGTTTTCGAAATATTGAAATTCTTCTGCCTCACTTATATCAAGCATTTTTAGCAATTTTTCATAATCCATAGATCTCTCCTTCATCTTTGTAACAATATTTATTCCTTATGCTTTATTTTTCCGAAATGCTTTCTAAATTTTTAAATTTAACCTTTACATCGCTGTCTTCAAAAATTCTGTCAATCATATTTAAGAAGTTTTCCGACAGGTCGCTTGCATAAAATGTGCTTTCGTATTTTGAGTTTTTCGCAAGCATACCTTTTTCCGAAAGTATTTGCTCTATCTTCCTTGTCACAGTTTCTGACGGATTTATGATTTTAAGATTAGGAAACAATCTCTTTATATTTGAAGCTATAAGCGGATAATGTGTGCAACCGAGCACTATCGTATTTATCCTGTTTTCCAGAATAAAATCCTGCATATAATATTCAATCGTCAAATCCATAATATCGTTTTGTATGATACCTTCCTCAATCAACGATACAAAGGCAGGACATGCTTTTTCATACACCGATAATGACGGATTTAATCTATTTATCGACTTTTTATATGCACCGCTTGCGATAGTTACCTTTGTTCCTATAACACCTATCTTGTCGCCGATACCACAAGCCTCCGATACATATGTTGCCGCAGGCTCTATAACGCTTATTATAGGAATGTCAGGAAATCTCTTTCGCAAATCGTCAAGGCAGGTAGCACTTACCGTATTACACGCAATAACTATCATCTTAACATCGTTTTGCACCAAAAAATCCGCTATCTGCATAGAAAATGTGCGTATAGTCGAAACGGCTTTAGAGCCATATGGAGTCCTCGCCGTATCGCCATAATATATAATTCTTTCTTCGGGAAGCTTTTTCATCAACGGAGTGATGCAAGTCAAGCCTCCGAGACCCGAATCAAAAAAGCCGATTGGTCTATTATCCATTTTTATTTCCTTTCGAATTTATGTTATACTGTCAATATATTATTTTACAACAAAGGCACTTCAAAGTAAATAAACAGCGGAGGTAATCGATGAATAAAACTCCTAAAAAGAGAAGCGAAATAGACAAAAAATATAAATGGGACATAGAAAAGATGTATCCCGATGAAAAGCTCTGGAATGAAGATATAAAAATTGCATTAAAAGAGGCAGAAGATTTTTCCAAATTTAAGGGAAAGCTTGCAAATGACGGTAAAACGCTTTTAGAAGCTTTAAAAGCCCGTGATTTTATATGGCAAAAGCTCGAAAAGGCTTTCGTCTATGCACGTATGAGACGAGATGAAGACAATACCTGCGAAAAATACCAGGCACTGTGTGACAAGGTACAAAATGCACTTTCCAAAGCAAGCACGCTTATATCTTTTTTTATACCGGAGCTTTTGTCCTGCGATGAAAAGTTCATATACGGATATATCGCTGAAAATGAGGAGCTTGGCACATATAAATTTATGATTGAGTGTGCCTTTAAGGAAAAAGAGCATATACTTTCTGAAAAAGAGGAAAGCCTACTCGCACAGCTTGGCGAGGTGACATCGGCTACAAACGACATCTTTACGATGCTAAATAATGCTGATATGGACTTTGGCGCTGTATCTGCTGCCGACGGTAACAGTCTGCCACTGACACATGGCAATTACATAACATATATGGAGGGGCACGACCGCACTCTTCGCAAAAATGCTTATGAAAGAATGTATACTTCATATAAGAAGCTGATAAATACGATATCGACAACATACAGCTATAACGCTAAAAGAGATGTGGTTACTGCACGTCTGCGAAGGTATCCATCCGCTATTGAGGCTTCACTTTCAGGTGACAATGTACCTTGCGAGGTATATGACAATCTCATAGATGTCATTCATAATAGCCTCCCGGATCTTTACAGATATATGGATCTAAGAAAGAAAATATTAGGCGTCGATACTCTTAATATGTACGATGTCTATGTGCCGCTTGTAAGACTACCACAAAAGGAAATATCCTTTGAGGACGCGAAGCTTTATATGGAAAAAGCCCTTGCTCCTCTCGGCGATGATTATATCAACAATATGAAAAACGGTCTTGCTGCACGCTGGGTAGATGTATATGAAACTCCCGGAAAGACAAGTGGAGCATACAGCTTTGGAAGCTACGACTCTATGCCTTATATTCTTATGAATTTTTCGAGTACGCTAAAGGATGTTTTCACACTAGTGCATGAAATGGGACATTCGATGCATAGCTTTTATACGAGGAATGCTCAGCCTTATATATACGGCGACCATAGCATCTTCACAGCAGAAGTCGCATCTACGGTAAACGAAAACCTTTTGATAAAGCACCTCTATAAGACAGAGCTTTCAAAGGAAATGCAAAAATATCTTTTGAATTACCACATAGAGGAATTCAGAACTACCGTATTCAGGCAGACGATGTTTGCAGAGTTTGAAAAATGGTCGCATGAAACACTTGAGCAAGGCATTCCTATTACAGCACAATCGATGTGTGATTATTATGGCAAATTAAATAAGCTATATTTTGGCGATGCTGTTTGTCAGGATGACTTTATAAAATACGAATGGGCCCGTATACCGCATTTTTACAACGCATTTTATGTATACAAATATGCAACCGGATACTGTGCCGCAGCTGCTATTTCAGATAAAATTTTAAGCGACGGTCCCGAAGACTATCTGAAATTTTTGAAAACAGGCAGTAGTAACCACCCTATCGAGCTTCTGAAGATTGCAGGAGTAGATATGGGTAAAAAAGAACCAATACAAAAAGCTATGGATGTTTTTAAGGGCTTGGTTGACGACCTCGAAAAGCTCGTATAATCCGTTAATCATAAGCTGCATTTCCAAAGGAGAAATAAAATGACTTCAACTAAAGGTATTTGCATACATTCTAACGAAACTGATGCTTCAAAAAAGACATTTGAAGAGTTGTCTGCAAAGCTGAAAAAGAAAGGATATGTCTTAAACGATATAATAGAAAATAACACAGGACTTCTCATCTGTATAGGCGGTGACGGTGCAATGCTTGACGCCCTCCATAAATTTAATTTTCCGAAAGTGCCTGTAATAGGTATAAATACAGGTCATCTTGGATTTTTCCAGGAGGTTGAATCACACAAACTGGATGAATTCATTTCAAATTATGAGACGGGGAAATACAGACTGCAGCCACTTACAACTGTTGAAGCTATCGTTGTCTCAAAGACGGGCGAACGATCCACAATTAAAGCTTTAAATGAAATAATTATACGAAGCGACAACTACTTGTCTGCTCACCTTGCACTTTCCATAGATGGAAGCTTCATCGAAAACTTCAGCGGCGACGGACTTGTTATTGCAACCTCTGCAGGCTCTACCGCTTATAACTACTCGATAGGCGGTGCAATCGTCGATCCACGCCTCGATCTGTTGCAGGTAACGCCGATTGCTCCGATGAATACGACCGCTTATCGCTCGTTTACATCGAGTATATTATTGCCGCACGATTTGCATCTCGATGTAGTACCAATCTCCCACGGTGAAGCGACTAATATTCTCTCAGACGGAGAATGTACAACCTTTGATGATGTAGAAAGCATAAAGGTAGGTGTATCTGAGACGGAAATAAACCTCCTGCGCTTTGAAACATATGATTTTTGGAATAAGATAAAGACTAAATTTTTATAAATGAGGAGCTTTATGCACAGCGATTTTAAATATACAGTTACAAATGAAGATTTTAAAAACGAATTCGCAATAAAAAATATTTTGCGAATTCATTTTAAGTTTTCATCCAGGCTCATATCTAAAATAAAGAAAAATAACAGCGTATATCTAAATGGCGAGAGCGTTCCGGGCTGGATCGTCCCAAAACCGGGAGATGTAGTGACCGTTAAAATCCCCGAGGAAAAAAGCAACTTCAAGCCAAAGGATATTCCTCTTGATATAATCTATGAAGATAATGATATGCTCGTTATAAATAAACAGCCAGGCATCATAGTCCATCCAACAGCAAGCCACCCGGATGATACGCTTGCAAACGGCCTTGCCAATTACTGCCTTGTGACAAGGCAGAGCTTCAAGTTTAGATTTGTAAACAGGCTCGACCGCGATACCTCAGGACTTGTTGTCGTTGGCAAAAATTCGCACTGCCAAGACAGCATTTCAAGGCAAATGAAAAATGATCAAGTGGTAAAGCAATATATCGCATTAGTCCACGGAATTGTTAAAGAAAATCAGGGTACTGTCGATTTACCGATAGGTCGCCCTGATGATATCGGTATCAAGAGAAAGGTCATGGCGAGTGGTTCGCCTTGTGTTACTCATTATGAAGTATGTCAGCGTTTTTTACCGCAAAAAAATTCTGTCTCAAATCCTATTGACAGAACAGCTTTAGATGAAAGGCTTTCAATGGAATTTGCTACCAGACAAAGGGAGTTTCTGGCAGAGCATCCGGAAAAGCAAAAATTATACGAATATCTTTCTAAAAATGATGAAGAAAATCCAATTGTACACGAGGCAGGTTTTACTCTTTTAAGGCTCCGCCTTGAAACGGGCAGAACTCATCAGATAAGAGTGCATTTATCTCATATAGGATATCCGATTGTTGGAGATACACTATATGGGACTGCTTCGGATATCATAAATCGTCAGGCTCTGCATGCGCAGAGGCTTTCCTTTTACCATCCTGTAAGCGGAAAGTCTCTGGAGCTAAACGCTCCAGCGCCTGACGATTTCAAATCCGCTATTTCCCTTCTATCGCATCGATAGACTGTATAACGGCATTCCTAAATCCATTCTTTTCAAGTGCGGTAACGCCTTTTATAGTCGTACCGCCCGGGGAGCAAACCGCATCTTTCATCCTTGCAGGCTCCTTTCCCTCTTTTAAATAAAGACTTCCTGTGCCCTTTATAACCTGTGCGGCAAGTCTATATGATGTCTTCCTATCGAGTCCGTATTTCACAGCCGCATCACTGAGTGCTTCCATAAACATAGCTGTAAATGCCGGGCTACAACCTGCAAGAGTACCTGCTACCGAGAAATGATCTGTGTCTACAAACTCTATCAAAGCTATTTTTTCAAATATCTTCCGGAAGTTTTCTATCTCTTTTTCATCGAGCGAATTTTTACTTTCACATACTAATATGCCGTCGCACGCTCCTATCGGCGTATTTGGCATTACTGAAATATGATGAGTACCGCTTTTAAACATTTCTTCGTATTCGTCAAAGAATATGCCTGCCGCAATTGAAATAACAATCTTTTTTTGTAGCTCAGCACTGAGCGGTCTGACAACATTTTTAATTTGATTTGGCTTTACGGCTAAAATCACAATATCGGCATTTTTTACAGTTTCAAGATTATCTTTACACGCATTTATACCTATTTTTTTCGTATTTTTTTCAAGTTTTGCAAAATCTCTTGCCGAGGCAAACACATCCTTTGGCTCAAAAACCTTTTTTTCCACAAGACCTGTAGCAATAGCCTGCGCCATATTGCCATATCCTATAAAACCTATCTTCATTTTTCGCTTCCTCCCTCAGTCGGCAAGGCTACAGAAATAGCCTTTGGCACTATTTCAAAAGATATCTCATCTGCCTCTGTTATTTCTCCGTCTGCACTAAATAACATCGCCGTTTCATTCGCTATTATTTTTAATTTTTTACTCTTTTTGTATATAATAAGATCATGTGCTTTCTTATTTTCTAAATGAGTTCCTTTAGCATACTGCGGAAATAGTTTTAAAAACTCTATCCTTCCACACTTTTTAATTAGACTTATATCCATAAGACCATCGTTTGTGCTTGCATATGGCACACCCTTAACACCGCCACCGCAAAAACAACCGTTTGCAATAGCTATCAAAAGCATCTTGCCATCAAATATTTCTCCGTCCTCAAATTCAACCTTGAGATTTGCCCCTTTCTTTCTTACCAGCATTGCAGCGACACCCATAATATATGCCATAGACCCCGAAACTAACGGTAATCTTTTTAATCTTGCCGTTATGTCAACCACATTACAATCAAACCCTATGTTGAACATATTTATGCCGTATCTTGTATATGTAAAATCGTTTTTCCTAAATTGATACTTTATAACATCTGTTTGTTGCGTTTCAAAGCTTAACTGTTTTTCTATGTCTAAAAAATCCTCAAGATCCCCAAAATTTCTGACAAAATCATTGCCTGTGCCAACAGGCACGATGCCAAGCTCTATATTATCCATCTTGCCGGTATGCAAAATGGCATTTAAGATTTCATTGACCGTCCCATCCCCGCCGCAAGCATAAATTCGCACCTTTTTCGTATCATCAATATTTTTAACAACAGCAGATGCAAAAACCTCAGCATCAAGAACTTCTTTTGTTTCGTATATTTCAATATCTAAAGCCGTTTTTTCTTTCGCCTTTAAAATTGCTTCTTTTAAATCTATCGCTTTACCTTGTCCCGCTGCCGGATTTAGCACAAGGATATGTTTCTTTTCCATCTCTGTCCCCTTTTACTCTAATTTATTTTACATTTAAATTAGAGTAAAGGCAACAAAAACCGAAAGAGCCTCAAATCCATAATTTTTAGTTTTTAAAACTATTTATAACCAAATCATTATCACCAAAATATTGCCATTTTTTTTGTATGTTATTTTCTGTATCATCTGTGATTGTAGCTTTTAAACTATATATATCGGCAGATATAAAATCCACGACCTCATTTAAGCTACAATTAAAGCGTGCCTGGTTTATTTCTTTGACTTCATAGTTTTTGCCGGCAGGAATGCCTGTAAACTTTACTGTCCCGGTATAATCTCCGTCAAAATTTTTAGTGCATTGTGCCGCTTTAATAAATGTATGCTGTGCGCCTGTTACATCGCTACCCTCACATATAAATATTGCGACGGGCTTTCCGTTTGCAATATTTATATTCTCCTTTGCAACATTTTTAGTAACTTCAAGCTCGCACTCAAGAGGTCTTGTTGTCACATAAACAGTAGTATTTTTCGTTAATTCCATTTCGGAAATAAGATATCTAGAGCCTATATATTGCGACATCTCATATAATCTTGTAAAGCCTGTATTTTCCTTTAAAATATTATAATTATGGCTGTAATACCCACTATCTGAACGCTCTAATTTTTCATTTTCGTCTAAAATAGGATCTCCGCTAATGTAAATATTTCTAAGTTCACGACCTGAGTAATTTATTGTAAAATCCAAATACGGTCTGGTAGTAGCAGCACTGCTGATAATACATTGAATAGAATTACAACCATCTAAATATGTATAGCTCTTATAACCACTTGCATTACCAACCGTTACAGTTTCCGTATCTGTAGAAAAATTAAGCCAAAAAAGGAGCGTAGTGGTAACAGTTTCTGTTTTTAACGCTGTATCCGTACCGCTATTATTTGCAGTTAGTGTAATACAATTGTTAAAAGCTATCCCATATCTTGTCTTATAATCCTTATAGTCCTTATCCTCAAAACAGCCATTTATTGTCATCGTATAACTCTTATTATAAAAAGTATCATTTGACTTATAATCGCCGAGCGTAGCTGTCAGCTTATTACTGCTATCACAAGTAATCATAAACTTATCAGTCACATCTACTCCCGTATCATCTGTGATTTTAGCCGATTTAAAGGAAAAAGGCTCCGGTAAGGTATCAGTTAGTACAAACTTTTTGTAATAATATGTACTGCTCGGTTGCATAGGCACAAAGAAGTTTACTTGCCAGATATCATAATTTTTGCCTGCAATTGCTTCTTTCTGCCCACTTATAGTTGGCGAAGGCGTTGTAAAGCTTGTTATGGTTTGAGGCTCTAACGCCCAGTAATAACAGCTTCTTGTGGTATGCGCCTTTGTACTCCAATCTGTTTTCGCATCATAATCATATCTTGAATAGTTATATGTAAATGAGCTTACATCATCAAGCAAAACCTCTGACCAAGCAAATGTATCAGCATTAGTAACATCTGTGCTTCCGTTACCTGTTATATAGTTACCGCTCGATTTTAAAATCGAATTAGATTTCAAATATACTTTTTCAGAATTATGCAGTGTTAATTTCTCAGTGGCATCCATATCTCTAAAAGTTATATGACCGCTGATTTTTAAAGCGTTGCCATCCATATCGTAAAAATCTACTTTTATTTTTAGATTCTTAATGTAGTTTGTCGGTTGCCATACTCCTAAATTATATTTTGCGAAAACTACCATAGGGTAGCTCGTTTTTGTGTAGCTTTTGCCATATGGCTTAAGTGACGCATTTTTTCTTAAAGCATCCCAGCCGGAAACAGTTACTTTCATGTTTACGACCTTGCCTTGATATGTACCGACATTTTTATACCATACTCCTACATTACCTTTTTGGCTCGTAGATGTAAGCCTTATGGGGTAATGATTGGCTGAAGAAAGAAAATCATCGTCAGTTTCCCAAAGGTCATCTGTATATGAGTATCCACCAAAGCCCTCAAAAGTAGTTTTGCCGGGTATAAAGCGTGGTGTAAAAGCATATTTGCTATCTATTTGCGTGCCAACTGCAACTTTAGATACGGATATTGCAGCAAAAGCTTTTCCTGTCGCAAGGGTAAAAGACACACCCAAAAGCATAGCTGTACAAACTGCAAAACTTATCACCTTTTTTATCGTCATATTTATTCACCTCCTTTTATACTGTCAAATGCTGCAAGAGGATCATCTGTGATAGGCTCATCAACGCCTGTTTTTTGCACCGTTTCAGCATATACGATTATTTCAAGATTTTCTCTTTCTGTTGCACTTAAATCCTCATTAAATGTAATGCTTTCACATAAAGCTTCCGTGGTTTTATTAGGCTTAATGGACTCTTTATAGTACCACACAGACTGTCCGTCTATTGTACTGCCCTTCTCGTTAAGCCACTGCCTCTCGTTATAGTCTATTGTCATTTTGTCTTTGATACTGTCATTACTTACCGCTACAAAAATGCGAACATATGCCGTACAGCCTGTATTTAGCACTGATATTTTCATCGGCACTACTGTACCCTTTGTTATGTTTTTAGGTAAATTGTCAGCATTAAATGTGTTTATAATTTGGCATTCATTGCTACCTACTGATAGCATATTATCTTTTTCATATGTATATATGTAATAGCAAAGGCTAGAGCCGATAGATAGTGCCGACAGTACAAAGCAAAATACAATTGCAATGCACACTCTCCTTTTATAACTCATGATTTCTCCTCTCTACTAACCCTACTACGCTTTAAAACACTCGTATAAATGGTATGGGCAAGTGTCGCTACAAAAATGACCGCAAGACAAAGTATTACATTATCATCAATAAACTTTGCCGCATATCCGATATATGGGATTTCAAACAATTCTTTTCCTACAAAGTTATCCTTTGTCATGACAAAGCTGTCAACATCTTCATTATTATCGCCCTTTGTTATGCAACAATCATCTTTTATTTCTACTACTCTGTGTGTCACATTTTGTTTGCCAAGAGTAAAGGTAACTATATCGCCTACATTTATATCCTCATAGCCTACTCTCTTTGTTATAACACAAATAGAACCTGTCTTTATTTCCTTTTCCATACTTCCACTTATGCATATGAGTAATGTTATCTTAAAGAAAAGATACAAAAGAAGTATCACTATCACACATGTGAGAATAATTATCTTTATTTTTTTAAATATGTTTTTTCTCGATCTATTTTCCATTTTTTCCAACTATAACATGGACTATGCCACCTACAATCACGCTTGAGAAAAGTGCTATCAGAAGTACATCTATACTAAAATTACCACCTGTTTTCACATTCTTTATATTTCTACTTGCCATATGCCAGACAAGCGTATCTTTCTTGTCTGATAACAAATTATCTGCCTCTGTTGACATGGAAATTTCATAGCCCAACTCTTTGCTTCCGTTTGCTTTTACAGTGCCAATTTTTTTGTTAAAGCTTGCTTTAGACAGCTTGCCACTATAGATGATTTTATTTTCGTATTTTAGTGTTAATTTCATTTCAGAAAATAGCCTGCTATTAGGATTTGCAACACTTTCAAATAAAACCTCTTTATCTGTGTTACTGTTATTTTTTAGAATTATCTTACTTACAATCGTATCTCCGCTTATTATTTCGCTACTTAATATTTCATCAGATGATATATTTGCCACCCTTGCGACATCTATTTCTATCGGCATAACTTTTGTTGCTTTAGCAATATAGTTACTACCGTCAAAGGTGCCTTCTGTTATCAATACATCACCCCACGGATTGTCACTATTAAAGTTAGGATAGAAATTTTGGCTTTGTATCGCCTCATACTTTCCACAAATCGTTATATTTGTATCAGTATCTGTAATCTCTTTCGGCACTGTAAAACCATCCATAAGCTTTACACTTTCCTTGCTTTTAATGGGCTTCGTACAGTAATAGTAGTCGCCTTTTTTTATAAGATCTTTATTTAATCCGTAAAAATAGCTATCAGATAGCATATTGGCATTAAGTGTAAATCTCACAAACGCCCCTACACCCTTATTGTCAAGTATTACAGTATATGCAACTTCTTTATTTGGATAAATCTCACTATTATTTTTTAAGACCTCTACCTCAAAATCTATCCCGCTTGTCTGTAGCTTATTTTCTACCCTTGATATTTTTATATTTTCTGCAAAAACAACACTCTCAAGAAATATGCTTGCTAAAATAATAAGGGAGAAAGATATTATTTTTGCTTTTGATTTCAATTATCTCTCCCCCATTCTTGACAGCCTTACCTTGCCCAATTCACTCCTGTCTTTTGTCTACTGACTATACTCCATACCTCGCTCGCATTTGTTGCTTTGCTGCTTCCAAGGTCACTTGTTTGGATAGAGTAATCCATTACTTTTACATCAAAAGTTTTTCCCTCTATATCTTGCCCTTCTATGACATTTGCAAATGTCACACTGTCAAATAGCGTTGTTGTTTCATTGCCCGGTGCAATAGCTGTTAAATTGTCATCTGTTCCTGCATATGCATATACATAGCTGACCTCATCTGTTTCGCTAATAGTATCTACAAGCTTCCAACCATTATTTATACTGTAAGAAAATAAGTCGATTGCACCGCTTGTAACTTGTCCGTCATTATCAGCATATTTTACTTCTTTATGCGGCACAGTCACCTTTAAAAATGTATACATATCAAGTGAGCCGTCATTTACTACTTTAGGGTCTTTTACGATTGTGCAATTTGCCGCAAGATTTTTATGATTGGCATCTCCTGCATTATCAAAGGCGGTTTCCACTACACTGCTTCGTACATTCCCAAACGAGAATGAATTCACCTTCTCGTTGGTATCCGTAAAATATGCATATGTAAACCCGCTTATGACAAATGCTACACATAGCCCTAAACATATAGCAACCACAGTAATTTTCTTTTTGTTGTTTCTTAAAATTCCTTTTTTCATTTTTTTCTTCCTTTTCCTTTCACTTTTTCACACCTATTAAAAAAAATTAACTATTATAAATTTATTTTAAAACGATTACCTTTCCAAGCGAGGTTGCAACTACCCCTTTCATTTCAAGGATCGTTACTATCGCATTTATATATGCAGGTTTATATCCTGTTTCCATACAAATTTGCTCTATACTGATCTCTCCTCTGCGATTTACTATCGTATAAATTTCTTTCTCCTCTTCTCCGAGATTTAATCCCTTTTCTTCCGACTTTTTTTTATTTACCCCCACAGCTCTAAGTACATCATCTATGACTATGATCGGCTCTGCTCCATCATAAATAAGTTTATTTGAACCGATACTGTATGAGCTGTTGATATTTGCCGGTACCGCCATAACTCTGCGATTTGCCTCCATAGCATGTTCTGCCGTTATGAGAGCCCCACTGTTTAGGCCTGCCTCTGTGACTATGGTAAGTTCACAAAGTCCTGCTATAATTCTGTTTCTTTCAGGGAATGTCCATTTCCTCGCCTCAGTCTGTGGTGGGTATTCTGATATCACCAAGCTGTTTACCTTGAGCCTTTCATAAATTCCCCTATTTACGACCGGATAACAAATATCTACTCCACACCCAAGAACTGCTATCGTATTCCCTCTTTTATCCATTGCTGCTTTATGTGCAACAGCATCTACACCCATTGCCATGCCGCTGACAACCGTAACTCCGCTTTCGCTTAACTCTCCGGATATTGCGTCTGTAACCCATTTACCATATGTGCTCATTTTGCGAGATCCGACTATGGCAACTTTTTTTGGATTATTTAAAAGCTCCAATTTGCCTATACAATAAAGTCTCTTAGGTGGTGTAAATATCTGTTTAAGCTTCTTTGGGAATACCGGCGAAGCAATCTCTATCGTTTCTATGTTGTTATATTCGCCTCTCAAGAATTCCATAATTATCCCTCCCGATCCCTTCGGTAACTAAGAGCCTCTGCTAAATGTACAATCTTAATTTCTTTAGAATTGTCGAGATCTGCTATGGTGCGAGCGACTTTGAGCATCTTATGCATTCCTCTCATGCTCAATTTTAATTTCTCATACGCCTGTTTTAAAAATTCTGAAGCCTCTCCATCCAAGGAAATATATTTTTCAATCATTTTTGCATCCAATCTGCCATTTAAATCTATTTTTTCGCCTTTATACCTTTTCCTTTGAATTTCTCGGACTCTTTCAACCTCAAACAGCATACTTCTGGTATCAAGCCTTTTTTTACTTGCCCCACTAGCATGAGAATCGCAAATTTGCATAGCTTCCTCATATTTAACCTTTGCCATTTTTACATATATATCTATCCTATCCATAAATGGCGCCGAAAGTTTTTCTCTAAATGAAGCGAGTTGCGCCTGTGTGCAAACGCATACATTTTCGTCATCTCCCGCATAACCGCATCCACAGACATTTGCCGCACAAATAAGAATAAAATCCGCCGGCAGACTCATACATTCTCTATTTCTGACTATTTTTACTTCTCTGTCTTCCATAGGTTGCCTCATTCTCTGCAAAACCTGACTGTTAAATGTATTCACTTCATCTAAAAACAAAACTCCTTTATCAGCAAGCGAAATCTCTCCCGGCTTTATCTTACTACCACCACCAATAAGGGCTGCCGTCGTAATACTACTATGAGGCATGCGAAAAGGCCTTTTTGATATTACAGGCATTTTTTCGTCAAGCATACCGGCGATACTATAAATTTTTGTCACTTCCTTTTGTTCTTCATAAGTCATTTTCGGCAATATGCCTGCAAACCTCTTTGCAATCATGCTTTTGCCTACTCCCGGAGGACCTTGCAAAAGCATATTATGTCCGCCTGCCGCAGATATTATAACCGCCCTTTTTGCTACCTCTTGTCCATATACCTGTGAAAAATCAAGCTCATCATTTTCAAAATCAGTAACCTTTATTAATTTTTTTCTTTTTATCTCATTCCCCTGTTTTATATTTTTGACTTCCTGCTTATCGTGCAAAACATCAACTGCCTCTTTTAAATTATTGACTCCTATTATGTTGCTTTCTTTTATAAATAGAGCCTCCTCAATATTTCCCATTGGAACTATGATATTTTTTATCTTATTTTCTTCCGCACACATCGCAAGCGGTAGCAAGCCCGGAACCGAATTTATTTTTCCATCAAGAGTAAGCTCACCAAAAAATGCGTAATTGTTTTCATTAAAATCTTCTATCTGCCTTGAGGCTTTTAAAAGTGCGACAGCTATAGCAAGGTCGTAATGACTTCCGCTCTTTTTCTTGTCTGCAGGTGCCAAATTCACAGAAATCCTGTTTATTGGGAATACAAATTCGCTATTGCCTATCGCTGCCCGTATTCGCTCTATTGATTCCTTTATTACTGTATCTGTAAGACCTACTATATGAAATGCCGGAAGTCCCCTTGATATATACGCTTCTATTGATGTCAGCTCTCCATCCGCTCCGCTGAGCGTACATGTATATATTTTTGATAACATCTTATAACCTCTACACTAAAAAGCATTTTCGATATGATTTAACTTAACCTCTATCACATCAAAACCTACATCATAATTAGTAACCTTCTCCGCCATCATATAAAGCGCCGCAACCTTCCTCATATGATCCTTTTTCCTTTCATTTACAGCCTCAGCAGGCGTACCCATCAAATCACCGCTTCGCGACTTAACCTCACAAAAGACAATCTTATTGTCCTTTCTTGCTACTATATCGACCTCACCTATTCTACTTCTAAAATTTCTCTTCTTTATTTCATATCCCTGAAGCTTCAAAAAATTTGCTGCCATATCTTCGCCAAGCTTACCAAATTCTTTTTTATTCATCGCTCCTCCTTTAAATAATATATGCGTTAATTGGTAATTTTTGGAATTATTTATTACACTTTACATTATTTTCCATTTATTGTCAATATGTTTTTTAATTTTTACCTATAGCCTCATGCGACCTTAATTCCCCCCCTGAGTATAAAAAAAGGCGATAGCTACTTGCTATCCGCCTTTTTAGGAGTTAATTTTTTTAGCATATAGAAATACTTTTTGCTATTTATCTTTATTTATTATGGCTTT
>CAVBJF010000004.1:0-100869 GCA_963596005.1 Streptococcus pasteurianus | reverse complement strand
AGCGAACATTCTATATACTATCAGAGCCTGCCCTGCTTGTCAACGACTTTTTCGCTGTTTTTTTTGATTTTTTCAAAAAATCTTTTTGTCGTCCTATTTTTGCGCTGCCGCTTGCTGCGCAGCAACTTCTGCAGCGAAGTCTTCTTCCTTCTTTTCAATGCCTTCGCCTACTTCATATCTAATCATAGATACTACTGCCATATCTTTACCAAGTTCTTTTGCTGTCTCATCTACATACTGCTTAACCGTTAGGTCTCCGTTCTTTACAAACTTTTGATCAAGCAAGCAAACTTCCTTGAGCTCTTTCTTGACCTTGCCCTCTACGATTTTATCAACCATGTTTTCCGGCTTGCCCTCATTTAGAACCTGATGTCTCAAAATTTCTTTTTCGTGTGCGATATAATCAGCATCTACAGCCGATTCATCTAAGAACTGTGGATTCATAGACGCAACCTGCATAGAAACATCCTTGCCGACTACGGCAATATCTTCTGCAGTCGCATCTGTTTTGATGCCTACTACAACGCCAATCATCCCATTTGTATGGATGTATCCCGAATATACGACGCCTGCTTCATCGAACTTCGCAAATCTTCTGATGTTTAGATTTTCACCTATAGTTGCAATCTTGTTTGTGAGCTCTTCGCCTACAGTATTACCATTACCATAAGCAAGAGTTTTTAGCTCTTCAACATCCTTTGCATCATTTTGAAGTGCAATCTGAGCGATTGTTTCCACAAATTCGATAAATTCATCGTTTTTGGCTACGAAGTCAGTTTCCGAATTCACTTCTACCAAGGCCGCTTTTTTGTTGTCGTCTGCAAAAGCTATTCTTACAAGACCCATAGCTGCGATTCTATCCGATTTTTTTGCCGCCTTTGAAAGACCTTTTTCTCTCAAATATTCGATCGCCTTATCTATGTCGCCGTCTGTCTCCACAAGAGCCTTTTTGCAATCCATCATGCCTGCTCCTGTTGTTTCCCTTAATTCCTTTACTAATGCTGCTGTTACTGCCATTTTTATTCCTCGCTTTCTACTTCCGCAGAAGCTTCTTCAGTTGTAGCTACCATATCTTCGTTTTCCTGTGGCTCTGACTCGTCAAAGCTTTCTCCCTGCTTGCCCTCAATGATCGCATCGGCAAGACAAGATGCAATTAGTTTCACTGCTCTGATCGCATCATCATTTGCAGGAATTACATAATCTACATCGTCAGGGTCACAGTTTGTATCTACGATACCTACTACAGGAATGCCAAGTGTTCTTGCTTCCTTAACCGCTATCTTTTCCTTCTTAGGGTCTACAACAAATACTGCTGCCGGCATAGAAGGCATATCCTTGATGCCACCTAAGAATTTTTCTAATCTTTCAAGCTCTCTTTGAAGCATCAATACTTCTTTCTTGCTGAGCTTTTCGAATGTACCGTCTTCTTCCATGGCTTTTATCTCGTTTAATCTGTCGATTCTCTTTGAGATTGTCTTCCAGTTTGTCAACATACCTCCAAGCCATCTTTGGTTGACATAGTACATGCCACATCTCAGCGCTTCGTCCTTGATAGCTCCCTGCGCCTGCTTTTTTGTTCCTACAAACAACGCCGGCTTACCGCTTTCTCCTACCTCTTTCATGAACGCATATGCTTCATCTACCTTTTTCACAGTCTTTTGTAGGTCGATGATGTAGATACCGTTTCTCTCTGTGAAAATGTAAGGAGCCATTTTAGGATTCCATCTTCTTGTCTGGTGCCCGAAATGAACACCTGCTTCTAAGAGCTGTTTCATTGAAATTACTGACATATTTTTCCTCCTGGTTTTAAACTTCCATCGATGCGTGCCAAAAAAGGAGCCTGAACGGCACCGCCTTTTTTGTAGCATGATGTGATAAATTTACTCGGCAATGCCAAAATGGACATCACCGAGCAATATATTACCACATCACCTTTTGATTATCAAGCATGAAAGCGATTTTTCTATATGGTTTTTAGCATTTTTCGCAACCTGAGCGAAGCAGCATAACACATGCCCACGCTTTCTCCATTTTCAAAAATCGCCTCAATCCTATTTATCTGTGATAGCTTCTTAATATTGACGATCAAATAGCTGTGACATTTAAAAAACGACTCCTTCTCGGGCTTTAAAAGGACTTCACTCTCTATATCCTTTATCTTTCGTCTCTTTAAAATATACGTCCTCTTTTCCGTCACTATTTTTACATCCCGGCCCTCTTGTTGCAAATATAAAATATCGTCCGTATCCACCTTATAGACGGCCGCCTTTTCTTTTATATACATCCGGCGTACTTCCTTTCTCTGCAAACAAAAACAGCGCCACTCTGTCTTGGCGCCGCCCTTTCTATCTTCGCACTCAATAATCTATCTCTTATAAGTGATGTAGTCCTCAGCTATTTCCCTGGCAGATACTGAAACCGGTTTTTCCGGATTACCTCCTTCGACAAGTAACGGTTTGCCGTCTATAATGTCCCTTGCCCTTTTTGCCGCAAGTACTACAAGTGTATATCTGCTATCTGCTTTTTTCCTTATTTCGTTTATCGGTGGATAAAGTAACATTTCATATCTCCTCTCTGTATTTATCTATAATTGCTTGTTTGTCTTCAATTTTTAAGTGTTCTGCCCGTATTATTGATTTTAAATTTTTAACGGCTACTTCTAATTCGTCGTTTATTATAACATATTTATAATGATTTAGACACCCTATTTCCTTTATCGCTTCTTTTAGTCTTCTTTGAATAACTTCTTCGCTTTCCGTAGCGCGAGTGCATATCCTTCTTTTTAACTCCTTTAAGGACGGCGGAAGTATAAATATCATAATAGCCTCATCATACGCCTCTTCAATCTGTATTGCACCCTGCACATCTATTTCCAGGATTACATCTTTACCCTTGTTTAGCCTGTCTATCACAGCTTTTTTAGGCGTACCGTAGTAATTGCCAAATACATTTGCATATTCAAAGAATTCATCTTCTTTTATCATTTCCTCAAAGGTCTTTTTGTCTGCAAAAAAATAATTTTTGCCCTCTATCTCGCCGGGTCTTGGGCTACGCGTTGTCATGGAAACAGAAAATTCAACATTTTTAAATTCCTTAAATATCTCATTACATATCGTGCCCTTGCCCGCTCCTGATGGACCGGAAATAACTAAAAGCTTACCTTTTCCCATTTGTCTCCTCTCATCTATTCTATATTTTGTACCTGTTCTCTTATCTTCTCAATCTCGCTCTTTATCTCAAGCATTGTCCTTGTAATATCTAAATCATTTGCCTTAGAACCGATCGTATTTGTTTCTCTATTCATCTCCTGCACAAGAAAGTCGAGCTTTTTGCCTTCGGATTTTTCTCCGTTTAGGATCGTCTTTAACTGTATCATATGGCTGTCAAGCCTGACAAGTTCCTCCGTAATATTTGCTTTGTCCGCAAAAATCGCCGCCTCGGTTGCTATCCTTTCATCAGAGAGTTGTGCGTCCTTTCCAAGTAGCTCTGATATCCTGTTTTTTAGTTTGTCTGCATATATAGCCTGCAATTTCGGCGCTCTTTCAGCTATTTGCTCCACATAATTTCTTATCTTTTCGCCCCTCTTTTCGAGGTCCTCTTTTAGCTTTGCACCTTCTTGCTTCCTCATTTCATCAAAATTTTGCAGCGCCACCGTTATTGCTTTTTGTATCGCTTCGATAATCTCTTGTTCATCCTCTACGCATGATTTTGCCTTTAGCACATCCGGCATTGATGATATGTCTCGCAGGCTGATGTTTTCTTTTATGCCAAACTCCTTTCTCAGTTCCTGCAGACTTTCATAATACTGTCTTGAAAGCTGCTTGTTGAGATTTACAGCTACATCTGCATCGCCCATAGTTTCTATCATTATCGAAACTTCTATCTTGCCACGTTTCGCCGTCTGCCTAACAATGCTTTTTATCTTTTCTTCTGCAAAGGCGTATCTTTTGGGAAGTCTAACGTTTACATCACAATATCTGTGGTTTACAGCCCTGATTTCTGCCGTTACACTTCGCTTGTCATCGGCATATTCGCCCTTTCCAAATCCTGTCATACTCTTTATCATACAATTTGCTCCATTCTTTTATAATTTATGATAATATATTATTATAGCACAATATATTGATATCAGAAAGGTAATGAATATGGCTTTTGATGGATTTGTTACACGATGCATAGCAAACGAATTAAATCATAATCTCTCAGGCGGCAAAATCGACAAGGTTTACCAGCCTGATAAACGGGATCTTGTTATTTTTGTACATACAAAGAATGGTGGCTATAAGTTATTTTTATCTGCCGAAACTAATCGCCCCGGCATATACATTACGACACAAGAATATGAATATCCACTCACACCGCCATCTTTTTGTATGCTTGCAAGAAAACATCTGATCGGTGGCAGGATAGTCAACATCGAACAAAGAGATTGGCAACGTATCATAGAAATCACCCTTGAAACACGGGACGATCTCGGTTTTAATGCAAATAAAAAACTTATCATAGAGATAATGGGCAAGCACAGCAATATAACACTTGTTGATTTAAACAGCGGTAAAATTATCGATGCTATAAAACGCATTTCATTTGATGTAAACAGAGCGAGGCAAATTCTCCCCGGAGTTACGTATCAATATCCGCCACTACAGAAAAAAATTTCACCTGAAGATGCTATCACAGAGGCTACAAATCTGTCACACGCTTCAACAGTTGCCGATACCGGCAAAATTTTTAGTAACGACGCAAATGCTATTTTAAACAAGATTGACGGTATCTCTCCACTGCTTTCAAGAGAGCTCGCCGAAACAATCTCCCCTTGCGGAAAACTCGCAACTTGGCTTGCAGCAATCGAAGATTGCGACCTCGATTGTAAAATATATCTAAATAGCGAAAAAGCTCCGCTTGATTTTCATACTTTAAAAATCGACGAATATGCGAATCTTGATTTTATAAAAAAAGAAAGCGTAAGCGAAACGATCGAAAGCTTTTATTTGAGCAGAGATGTCTCAAACAGGATCAAACAGACATCTTCTGTTTTAATAAAGCATTTAGGTGCGCTTTTAAAAAAATTATATCTCAAAAAGCAACGTCTCTGCGAAGATATTTTAAAGGCGCAAAACTCGGATAAATATAGACTTTACGGCGAACTTTTGACTGCTAATTTGCATTCCGCAAAAAACGGTGAAGATTGCGCTCACATTTTAAACTATTATAATAATCAGATGGTAGATATACCTCTTGACAAAAGATATTCGCCCTCAAAAAATGCTCAGCGATATTTTAAGAAATACAATAAGGCCAAAGTTGCAATAATCGAAAAAAATATCCAACTTGAACAGACGCAAAATGATATAGCATATCTCGAAAGCGTTGTAAACTTTTTGGATAGTGCAGAAACTCTTTCAGATATAGCAAATATACGCCAAGAGCTCATTGAAAATGGCTTTTTGAGACAGAGAAAAAAGGATATAAAAAAGACAAAACAAAAGGCAACTTTTGCTCCATTTGAATACCAGCTGTCAGATGGTTATGTTGTAATGGCCGGGAAAAACAATAAAGAAAATGATGCCCTCACTTTGAAAAAGGCATCAAAAAACGATATTTGGTTTCATACTAAGGATATCCCGGGTTCTCATGTTCTGCTTTTCACAAACGGTACAAAGCTTAATGATATCGATGAAAATATAATTTACGAAGCTGCTTCTATTGCGGCATATCACAGCAAGGCACGTTCATCCGAGAATATACCTGTCGATTATACTCTAGTTAAACATGTTAAAAAGCCTAATGGTGCTAAGCCAGGAATGGTTATTTTTACCGACAACAAGACTGTATATGTAAACCCTAAAGTGCCAAAATCCAGTCAATAGCGGTTTCTATAACTTCGTCGCCCTCGCTCTTTTCGCCACCGTTATGTATTTCATGATAGAGGCCTTCCCAAGCTATAAATCGGCAACTTCCTTTTTGGTTTTGGCATATTTTTTTACTTCCGGCTATATCACAAATCTTATCAGCATCGCCGTGCATCAAAAGCATCGGCTTTCGTCTTCCGTTGCCTTTTATTTCATGCCTGTCATCATAAAGCGCGTTACCTATATCAAAACCATCAACTGCACAGCGTAACGATATTTTTTTATGCGTCAGCATGTCCTTTGTATATGTTTCGGTATGTTTTTTATTTCCAAGCACACTCGCATCCACAGAAGAACTGATAGAAAGCTTTGGCAAAATCTTGCTTGCTCCTTTTACAAATACATAAAGAGGCTTTGGTACGCCCCTAACGAGTTTTACCCATGGAGCAGACACTACATAACCTACCGGTTCTTCATTTTTATTTCCTCTATTTCTATAATCAAGCGTTATATTGCCACCCATGCTATGTCCGTATAATACAAGTGGCACGCCAGGATGCGCACCTGTCGCAACATCCATCAGCTCATCTATATCGGAAAGCACTTTGTCCCTAGGCGCACAGTCGCCTCTCTTACCATCAGACTTGCCGTGGCCGCGCAGGTCCATTGCAAATACAGCTATGGCATTTTTATTAAACTCGATCGCCATACGATCATATCTGCCTGCATGTTCCCCTATGCCATGGATTATACATACTACTTTTTTAGGGTCTTTTATATCCCAAGCATAACCTGTAAGCTTGAAGTTATTTTCTCTTTCAATGATGAAATTTTCCATATTTTGCTTTCTTCACCTTTCTCTCAAGAATTTTTACTTGAAGTTGAATTTATTACCATATTTTAACTTTTTGCCTTTATATGTCATTTTTGCACCTTAATGCGTATTGTCCCTTGATATTTAGCATATTCCTTATATACTGCTATCACGGGGATAAATCACAAACAGTTGTGGCAAGAGAAAAGTAATTCTTGTCTGCTGTCATCTAATACATATACATACAAAGGAGGAGGCGTATGCATAAATGTAGCATTTGTGATACTCGTTACCACATAGTGCCATTTCGACATGGTTATATATGCGAGAATTGCATCACACGAATAAAACGACTCAATGACATCGAGCGTAACGGAGAAACAATTTTATAGAGGGCAATTGTAATCCGTGAATATAACAAATCATATAATGCTTCTGCTTTGCGTAGTAAATGCGGGAGCACCTGTAGCTATATGTCAATTGTAATATTCGTGATAGGCTCAGCGGCGACCGTAATGTCGCGGCTGAGTTCCTATGCTATCCTGCTATCGCGCTCAACCTCATTTTTTGATTTTACGCAGTTTTAGAAGGACATCTTCAAAATCCTTTGGCAGTTTGCTTTGGAATTCTATATATTTGTCTGTAGCCGGATGGTTTATGCCAAGCATATATGCATGAAGCATCTGCCTTCCGGCTCCGAGTTTGTTTTTTTCGGGGCCATATGTGCTATCGCCTAAAATCGGATGCTTTATATATGACATATGCACTCGTATCTGATGCGTCCTTCCTGTTTCCAGTTTGCACTCTATAAGCGTAAAATCGCCGAACCTCTCTATAACTTTATAATGCGTAACCGCATTTCTAACTCCATCTTTTTTATCGTTTTCAAAAACGCTTTGCTTTTTTCGATCTTTTGGATTTCTTCCTATTGGCATATCAACAGTGCCGGTATCGTCTGCAAAATTGTTATAGACAATCGCATAATACCTCCTGTTTAGCGTATGCTCCTTTAATTGTTTTGCAAGTTCTCTATGCGCTTTGTCATTTTTTGCAACCATCAATATACCGCTTGTGTCCTTGTCTATCCTATGTACTATACCAGGTCTTATAATTCCATTTATAGACGAGAGGTTATCCTTGCAGTGATACATAAGTGCATTTACAAGTGTATCGGTATAATTACCTGCTGCCGGGTGTACAACCATGCCTGCAGGCTTATCAACTATTATCAAATCGTCATCTTCAAAAAGTATATCAAGCGGTATGTTTTGTGCCTCTATTTCAAGCATTTTGGGCTCTGCGATATGACATACAATCTCATCTCCCTCAGCGACTTTATACTTTTTGGAAGTGCATTTTTCACCGTTTACTGTGACATTACCTTCTTTTAAAGATCTTTGAAAAAAACTCCTCGAAAACTCCTGCGTGCTCTCGGCTACAAAAATATCAATACGCTTACCATCGTCTGATTTATACGCTATGAATTTTAATTTATTTTCTGTCTGTGTCATTTGTTTTCGCCTTTTCAAAAAACCAGATACTGATGCAGAGAAGCACGCACCCCAGCGTTGCCGATATGTCCGCAAAATTAAATATTGCAAATCCTTTAAAACTTAAATAATCTGTCACAGAACCAAACATAATCCTGTCAAATATATTTGAAGCTCCGCCTGCAAGTATCATCATAACGCTGATACTAAAAATCGGTCTAAATCTCTCTTTATATTTTAACCACAAAAGATAAATGACAACAAGAGCGATGATAGGCACAACTATCAAAAATAATCTGTTTCCGGATAGCATACCAAAAGCCATACCGTCATTTTCAATATATTTTATCGAAAAAAAATCAGATATAATTTGTACGCTCTGGCCGAGTGCCATATTGTGCCTTACTAAAATTTTTATTACTTGATCTAAAAATATTATCGCTACAAGTAAAATATAATACATATAAAAAACTACGGGGCAAAACTGCCCCGCCTCCTCTTGCTTTTTAGTCATATTTGATATTTATCATCGTTTTTTTGTCGTCGTCTTCTGCCTCTTTAGAATCCCTTTCTATAGTTTCCTCAAGAGTGTTCTTCGTTTCGATGCTATCCTTTACAGGGAAATCATCTTCCATAAGAGCTTTAAGTTTGTCTATATTGATGTTCTCTGAAGTTTTTTCAAAATCCTCAAGGTGCCTTGTCAAAAGGTTTTTGTATTCCTTTTTGAATTCCTCATAACTTCTTGTAAGCTCTGCGCTTTCTGTTGCTACCTGCTCTGCTTTAATCTTTGCATCCTTTATGATAATAGCTGCATCCATCTCAGCATTTTCCACAAGTGCGTTTGCTCTCTTTTCGGAGCTTACAGCAAGGTCATCCATCAATTTCTTCGCAGTTTCGAGTGTCTCTTTTACGGTTATATCACTGCCGCCAATTGAGTCCTGATCCTTTTTTAGAGTTGCTATCTGCGCCTTTAGATTGAGATTTTCCTTCATCAGTTTCTCGAGATCGAGCGTGATGAGATCTAAAAACATATCTACTTCTTCTTCATCATAGCCTCTAAAACCTTTTGTGAATTCCTTATTTTGTATATCTGCCGGTGTTATCATTTCTTACCTCCAAGTATCATTATCCATGGTTTCAAATTCAAAATCTTCAGTAGGCTTCTTTTCGCTTGCTGATATATCAACATTGTCAGGAGCAAAAACAAATATGTTATTTGCTATTTTCTGAACATTACCATTGAGCGCATAAGTTGCACCGCTTAGAAAATCAAAAATCTTCCTTGCTGTCTCTGCGTCTATATCTTCTAAATTGATTATTACCGGTTTTCTTTCCTTTAATGAATCTACCAACTTTGGAGATTCTTCAAATGAACTAGGTTCGATTACCACCAGCTTCATCATCTCGCTTATACCTCCCATATGCACAAGATTGTTCTCTCTTGCAGGTTGCCTTGCAAATTTTGGCTTTTCTCTCTGTGCTCTTTCGGTTCTTCGCTCTTCTTCGAATTCGTCATATTCAAATTCTTCATCATCAAACTCGTCACCAATTCCAACTAAATCTTTAAATTTTCCAAATACGCTCATTGCTTTCCTCCTTAAACATTAATACACTCTGCTGCCAAAGATTGCACTTCCGACTCTTATCATATTAGCGCCTTCTTCGATAGCCACGATATAATCCTGAGACATTCCCATAGACAAATATTTAAAATCCAAACGCGGATGCTCTCTCTTTTTATATTCGTTAAATAGCCCCGCAACTTTTGCAAAATACCCTCTCACATCTTCAGGATCTTCTGCAAAAGGAGCTACAAACATCAACCCTTTTATATTTATATTTTCGCAAGTTTTTAAGATCTCGTCTATCAAGTTCGCAAGCTCATCGGTGCTAACTCCGAATTTTGATTGCTCATTTGCGGCATTTACCTGCACGAGCACATCCATTGTCTTTCCTATCTGTTTTGCTCTTTTATCTATCTCTTGCGCAAGCTTTAATGAGTCAAGCGAATGTATCAAATCGACTTTGTCTATTATCAATTTCACTTTATTTGTTTGCAAGTGCCCTATCATATGCCAGCGTACAGGCTTTACCTTATCATATTTTTCGAGGATTTCCTGCACCTTGTTTTCGCCTATATCCGTAACGCCGGCATCTATTGCTCGATTTATCTCTTCTACGCCATGCGTCTTTGTCACCGCTATAAGCAAAATATCATCATTTAGCGTCTCTGTCACTTTTTTTAGATTAGCTTTTATATCTACCATGTGTTGCTCCTTACTCAGGATTTTTTAAAATCTCATCATAGACTTTGACAGTTTCAACCATCTGACCTTCTTCGTCATAAAATAGATTTTCGGCTACTACCGTATTTGTCCCGTCGGTGGCAAGCGATTTTATCTGCACAAATTTGTTTTCACCTGTCGTTTGTACGACATAGACTCCGCTTTTGCCATCTTTTCGTGTAATATATGTATTTTTTATAATGATGCCGTCAATATCGGTTGTAATTAGCTTTATCGCAACATCTCTTGTGCTTGCGAATTTTTTGTAATATCTATCGCAGCTGAGAAGCAATTTATAGCTATCATCATCTTTTTCGATTGCCTCTATATAAAATTTAGTGTCCGTCTGCTCGTCATCCTCAAACCTTACGGTTACGCTATTGCCTTCCTCATATCGGCTTTCATTTTTGCCGTCTACCCAGCACACGATGTACCATTTGCTTTGGTCTGCAATCTTATAAAGAGGTTGATCCTTTACTGCGTATTTAGACTTTACTTCCTCCATCTTGCCCGCTTTTTTTGAAACAGAGTCTTTTGTCATTTTTTTGAAATTATCTTTCGTAAAATATGCCTCATAGCCATCTATATATGTGGAAAAGACGCCTTTCCTATTTGCATTTGTCACATTTTCGTTTACTTTATCGTCGCCTATTCTTTTTGTTAAGTCTTCGAATTTATTTGTCTTTTCACTGTCCGATGTATCTTTTTCAAATGTAATAACCTGACTTCCTTTTTTTATTTGATCGCCCTCGCTCACCTTATATGATACATCGCCTTTTTCACTTGCAACATATACTGTTTCTGATCTAATCAAATAACCTGTGGTGTCTTCCTCTACATGAAGTGTGCCCGGTTCTATGGTTGCCGTCGGCGTCGCTTTTGCTACGATTATTGGCACTATCTGAGTCACTACATATAGTATTATTACAATAAGTATAAATACAACTATTTGCGTTCTTTTTAATCTCGGCATAAAACAATTCTCCAATTTTATTTTACACTAAGTTGTATATTTTTCCAATATATTTTTTTCCTCTTTAGTCAAAGAATGTTGAGCTTTGCAGTATTTTTCAAGCATATCCGGCCTGTTTTGTTTAGTTAATATAATTGACTGCTCATACTGCCAAAGGTGTATGTTTTTATGGTGCCCCGAGAGCAAAACCTCCGGCACCTCCATTCCATTAAAAACCCTAGGTTTAGTATATTGAGGATATTCTAGCAAGCCCGAATATATCGACTCTTCACTCGCCGAATTTATATCGCCAAGCACCCCGGGCACAAATCTCGCCACAGCATCGATTAGAACTGTTGCCGCCGGTTCTCCTCCTGTTAGTATGTAATCTCCGATCGAAATTTCCTCTATATCGAAATCGTCCAAAACGCGCTGGTCAACCCCCTCGTAATGCCCACACAAGATAACTATTTCTTCTTGAGACGCAAGCTTATGCACCATCTCTTGTGAAAGCCTTTTTCCTTTTGGCGACATATATACTATTTTTTTGTTTCGGGCATTTACAGCCTCCAAAGCCCTTGATATCGGCTCAGCCATCATAAGCATGCCTACTCCTCCGCCAAAAGGATAGTCATCGGCTCTGTTGTGCTTATCAAGTGTATAATCTCTTATATCAACCGTATTTATTTTTAATATCTCCTTTTCGCACGCCTTGCCTATTATGCTTTCCTGTAATACCGAAAACATATCCGGGAAAAGTGTAAGTATATCAAATTTCATATAATCCTTCTATCTCCTTTACTGTTATTTGCCTCTTTGCCATATCTATATCAAGTATGATTTCATCAACGCCGGGAATCAAAATTAATTTCCCCTTCTCATTTTGCACTTCATAAAGTCTTTGTGGCGTATTTGTATTTATGTCATTTAGCGTACCAATCTGCCTGCCGGTATCCGTAACTACCTGCATTCCTACCATGTCCTTTACATAGTAAACTCCCTCAGGCAATTCCTCGAGGTCCGCTTCTGCCATAAGCACTAAACTATCCCTTACGTCTTCGGCAGCGTTGCGATCATCTATGCCTGCAAGCTTTACTATAACTGTCTGCCCTTTATATTTTACATTTAAAATCTCATGCTCGGCATTTTCTTCTTCTGTGCCGATATAAAGCCTTTTAAGCTTTTTGAATCTGCTAAGCTCCTCTGCATAGCTATATATCTTCACTTCACCCTTTATGCCGACAGCAGTTACTATTTGACCTATGATAAGCTTTTTCATTTTTTGCCTTTCCTTTGCGTATATTATCTGCCTAAGCGCAAAACATTTTTCTACCAATATTGTACCATACTCTGTTTCAAATACCTATGTGATGTTTGACAAATCAATGGTCATTATATATAATTGTTTTTGCTGTATAGCGCGCTAAATAAACGTCGGCACCATTAGCTCAGCCGGATAGAGCAGTGCACTACGAATGCAAAGGTCGGGAGTTCGAATCTCTCATGGTGCACCAAAGCAGACGCAAAAAAGAGGAGAGCTTGCTCTCCTCTTTTAATCCGTATAATCTTCTTTGTGGTACAAAAGCTTACTTTTCCTCGCTCTTTACATCTGTAGCTTCTGCTGTCTCTGTGCTTGCTTCTGTTGTTTCTACAGCCTCAGCTTCCAGATTTTCTGCTGCCTTATCTTCTTCTACTGCCTCTATTTCAACATCAAGCACCTCGTCTTTTGCAGGCTCATCTTTTGTAGCTGCTTTCTTGAGTTTCTTTGGCTTTGAAACTTTTTCTTCCAAAGTCTTTTCTTTCTTTTCAACCACCTGTGAAACCGACCATTTCATCATTTCGAATTTAACTTTGTCAGCTCCAACCTGTATCACGATTGTTTCGTCCTTTACTTTTACTACCTTACCGCAAATACCTCCGATTGTAACGATCGAGTCGCCAACCTTAATACCGGATCTCATCGCATTTACTTCTTTTTCCTTTTTCTTCTGTGGCCTTATGAGCATAAAGTACATAAGAGCTATAAGAAGCACTAATGGCAATAATTGAAAATATATTGATTTACTATCCATTTTATCCTCCAAATTTATTTTACAAAGTTTATGGTGCCGGCGGTGGGGGTCGAACCCACACGGTGTTGCCACCACGGGATTTTGAGTCCCGCACGTCTGCCAATTCCATCACGCCGGCTGATACCTTGTAAGTATATCATTGTATCGGCTCTATTTCAAGATTTTATTTGCGTGCATCGCTTTCAAAAATTCGTAAATATCCTGAACCAATGGTATCCTCCTATTCTTATAAACAACAATAGGCTTAAGACTTGTATCGGCAAATACAAATCTGATCTTATCGCCTTCCTCTATAACTCTCCTAATTTCGAGCTCCTGCGCAAGCGATTTGATAAGAGATACAAAAAAGAGATTAAGCGTTTCTTTAGGTATCGCTCCAAATCTATCCTCAAGCTCCTCCTTCAAATCATCTGCTTCTTCTTTGCAGGACAAAAAAGCGATCTTTTTATAGACGTCAAGCTTTGTCATCTCGTCATCAATATAATTTTGCGGAATATAAGCTGACACCTTTATGTCTATGCTCACCTCTTCGTAGTCTTCTTTTACTATTTCTCCCTTCAATGCTGATATAGCATCTTCTACAAGCTTACAATACAGCTCGTATCCAACATTTACCATGTGTCCATGTTGTCTGGTACCAAGTATATTGCCTGCCCCTCTTATCTCAAGGTCTCGCATAGCAACTTTAAATCCTGCTCCAAATTCTGTAAATTCCTTTATCGTCTGAAGCCTCTTTTCCGCTGCCTCGCTGAGTATTTTATCTCGTCTATACATCATATACGCATATGCCAACCTACTCGATCGTCCAACTCTGCCACGAAGTTGATAAAGCTGTGAAAGTCCGAACTTATCCGCATCAATGATGATCTGCGTGTTAACATTTGGAATATCTATGCCTGATTCTATTATCGTTGTCGCAACTAAGATATCTGCTTCGCCATTTATAAATTGCATCATCACTTTTTCAAGCTCTTTTTCGCTCATCTGGCCGTGGCCAACCATTATAGTTTTGTCAGGCACAAGTTTTTGTATTCTATCCGCAAGCCTTTGAATTCCACGGACCCTGTTAAATACAATAAAAACCTGTCCGCCCCTTGCAACTTCTCTTTCTATCGCTCCCCTGATCAGATAATCATCCTCTTCGGTCACATATGTTTGCACAGGAATGCGTTTTTCCGGCGGTTGCTCGATAATACTCATATTCTTAATGCCTACAAGAGACATATGGAGCGTCCTTGGTATAGGTGTCGCAGACAAAGTAAGCACATCCACATTTTGCTTTAGCTTTTTTATCTTCTCCTTATGAGTAACGCCAAAACGCTGCTCCTCATCTACAACAAGTAACCCAAGATCCCTAAAAGCAATATCATCGGACAAAAGTCTATGCGTACCTATCACAAAGTCTACGCTGCCTTTTTTTATATCTTCGACTATCTTTTTTTGTTCTGCCTGTGTCCTAAATCTGGAAAGCATCTCTACCTTAAAAGGAAATTTCTCAAATCGCTCTTTTAGCGTATTATATTGTTGATTTGCCAAAATGGTTGTCGGCACAAGCATCGCCGCTTGTTTCCCTTCAGAAATACATTTGAATATCGCTCTCGCCGCAACCTCTGTTTTGCCATATCCCACATCGCCACACAAAAGTCTGTCCATAGCCTCAGGTTTTTGCATATCTGCCTTTATTTCCTCTATACATCTGAGCTGATCGTCTGTTTCCTCAAATTCAAAGTCGTCTTCAAATTCTCTCTGCCAAACGCTGTCTTCGCCAAAGGCATAGCCCTGCTCCGCCTTTCTTTGTGCCGATGTTTCGATAAGCTCCTTTGCCATAAGTGCGATTTCTTCTTTTGCTTTCGCCTTCGTATTTTTCCATTCCACGCCCGACAGCCTGCTAACTTTTGGCGTAATACCCTCAGCCCCTACATAGCGCTGCACCATATCCATATTTTCAACGGGCACATATAGCATATCCTTGCCCGCATATTTTACCTGAATATAATCTCTTTTTACATCTGCCACCGCAAGTTGCTTTATTCCTACGAATTTGCCGATACCATAGCTCTCATGGACTACAAAATCGCCGACCTTGATTTCGGCAAAGGTCTTTATAGGCTCAGCATTTTTAAACTTCCTTCTTCGCTTTTTTAACTGCCTATGTGTGCCAAATATGTCATTATCTGTTATTATGACTTCCTTTTCGGTTGGGAATTCCATGCCTGCACTAAGCGTGCCGAGACAAAATCGTATATCTCCTGTTATTTTCTCGCGCGAAAGAAAGTCCTTTATACTGTTTTGTCTATCTTCACTTGTGGATACAATAGTAGCCTTGTATCCTCGTTTTATGTATTTTCGAATTTCCCTTGCAAAAACATCAAGTTTGCCAACAAAGCTCAAAACGCCTTTTATATCGACCTCTATCTCCTTGTCAAATGTGCTTCTCTCCTCAATCTCCTTTTTATATGGGAATAAAAGTGCGCTTTCGCCTTGTGATAACACCTTTTTTATTACGTTTGCGCCTTCACCGCTTAAAATATCATAGTCGCTCTTTACAACCTGCTCTTTTTTTAGAAGCTGCATAAAATCGCTTTTATACTCTATTAGAGAAGCCTCTATACTCTCACCTATCCTGATAGGATCATCTACGATAGCAAGTGGTTCTTTTAGGTAATTAAATATGGTTGCCGGCCTTTCATAAAAGTAGTCAATATAAAATTCGAGTTGCTGTCCGTTTTCAAAATTATCTATACTGTCGCAAAGCGCCTGTGCCCTTTTGGGAATGCCTTTGTAATTTTCTTTTATTTTGCTCTTTGCTCTTTCAAATGCTTTCCCGTCGTCCAAAACAGCTGTCGCCGGGTATATTTCGACTGCATCTGTTTTTTCTATAGATCGTTGCGAATCAATATCAAAGCTTTTTATATTCTCGATCTCAATATCAAAAAATTCTATACGATATGGATTTTCATCATACGGCGTTGCTATATCTACAATGCTTCCTCGCAAAGCAAACTGTCCCTTACCATGAACCATCGGTACTCTTTTGTATCCCATCTGGACAAGGCTCTTTGCTATTTCTTTAATTTCATGCTCCTCGCCTATCGCAAGCGGAAGCCTTTTTTTTGCAAAAACTTCCGGTGGCATCAACTTTTTGCCTGCCGAAAAAATCGGTACTACGAGTACAAAGTCTCTGTTAGCTTCTGTCGCCTTTTGTATTTCTTTTAAGATTTTGAGCCTCTCAAAAAAATCCTCTTTATTTTTTGCATCATAAAATGTCAGTGTGCTCTCTTCTTGCGGCATAACATAAATGTCTTTGGACACGAAAAAAGAAAGGTCCAAAGCCAACGCATGTGCTCTATTTGCATTTGGCACTACTATAATGCTCTGTCCTCCTCTTTGATTTATCAATTTTGCGCTAACCGCTGCGCTTTTGCTTCCTGATACTCCTATAAAACTAATTGCTGCCATTATATCTACTCATCGCTAACTCTATACCATCCTCAATTATCGACAAAGTGCCTTTTGCAGCTCTAACCACCGCATCCTCCATAACGTTTACCTCATCCTTTGTAAATCCGCCTACAACATAATTTACAAGCGGTATATCATCGCTTTTGCCTATACCTATCCTAACTCTTGGAAAGTTATCATCCTGCAATTGGTATATAACAGAGCGCATGCCATTGTGTGTGCCTGCGCTTCCTTTCGCTCTGATGCGCACCGCGCCTTTTTCGATATCTATGTCATCATATATGACGATCAAATTACTCAAATCTATTTTGTAATACGAAACTATCTCCCTTACGGCCTCTCCACTTAAATTCATATATGTTTGTGGCTTTACTAAAAGCACTTTTTGGCCGGAGACACTTCCTTCTCCGACCAAAGCCTTGTTCTTTGATTTATTGATTTTTATGCCGAGTTCATCTGCGATATAATCCACTGTTATAAAACCTATATTATGTCTCGTGTTTTCGTATTTCTTTCCCGGATTACCAAGTCCGACTATTATATACATCTGTTTCCCTCTCCTGCGAGCTTTAGTTTAACTTTATTTAAATAGCTCGCTTATCGGTCTACTTGCATGCACCCTATCTATTATCTCTGCAAATAGCGGCGCTACTGATAAAGTTTTAAATTTGTCGCTTACCTCTTTTGTGAGCGGTACTGTATTTAAAAGCACGACCTCACAAAATGGAGATTCTTCCAGCCTTTCTACTGCAGGTCCTGATAATACCGCATGCGTTGCACAAGCCCTAACGCTCTTTGCGCCAAGCTCCATAAGCGCCTTGCCTGCATTGCAAATAGTGCCTGCTGTATCTATCATATCATCCACTACAATACAGTTTTTACCCTCTATATCTCCGATGATATTCATTATTTCGCTCTTATTTGGCTCAGGTCTTCTCTTATCAATTATGGCAATTGGCGCATTTAACGGTTCTGCCATTTTCCTTGCTCTTGTCACCGATCCGTGATCCGGAGAAACAATTACTATATCTTCAAGATGATTTTTCTTGTAATAATCAACCAGGATAGGCATCCCGAGAAGGTGGTCAACAGGAATATCAAAATATCCTTGTATCTGCGCCGCGTGAAGATCCATAGTTATTATCCTATCTGCACCGGCAGCTGTTATCAAATTTGCCACAAGCTTCGCTGTAATCGGATCTCTTGCTTTGGCTTTTCTGTCCTGCCTTGCATATCCATAATATGGGATAACTACATTGATACGACCCGCAGATGCCCTTTTGAGCGCATCCATAAGTATTAGCATTTCCATCAAATTATCATTTACCGGCGCACATGTAGACTGAATGATATAGCAATCAATGCCTCTGACAGATTCGGCTATAGAAACAGAAATCTCCCCGTCGCTAAACTTCTTTACCGTTGCATCGCTAAGGGGTTTATTCATAACTCTTGCAATCTCCTCCGCCAATGCATTATGTGAATTTCCTGTAAACAACTTGTAATCAGGGAAAGCTATATTTTTCATTTTTTCCTCCTTATTTTTTATGAGTTTTGATAAGTCCTCTTTTTTTAACCCATCCTCTAATGGTTCTTCCTTTGCTCCTTGCAACATATAAAGCCTCGCTTGGCACATCCTCTGTCACTGTACTCCCTGCCGCTATATATGCGCACTCCTCAACAGTTACAGGCGAAACGAGGTTTGTATTGCAACCTATAAACGCTCCATCCTCAACTGTCGTTCTGTGTTTATTAGTGCCGTCATAGTTTACAAAGACTACTCCGCAGCCGAGATTGACATCTCCCCCAACATCAGCGTCACCTATATATGTCAGATGTGATGCCTTGCTACCGTCGCCAAAATTCGAATTTTTTATCTCCACAAAGTCGCCAACCTTACAATTTGCACCAACATTACTATTTGGTCTCATGTACGCGAAGGGGCCAACCTTTGTGCCATTTCCGATTTTGCTTTCAACTATGACCGAAGTTTTTATCTCGACATCATCGCCAATCCTACTATCGGCAATCTGTGAGTTCATGCCGATCGTGCAATTTTTGCCAATCGTTGTATCGCCCTCTATCAAAACATTTGGATAAATCTTTGTACCTTTCCCTATTTTGACATCCTTGTCAATATATGCCGTATTTATGTCAAGAAATTCGACTCCGCTCTCCAAAAGAGCCTTGTTTATTTCCATCCTCTCATCAAAAGTGAGTTTCATCATTACTTATCACCTTTTTCTAAAAGCATCTCGCCTATCTTATAGACATCTCCTGCTCCCATAGTTATTATCAAATCGTCCTTCCCTGTCTTTTCGTTTATGAAATCAACAATTTCTTCAAATGTCGGAAAGTAATACACTTCTTTGCCCGGCTCGTTTTCCTTGATTGCCGGCACAAGTGCGCTTGAGCTTATTTTGTGAATATTTTTTTCTCTTGCCGCATAAATCTCAACCATAACTATGCCGTCAGCTTCTCCAAATGATTGTGCAAACTCATCAAAAAGAGCAACTGTCCTCGTATATGTGTGTGGCTGGAATAAAACCCACATTTTTTTATGTGGCACATTTTTTGCGGCTGCAAGCGTTGCCTTTATCTCAGTCGGATGATGTGCATAATCATCTATGACCTTAGCTCCCTTTGCGGTCACGCCCATAATATCAAAGCGTCTTTCTGTGCCTTTAAAACCTTCTAAAGTCTTTTTTATAACATCCATATCAATATCCATCATATCCGCACAGGCGATCGCCGCCAGCGAATTTAAGATGTTATGCTCTCCCGGAATGCTCAGCTTGATTTCTTCCGTCTTTTTTCCACGCTTATAAAGCTCATAGCTTGGCAATCCGCCCGTGTCAAATTTAAGATTCATTGCCGAGTAATCACAGCTCGCCTCAAGTCCAAATGTTATTACGTTACTAAGCCCCTTTACAGCCTGATTTACAAATGGATTGGCACTGTACGCTATAATCATACCGTCTTCAGGGACAAGCCTTGTAAACTTCTCAAAGCTTGCAACAATATGATCTATATCCTTAAAATAATCTAAGTGATCTGAGTCTATATTTAAAACAATTTCTATTTTTGGCTGTAGTGAAAGGAAGCTGTCCATATATTCACAAGCCTCTGTCACAAAATATTCGCTATCTCCGACGCGTACATTGCCACCAAGTTCGTGAAGATTGCCACCGACAAGTAACGTCGGATCAACATCCGCATTTTTTAGTATCAGCGAAATCATAGAAGTAGTCGTAGTTTTGCCGTGAGTACCTGCTACTGCTATGCTGTTTTTGCTTTCTTTCATCAAAATGCCGAGCATCTCCGCCCTTGTTAATAACGGAATATTATTTTCCTTACCATATAAAAGCTCGGGATTATCATCACCAACCGCAGATGAATATACGATCAAATCTGCGCCAACGGCGTTTTCTCTTTTATGTCCTATGCTTATTTTTGCTCCGTCCTTTATGAGCCTTGTAATCGTCTCGCTTTCATTCATGTCCGAACCCGAAACATTATAACCTCTTGCTAACAATATATCTGCAATGGCGGAAAGCCCTATACCGCCTATTCCAATACAATGAATATTTTTTTTATTATCTAAATTAACCATCTGTTTCCTCCGATATAATTATGCAAAAAAATTATATCATAAATGCATATAGTTTTGGGGAGCAAAAGCAAAATTAGTTTGTAATATTTGACATAAAAGGGTATAATGTGGGTAAGATTTATATCAAGTGCTTTTTTTAAACTAGCAGGAAAGGTCGGTTAAAAATGAATATCACAGACGTAAGGATTCGCCGAATCAATGATGAAGGCAAAATGAAGGCAGTTGTTTCTATTACTTTTGATGACGAGTTTGTTGTACACGACATCAAAATCATTGATGGACAAAACGGTCCGTTCATCGCTATGCCTAGTAGGAAGGTTGGTGAAGGAGACTTTAGAGATATTGCTCATCCTCTTCAGTCAGAAACACGAAATAAAATCAAAGATGCAATATTCGCAGAATACGAAAAGGTTTTAGCAGAACAAAGTACTTCGGAAGAAAATATTTAAGATTATAGAAAAATTTTGACTTGATATAATAACGCAAAAGAGAGTTGTAAGTAAGCAACTCTCTTTTTTGGTCAGTTTTTACTGTCTGACAATTGTTGGAGGCGACACCCAGATTTGAACTGGGGAATAAAGGTTTTGCAGACCTCTGCCTTACCACTTGGCTATGTCGCCGCATTGGCTAGGGTAGCAGGATTCGAACCTGCGCATGACGGAATCAGAATCCGTTGCCTTACCGCTTGGCGATACCCCAACGCTTATTTTATTTTAAATATAAATGGGGTGAAAGGTGGGATTCGAACCCACGCATGACGGAGCCACAATCCGTTGTCTTAACCACTTGACTACTCCCACCATATCATATACAGATCGTTTTTTCAATGTGGCAAAAAATAAAATGGCGATCCGGATCGGGTTCGAACCGACGACCTCCAGCGTGACAGGCTGGCATTCTAACCAACTGAACTACCGGACCGCATAAACTTGTCCATCCGCTCGCTTCGCTCGCGGAGCAAAATATTATGGTGGGCGCTATAGGGCTCGAACCTATGACCTCCTGCTTGTAAGGCAGATGCTCTCCCAGCTGAGCTAAGCGCCCATAAATAAAAATATGGTAGCGGCGAGTGGAGTCGAACCACCGACCTTTCGGGTATGAACCGAACGCTCTAGCCAACTAAGCTACACCGCCACACATAAATACTTGCAGTAACAGTCACTGCAAGCATTATGATACCATTTGAAGCTATTAAAGTCAAGCTGTTTTAAAATTTATCTACACCTCGATGGATCCTTTTTGCCAGAAATGATGAAATCACACACTTTAGGATATCCGCCGGCACAGTCATAAGACATCCTGTCACAAAAAGTGCAGATATTGCCGTATCACTTCCAAGATAAAGCTTCATTATCACCAAAAAATAAGGAAAGCCTATAAGATACACGGTAATCATATTTAATATTCCCGCCAAAAATGTCGTTTTAAACTCATAACTTCTTGCCTTTTCACACACGAATCCCGCAACAAATGCACCTGCGCACATGCCTACCAAATACCCAAATGTAGGATTAAGAATATACGACGGCCCACCACCACCCGTGAAGATAGGAATTCCCAAAAGCCCAATCAAAACGTAAACTCCAACTGATATGCTCCCGTATTTTTTGCCGAGCAAGATCCCTGCAAGATTTGTAAACAAAAATTGCAAGGTAAATGGCATGAGAGGAATCGGTATTTTTATGAACGCTCCTGCTGCCGAAAGTGCCACAAATAATGAGCACTGTACAAGCATCACATAGCTACTTCTCTTCTGTCCTGTTTCTTTATCCATTATCATTTTTACCCTTTCTAACTTAGTATGTAAAAAGTATAGCAATTACGTGTAGCTATGTCAACTTTATTTTTATATAGGTTAACAATAAAAGAAACGAAATAAATTCTCTCATTTCGTTTCTCAAAATAATCTTTATTATAGTGCAAAACAAGGCACTGTCACATAATTACGATCAAAATAGTTGTAAATTCTATAGGATCGCTCGCGCCATCTACCGCAGGCAAATACTAATTTGTCTATGGGACCGCCGTATATTTTCTTTCCTTATTTAATGAATTGTGATATGTCGCAAGATTAGCAGGCGTATATCCTGTCCGATTGGTCGTATCGTACCACTTGCCGTCGGCCCCCGATATATATGCGGAGTCTGGAGTCGGCAGGTAGCCGTTATCTCCAAAGACAAAACTAGCACCGAGCGTAACCGTGTTTAGTCTAGACATGCCAGCGAACATGCCGTACATACCATTACCTGTTATCTCTGTTCCGTCTGTTAAGGTAAAGTCAAATTGGGCAGTTGATGCCGTTGCTGTATCAAAGCTCGATAGATCCAATGATGTTAGTTGGCAGCAATTGTAAAATATATTTATCATCGTTTTAACCTTGGACGTGTCAAAATTCGAAGATAACTTTAGGGTTGTCAATGAATTACATTCGCGGAACATCCACTCCATATCTGTCACATTAGATGTATTAAACATGGAAACGTCCAGACTCTTTAATGCATTACAATCGTTGAACATGGATCTCGTTGTGGTTGCGCCGCTGGTGTTAAAATCACTAGATAGCGTAAGTGTCTCTAACGCATTGCAGTTATTGAACATATAGCTTGGGTCTGTTAGTGCCGACGAAGTATTGAAAGACGATAGATCCAGGCTCTTTAATGAGGAACACCCGCTAAACATATGTATTGTCTTTTCAGCCTTGGCTCCGCTAAAGCCCGATGTGTCTAATGATGTCAACGCATTGCAGTCGCAGAACATGGAGTAGAAATTTTTAACATTAGATGTATCGAACTTTGACTTCGTTAAATCTATTGACTGCAGCGCATTACACTTGTAGAACATCCAACCCATCTGTGTTACGTTAGATGTCTCAAACATGGATAGATCCAGGCTCTTTAATGAGGAACACCCTCTAAACATGCCCTCTGTATTTGTAGCGCTGGAACCCTCTAATTTTGACACATCTAATTCTTTTAGAGAACTGCAGCCATTAAACGTGTAACCAAAGTCTTTAACATTTGCCGTCTTGAACCCCGTTAGATTCAGTGATTTTAAAGCGTTACAGTTAGTGACATATACGCCATGTCCGTAACATTAGTAGTATTGAAGTCATTAGGCAAGGTGAGTGTCTCCAGTTTTGTGCAGCTCTGAAACATACCCCTCGTATTTGTTAATGCCGCGGAGGTCTTAAATGAAGTTAAATCTAAACTTGTCAAGTTCCCACACTTGTTAAACATAAACTGGAAGTTTTGGACCTTAGAGATATCAAAACTTGACACATCCACCGTCTGTAGAGCAGTGCATTCAGAAAACATAGAATTAAATGCCGTAGTCCTGCTGGTATTTAGATTGGAACAGGAAACACTCGTTAAATTGGTTCCGAGTGATGTTCTACTATCAGCAAGCAAAAATGAAGAATCCTTCGGTGTATACATAACGCTGCTGTTGTTAGCAGGAGATGTACTACCAGCTGCCATCGGGGCTATATATACTGTGGTCCCGTCTTGATATACCCCGATAGGATTAGACTCATCGTCTTGTATGCCCTCGGATGTCAAACTCGTAAGGCTCGATATGGCTGAGTCCTTACCCGTAACGAACTTGATAGTAGTGGGCGTGGTGCTAAGTCCTTTGAGAGCATTTTGCAGCTTTGTTTTATCTATCGTATACTCCGTATTGACTGTCAATTTTAGCTCAGTTGTCACATCCACATCCGCTACATATTTAGCCGATACAGCTGCAAAAAAGAGGCATGCTATGATTGCCGCAACCGATATAAGTATTAGAACTATGTACTTTTTTGCTAATTCCTTAATTATAATAAGCCTCTCCATATTTTTATCTCTTAGAGCCCTAAGTTATATCTCTGTTAATCTACCTGCTGTGCTTTTACTGTAATATCTATACCTGACCAAGTTTTAGCGATGCTTTCGGTTGTGCTCGAGTCCAATGTAAATTTTAAAGTGAGAGTGTCTGTCCTTGCTGTGTTTGCCTCAAAAGTGCCCATTTCCTTAAATGTAAATGTTTTATTGTCAGTCGAAGCAACAGCTGCCTTATCAGTATCACCATTATCATTTGTCATTGTCAAAGTTACATAACTTGCTAGCGCTTCCGGGAAAGTCACTACAACATCATATGAGGTTTTTACTTCGTTTACTACCGAAGTATCCCTCACGTTTGAAACGGTAAATGTATATGTCGTAGATGTATCCGTAAGATTTAGGGCAAGATCATTATCTGTTTGCTTAGTCGGCTGTGATACGGCAAATTGAGCTACACGTGCAGTATCCGAGTTTTCAGATGTATTTGTGTATCTTGCCATCGTAAATGTTGCAAAAAGTGTAAAAGTTATGCCTACCAAAAGCAGTAAAATTATAACTATATTGCATCTGTCTTTTTTTAGAGTCTCCATCTCTTTATTTTCTCTCTTTATAAGTTGCCTGCTCATGTGGCTTTGCTCCTTTCAAATTTATATTTATATTTTCTCTCCTAAATGATAGTTCTATGAGAAGTATAGCAATAGCTAGGATAAGTAAGATAGCAAACGGTGTTTTTAAAAAGTCTACCGCATATCCCACGCTCGGAACTTTAAAAACGACCTTACCCTTTATATACTCACTGCTAAATGGCTCATCCGAGGTATTATTTGCGTCGCCCTTTGTCGTTATTATGCTCCCCTCTATATCTACTATGCGATGTACGACAAGTATCCCTTCGCTTTGATAAACTACTATGTCTCCTATATTGAACTCTGTTTTTTCCTTTACAAAAAGCAAATCCCCTTTATGAAGCGTAGGCTCCATACTACCGCTCTGGACCGTTGCTACACCTATGCCAAATGGCATCGGCATTTGGTTTGAGCCCACCACTTTTGCATTTAGCATATATATATTTAGTCCGAGTATAAAACCAAGTATTACGAGCAGTATCAAGCGAAATATACTCCGTGATTTAGTTTTCATCTTTTTTATCTTGTTTTTCTTTTTTAGTATCCTTTACAAATAGATAACTTACTACAACAAGAGATATGACTGCTAAAACAAACCATGTCATCATATAATTGTCATCGCCTGTTGTCGGATGAACGATGGTACCTTTGCTATCTGTATTTTTGCCATTTGAAGAGTCCTTGCCATCGCTATCCTTGTCTTTATCATTATTCACATCCTCAACAGTGACATAAAGCTTATATCCTACTTTGTTAATCTCATCTGCTTTTGCAAGCGCTGTATCGAGCGTATCATCTGCGACGCCTTGCGAAGTTCTCCACATCCAGGTTATATCTACCGTATCAAGCTTACCACCTGCGATAACTCCTGTTTTAGTATCTGCTACCATAGACTCCTCGACGCCGGTTGGCAAAGTAATTCCTTCGGTAGCTCCTTCATCATTGGTATTTTCTTTCTCGCCAAGCGTTGCAACAAGTGGCACAGCTGTATTATCCGTGCGATAAAGAACCGCCGTATATGATATCTCTTCGCTTTCCTCGTTTATAAGGCGTATGCCTGTTTCTTTGCCTGTCTTTGGAGCAACCACCTTGCTTCCGTCACTTGCTTTGACATTCCCGTAATCCGACTCAAACATCGAAAGCTTGATAGCTCCGCTTTCGTCTATCTCAGCTTTAGAGTCCCAAGTGAGCTTGCCATCCTTATACGTCAAACTACGATCATAGCTTGCACCCGGCGCTGACCATGTCAAATTAAAAGCATATGGAAATGTTATAGTTGCCACTATAAATAGTATGACTATAAGTGTGGCAAGTATCCCTCTGCGGGAGATTGCTTTTTTATTCACTTTTTAACTCTCCTTTTATCTTTTTTATTTTTATATATTTATCAATTTTGCCAATCTGTTTGCACCTGCAAATCCTCGCTACATATCTATGTAGACTTTGGAGAAAGTTAAGGCTTTTCTTAGCTCTCTCAAAAGTCCCCTCACGCCACCGCCACGAGGCAGCGCAAGGAAACATATATTATATTACTTTTTTGTGCACGCCATATGCATAGTCACTAACAACTAATCCAGCTGAGTTGCACTAATCTTTATCTTAAGTGTCACATTTTCAAGAGCAGCTGCGTTACCCATAGCAGTGTCTATTGTATCGTTACCGGTAGTTGCCGCAGTAGTCTCATCAGAAAATACCCACTTCCAAGTGACTGTATGAGTCTTGCCTGCTGCTGGGAATTCGGTAGGAAGATTTCCTGCCTTATATGTTTGTGTACCGCTGCTATCTCCGGAGAGTGCTTCGATTGATGCAATTAGATCATCCCAAGTACCAAACTCTCCTTCATCAAGCTTCCACTTGATATTAGTGTTAGATTTTATGTTAGTACCAATTGAGCTACCATCAGTATCAACTGTGAATGTGTAATCTACTTCAGGTGCGGTAATGCCTGACTGACCGCCGAATACAAATTCAAATGTGTCGCTTCCGGTAGTTCCCGGTGCGATAGCATCAGCTGACGCGCTAACAGTGTTATCATATGTCTGCGTAAATAGACCCGAAAGATCTAGGCTTGTTGTTGTGAAACCCCATTTTGCAACTCTTGCACTGTCTGTGCTTTCTGCACTTGTTACATACTTTGCGAAAGTACCGCTAACAGCACATACAGTCAGCAAAGCCAGTACCATAAGAGCAGAAGCTAAGCGCATTGCTTTATTTCTTTTTATGCCTGTATTGTTCATATCTATTAACTCCTTACTTTTAGATTTCTGTCCCTTTCGCTGACTGCCGTATTGTAGCCCCGCAAAAGCTGACAGGTAATATATATTGCCTCGCAAGCAGGCGTGGCTCCTGCCTGCGAAAAAGCCTTATTTTAGTTAGCATTACTTATCTTGATTTTGCTCGCTCTCCTTTGCCTTTAGCTCCTCAAGCTCTGCAAGTAACGCATCCTTTTCACTATCCCTACGCCTCTCGTATACACGTCGCCTTATGATGTCGTATCCTACTAAAAGCAATATAGGTATCGCGATAAATATGATTAGTCCCGGTGTCGTCTGCATAAACATCGCAACCGAACCAAGCCCGTTTATATGAAACTTATATACACCGACAAGCTTATCAGCCGGTACAGTGGCACCATCCTCTGCGTTGTTATTATCTCCCTTTGTTGTCCAAGTGATATCGCCGTTTTTGTCTGTATTTATCCCTACAACTCTATGCGTGACTGTCGTTGTACCGCTTCCCATCGGGTCGTAAAAGCAGATGATGTCGCCCTCCTTGATATCTTCAGGATCTGTCGCTTTACATATTATGAGCGACCCTCCGTCAAACGTGCCTTTCATCGAATCTGTTGTGACAATCATCGGGAATATCCCTCCGATAGAAGGCACCTCATCCTTGTTTATAAACTGCTTGATGATAAGCGTACAGTTTATTATAACTATCGGTATGAGTATCACGCACAGGATAATGCCTACGACAGCAAGAGCCTTATTCCTGCCTGCCCCTTTTTGTTTTTTTCCTTGCCCCATGTCTTCCCTTTCCATATACTTCTTTCTTATCTCTTCACATATATACCTGAAGCTGCGGTATTTGGGTAACAAAAAGACAGGCCTTAGTTATTAACTAAATTGCCTGTCATTTTTTTCATCATTTATACTCGAACGGTTTAGTTTTGTTTCTGCATTGACTTCTGAGAACTGACTGTTTACTTGCCTGCTTAGCCGTTTGCTAAAGGCTCTCCGTTTTTCAAACATATATACCAAGCCCCTCTCTGAAATCAACTCATTAAAATATTTATCAAATTTGTGCTTCTATTCTATACCTCGGTTGCTCGTTTTGTCAACCCTTCTTTTAGTATTGCCGATAAAGAAAAAACAGGTAGCTGCGCTACCCGTTTTTTTGCTTATACTAGCTCTAAGAAAGCAACCTCTGCACAGTCGCCCTGTCGAGGTCCAAGCCTTAACACTCTTGTGTATCCGCCGTTTCTCTCAGCATATCTTGGTGCTATATCATCAAATAGCTTTGTTACTACATCCTCGTCGTAGATGTATGCAAGCACCTGTCTTCTCGCATGAAGATCGCCACGCTTAGCAAGTGTTATCATTTTCTCGGCTTCTTTTTTAGCTTCTTTTGCTCTATGTACTGTTGTTGAAATTCTCTCTTCCCTAAAAAGGTCAGTTACAAGATTTCTTAACATTGCTTTTCTATGAGCCGAAGGTCTGCCTAATTTTCTATGTCCTGGCATTTTATTTCTCCTTTCGATTACTCGTCGCTTTTGCGAAGCGAAAGTCCAAGCTCCTCAAGCTTTAGCTTTACTTCGTCTAAAGATTTTTTACCTAAGTTTCGCACCTTCATCATATCCTCTTCGGACTTCTGTGTCAGCTCGCCTACAGTATTTATTGCCGCTCTTTTTAGGCAGTTGTATGAACGAACAGATAATTCTAAATCATCTATGCTTTTTTCAAGATTGATTTCTGTTTGATCTTCCTCTTTTTCTACCATAAATTCCATATTTGTAGCTTCGTCTGTAAGCTGTATAAAGAGTCCGAGATGCTCCTGCATAATTTTAGCTCCAATGGAAACCCCTTCTTCCGGGCTTATCGAACCATCTGTCCAAATCTCCAAAATGAGCCTGTCATAATCTGTTATCTGACCAACTCTTGTGTTTTCTACAGTAAAGTTCACCTTCTTCACAGGCGTAAATATCGAATCTACAGGGATGACTGCAATTGGTGTTTCGGCTGTCTTATTTTGCTCCGCTGCAACATATCCCCTGCCCTTAGCCATATTGATAGTCATTACTAAACTTGCTCCGTCTTCAAGCGTTGCAATATGTAAATCCTTATTAAAGATTTCGATATCGGCGTCTCCTATGATATCTGCCGCTGTTACTTCCTTTGGTCCGACTACATTTATCATAGCCTGTACAACATCTTCCTGTCCGTTTAACCTGATAGCAAGCCTCTTGAGGTTGAGTATGATTTCTGTAACATCCTCTTTTACCCCAGGAATTGTTGAGAATTCGTGAAGCACACCGTCGATTTTTACAGATGTTACTGCTGCTCCCGGTAGTGAGCTTAGGAGAATTCTTCTAAGGCTGTTTCCGAGTGTAGTTCCGTAGCCTCTTTCGAGTGGTTCTACGACAAATTTACCATATGTCGGATCATTATCATCATAGATGCATTCGATTTCAGGTTTTTCTATTTCTATCACTTCAAGCCCTCCTTTCTTTCCAAATAAAGTATTTATTAACTCACATTATTTAGAGTACAATTCAACGATCAAGTGCTCTGCAATCGGCGTATCGATTTGTTCTCTTGTAGGCAAGTTCAAAACTTGACCTTGCAACTTTTTAACATCTACGCTAAGCCATGCAGGAACAGAAATTGTCATATCCTTAATTTCCTTGAACTTAGGAGAGTTTGTGCTCTTTTCCTTGACCGCAATCACATCTCCGGCTTTAACTGCCATTGATGGGATGTTAGCTTTTTTGCCATTTACTGTAAAATGGCCATGGACAACTAATTGTCTTGCTTCTTTTCTTGAAGATGCAAGTCCGAGTCTAAATACGACATTGTCTAATCTTGACTCAAGCATGATGAGTAGGTTTTCACCTGCCTTACCTTGCTTTCTTGCAGCCTTGTTAAATAGATTTTTGAACTGAGTTTCCTGAAGTCCGTAAAATCTCTTTGCTTTTTGCTTTTCTCTTAACTGCATACCGTATTCTGAGACTTTCTTTCTGCCCTGTCCATGCTGTCCAGGAGGGAAATTTCTTCTTTCCAATGCGCATTTGCCACTATAGCATCTGTCGCCCTTTAAGAAAAGCTTTTGTCCTTCTCTTCTGCACAATCTGCAGTTTGCGCTTGTATATCTTGCCATGTTATCTTTCTCCTCCTTTCAATTAGACTCTTCTCTTCTTTGGTGGTCTGCAACCGTTATGTGGAATAGGCGTAATATCCTTAATCATTGTGATATTTAAACCTGCCGTCTGAAGTGCTCTTATAGCCGCTTCTCTTCCGGAGCCGGGACCCTTTACATAAACTTCAACTGTCTTTAAACCATGCTCCATAGCACCTTTAGCTGCTTCTTCTGCTGCCATCTGTGCTGCGTATGGTGTAGACTTTCTTGAACCTTTAAATCCTAAAGATCCAGCGCTTGACCATGACAAAGCATTACCGTCCATATCTGTAAGAGTTACAAGAGTATTGTTAAAGGTAGACTGGATATGTGCTTGGCCTTTTTCAATATTTTTGCGCTCTTTTCTTTTTCTTCTAACTGCTTTTTTTACAGCTTTAGCCATTTCTCTCTACCTCCTTTACTTCTTCTTTCTGCCTACAGTCTTTTTAGGACCTTTACGAGTTCTAGCATTTGTCTTTGTTTTTTGACCTCTTACCGGAAGGCCTCTTCTGTGTCTAATACCCCTGTAGCTTCCTATTTCCATAAGCCTTTTGATATTTAATGAAACTTCTCTTCTAAGATCTCCCTCAACATCGTATTCATTATCGATGATCTGTCTGATCTTACCTGCTTCTTCTTCTGACAAGTCCTTAACCCTAATGTCTGGGTTAACACCTGCTTTTTCTAGTATTGCTTTAGATGTCTGTCTTCCTATGCCATAGATATAAGTCAAACCGATCTCGATTCTCTTATCTCTTGGCAAGTCAACTCCGGCTATACGAGCCATATTTGCCTCCTGTTCCCATCTTCCGTCACGCAGCCTCAAGGGGCGTAATATAAACGGGATGTTTCGTAAAATAATAACTTGTTTTAATTATAGTTTTTTTGTTTTTCTACTTTAGTTAGTTTAACCCTGTTTCTGCTTATGCTTAGGATTTTCGCAAATAACCATTACTTTGCCTTTTCTTTTGATTACCTTGCATTTTTCGCAGATAGGTTTTACAGATGCTCTTACTTTCATCTTAAGCCTCCTATTACTTTTCTCTCCATGTAATTCTGCCTCTTGTTAGGTCGTATGGTGAAAGCTCCACCTTTACCTTGTCGCCGGGCAAAATCCTTATGAAGTTCATCCTTATCTTACCGGATACATGAGCAAGAACCTCATGTCCTGTTTCTAACTTTACTACAAACATTGCATTAGGCTGTGCGTCCACTACAACGCCTTCAGCTTCTATAACATCTTTTTTTGACATTTACACACCTCTCATCTATAAAGTGAGCAGCTCCGGCTCACCATCTGTTACGGCAACAGTATTTTCATAATGCGCTGCATATTTGCCATCGATAGTTACAACTGTCCAGTCGTTTAAAAGAGTCTCGGTTTCATAATCCCCTACCACTATCATCGGCTCTATCGCAAGGACCATGCCTTCTTGTATCCTCGGGCCTCTACCTGCCTTCCCATAATTTGGGATTTGCGGATCCTCGTGCATATCTCGACCTACGCCATGGCCTGTATATCCCCTGATAACTCCAAAGCCTTCGCTCTCAACCTTTTGCTGTATCGCATGTGAGATGTCTGATATTCTAAATCCTTTTTTGCAAAATTTGATTCCCTCAAAGAAGCTTTCGCGTGCCACATCGATTAGATGCTTGGCTTCTTCAGAAATATTGCCGACCGCATATGTTCTTGCCGCATCGCTGCAATAGCCCTTAAATGTTGCGCCCGTATCTACGCTTACGATGTCGCCCTCCTGCAAAATTTTTTCTTTTGCCGGAATGCCATGCACTACTTCTTCATTGACGGATACACAAGCACTGCCGGGAAAGCCATAAAGCCCTTTAAATGACGGTATCATTTTGCAATCAACAATATGTTCCTCAACAAATCTATCGATGTCATATGTGCTGATCCCGGGTTTTATAAAGCTCTCAAGCTTTCGCAAAATCTCTCCTGTGACCTTGCCCGCCTCTCGCATAATGTCTATTTCTTGCTTTGATTTGATTATAATCATATTTGCTACCCCAGAATTTCTGTTATCTGAGCAAACAACTTTTCATAACCGATTGTGCCGTCCAGATGAACGATGTTACCTGTCTTGTCATAGTAATCCAAAAGTGGCTTAGTCTGCTTGTTGTATACCTCTATTCTGTTTTCAACAGTCTCTTTTGTATCGTCTGCTCTCTGCATAAGCTCTCCGCCGCACTTATCACACACACCCTCTGCTTTAGGTGGCATATTAGTGACATGGTATGTCGCTCCGCAGTTTTTGCAAACTCGCCTACCTACAAGTCTTGTAAGCAGCTCTTCCTTTGGTACATCTATATCGAGTACAAAGTCAATCTTTGCCCCCCTTTCACGCAGGAAAGCATCGAGTGCCACTGCCTGTTCCACTGTTCGTGGAAAGCCATCGAGCATAAAGCCGTCCTTGCAATCGTCTTCTGTAAGTCTGTCGGTTGCAATCTCTATAACGAGGCTATCCGGAACAAGCTCGCCTCTATCCATATATTCCTTAGCTTTTTTGCCGAGCTTAGTCCCCTCGGAAATATTTTTCCTAAAGATATCACCTGTCGATATATGAGGTATATTATACTTTTCTACTATTCTTGCGCCCTGTGTGCCTTTGCCGGCACCCGGAGGTCCTAATAATATCAAATTCATGAATTTACCTCCTGTCCTATTTGAGGAATCCTTGATAATTTCTCATAACCATCTGCTGCTCTATCCTCTTCATCGTATCAAGTCCAACACCGACCGCAATCAAAAGCGATGTGCCTCCAAACGATATATTTAAAGATGTAAGCTGTGCTATGATACTTGGTAATGTCGCCACTACCGCAAGGAATATCGCTCCCACAAATGTTATCCTTGTCATTACCTTATTTAGATACTCAACTGTGGCTCTGCCCGGTCTGATGCCCGGTATAAATCCGCCGTTTCCTTTTAACTGGTCGGCTACCTCTGATGGATTAAATGTCGCTGCTGTATAAAAATATGTAAAGAATATTATGAGCAATACATTTAGTACCGAATATAGGTATACACCAGGTGTGCCTGTTGGCGAGAGCCATGTCTCAACCCATTGTGAAAATGACGAGTCAACGCCCTTGAAGTATGTAATTGTCAGTGGGAATTGCAATATTGAAAGTGCAAAGATAATAGGAATAACTCCCGCTTGATTTATCTTTAGCGGAATATGTGTCGACTGTCCGCCATACATTTTCCTTCCTACAACTCTCTTTGCATACTGTACCGGAATCCTTCTGTGTCCCTGCTGTATTTCAATAATACCTATGATAACGATTACCGCAAAAACTACAAATAATGCGATTGTCATATATCCTATCGAATCATCAAGGAATAAAGACTGTACTCCGCTTGGCAATCTTGCGATGATACCTGCAAAGATTATAAGCGAAATACCATTGCCGACTCCGTTTTCGTTTATTTTTTCGCCAAGCCACATCAAAAAGGCTGTACCTGCCGATAAAACAAGCACTACAACTACGATTGAGAAAACGCTGTGGCTTATAAGAGCCTCGCTAAACATACCAATCGTAACACCTATCGCCTGTATAATTGCAAGTGCTACTGTCAAATATCTTGTCCATCTTGCGATCTTTTTCCTGCCCTCAAGGCCTTCCTTTGCTACTGCCTCAAGTCTTGGAATAGCAATTGTAAGGAGCTGGATTATGATCGACGCTGTGATGTAAGGTGTAATACTCAATGCAAAAATCGTCATATTTCCAAACGCACCACCGGAAAACAAATTGAACAAATCTATAAGTCCGTTGTTGCCACTGTTAAACATTTGGTTGAGAGTATCTCTGTTTATTCCCGGTACCGGAATATTTGATCCAATCCTAAACACCACAAGCATAAGCAGTGTAAAGATCATCTTTTTCCTCATATCAGGAATTTTCCACGCTTTTGCAATCGTTGAAAGTCCACCCATTTAGATCACCTGAGCCTTTCCTCCGGCTGCTTCAATTTTTTCTAAAGCAGATTTTGTGAATTTCTGAGCCTGTACAGTAAGTGCCTTTTCAAGCTTTCCATTTCCCAAAATCTTAACTCCGTCTTTTACCTGCTTTACCATACCTTCTTCTATAAGAAGCTCCGGCGTGATAACTGTACCTTCGTCAAACTTATTTAGAGAAGCTACATTTACTATCTCGTATTCTTTTCTCCAGATATTTGTAAATCCTCTCTTAGGAATACGTCTATACAAAGGCATCTGACCACCTTCAAAGCCAGGTCTTACTCCTCCACCGGATCGCGATTTCTGGCCGTTCATACCTCTACCGCCGGTCTTACCCTGTCCGGTAGCTGTACCTCGACCTCTTCTTTTGCGGTTTTTGGTAGCACCCGCAACTTTCTGTAATTCATGAAGTTTCATTTTGCGTGCACCCCCTTTATATTTCTTCAACTGTGAGAAGATGCGGTACCTTATTTATAGCACCTCTTGTAACCTCGCTGTCAATAAGTTCAACAGACTGGTGCATCTTTCTCAATCCTAAAGCTTCTACAACTTTTCTCTGTTTAGGAGAAGCGCCGATCAAGCTTTTTGTTAAAGTTACTTTTACTTTCTTAGCCATCTTTACTTCCTCCTATCCTAAGATTTCTTCCTTTGTTTTGCCTCTAAGCTTGCTTACCTTTTCGAGTGTCATCATATTTTTTAGACCTTCAATTGTAGCATATGCCATATTCACTGTATTGTTAGAACCGATAGACTTTGCTCTGACATCCTTGACGCCTGCAAGCTCAAGCACTGTTCTTACAGATGAACCGGCGATAACTCCGGTACCTGCTGCCGCAGGCATAAGAAGAACTCTTCCTGCTCCAAATACTCCGACATTTCTGTGTGGAATTGTTGTTCCTACTGTTGGAACATATATCATTTTCTTTTTAGCATCCTCTGTGGCTTTTCTTACGGCTTCAGGAATTTCCTGCGCCTTGCCAAGACCAACGCCAACATGTCCGGCACCGTCACCGACAACCATAGTAACGCTGAATCTCATATTCCTACCGCCCTTAACAGTCTTTGCGACTCTTCTTATGTTGACGATAGTTTCTTTTAAGTCCAATTTGGATGTATCGATTGTATTTCTCATCCTCTACCTCCGTTAGAATTTTAATCCGGCTTCTCTTGCGCCGTCTGCCAATTCTTTAACTCTGCCGTGATATAAGAATCCGCCCCTGTCGAAAGCGACATTTTCGATGCCTTTTTCCAGCGCTCTTTTTGCAATAACTTCTCCAACTTTTTTTGCTGCCTCTTTATTACCACCATTTGAGATGCCAAGCTCTTTTTCAAGACTTGAAGCAGCTGCTAAAGTCACTCCGTTTACATCGTCGATAACCTGAACTGAGATGTTTTTGTTGCTTCTGAATACACATAGTCTAGGTTTTTGAGGAGTGCCATAAACATCTTTTCTAACTCTTTTATGTCTTGCAACACGTCTAGCTTGTCTAGTATCTTTTGCCATGTTTTTTTACTCCTTTCCTTATTCGCCCTTAACTCCGGCTTTACCTTCTTTTCTACGTACGTACTCACCAACATATCTGATACCTTTGCCCTTGTAAGGCTCAGGCTTTCTCCATGATCTGATGTTTGCAGCATACTGTCCTACAAGCGCCTTATCAATACCTTTTACAGTAATTTCTGTTGCCGATGTAGCTTCAGTCTGTATGCCTTCAGGATCTTTCATCTCTACAGGATGTGAAAATCCTAAACTCAATACGAGTGTATCGCCTTTCTTTTCGGCTTTATAACCTACTCCGATAAGCTCTAATTTCTTTTCGTACCCTTCTGTAACGCCTGTTACCATATTAGCAATCAGCGTTCTTGCGAGTCCGTGCTGAGATTTATCAGCCTTACTATCTGACGGTCTTGCTACTGTTAGCACTCCGTCCTTGATTTCTACTGTTAGTTTGCTGTCAATCTGTTGCTGCAATTCGCCCTTTGGTCCCTTAACGATGACGTTGTTGCCATCCACCTTGACCTCCACGCCAGCAGGAAGATCAACAGGCTTTAGTCCTATTCTTGACATATTGATTTCCTCCTACTTACCATACATAACAGATTATTTCTCCGCCAACACCAAGTTTTCTTGCTTCTTTATCGCTTACTACTCCCTTTGAAGTAGATACAACTGCGATACCAAGCCCTCCAAGTACCTTTGGTACATCGCAAGCTTTAGCATATACTTTTAGTCCCGGCTTAGAAATCTTTTTGATTCCGTTTATAACTTTTTCTCCTGCAGGGCCGTACTTCATTTCTACTTTTATAACTCCCTGCTTGTCGTCTTCTATCATTTCAAAGCCATTTATGTAGCCTTCTTCAAGCAAGATTTCTGCTATAGACTTTTTTATCTTTGAAGCAGGAATCTCAACCGTCTTATGACCTACAGTATTGGCATTTCTGATTCTTGTTAGCATATCTGCTATCGGATCTGTCATTGTCATTACAGTATTTCTCCTTCCTCTACCAGTTTTGCCTTTTGGCAACTTAGTAAATTCCTATAACTACCAGCTTGATTTTTTTACGCCGGGTATTTCACCTTTGTAAGCAAGCTCTCTGAAACAGATACGGCAAATGCCATATTTTTTCAGCACAGAATGTGGTCTGCCACAGATTCTGCATCTTGTATAAGCCCTTGTAGAGTACTTAGGCTTTCTTTGCTGCTTTACCTTAAGCGCCTTCTTAGCCATGTTTCCCTCCTATTTCTTAAATGGCATGCCGAGCAGGCTCAATAGTTCAAGAGCTTCCTCGTCTGTCTTTGCTGTTGTTGTAAATACTACGTTCATTCCTTTGATTAGATCTACATCATCGTAATTTATCTCAGGGAATACAAGCTGTTCCTTGATACCCATCGAATAGTTTCCTCTACCGTCAAAAGAGTTTTTGCTAACGCCCTTGAAGTCTCTTACTCTCGGAAGAGCGATGTTAAAGAACTTGTCTGCAAAGATATACATATTTTCGCCTCTCAAGGTAACCTTTGTGCCTACAGGCATACCCTGTCTTACCTTAAAGTTGGCAATTGATTTTTTTGCCCTTGTTATTACCGGTCTCTGACCTGTAATAAGCGCAAGTTCTGATACTGCTGTTTCCATCAGTTTTGCATTATCCTTAGCTTCGCCAAGACCTATATTTATTGTAATCTTTTCAAGCTTAGGAACTTCCATTGGATTTTTATAATTGAACTTATCCATCAATGCTTTAAATACATCATTTTTATAAGTTTCCTTTAATCTGGCTGCCAAATCGTCTCCTCCTTTCCTAATCTACTACCTTATCGCTTTTCTTTGCGACTCTTACTTTGTTTCCATTGTCGAATTTATATCCAACTCTTGTGCCGGCCTTTGCTTTCTCATCATAAAGCATTACATTTGAAACATGTATAGGTCCTTCCTGATGTTTGATCTCGGAAGAAGCTGTTCTTGTCTGCTTCTGATGCTTTGTCTGCACATTTACGCCTTCGACAATCACTCTGTTTTCTTTAGGCATGGCTTTTATAACTTCGCCCTTCTTGCCCTTATCTTTACCGGTAATTACTATTACCGTATCTCCTTTTTTAATTCGCATCCTGTTAGACCTCCTATAATACTTCCGGTGCCAACGACACTATCTTCATATAGTTCTTGTCTCTAAGTTCTCTGGCAACAGGTCCGAAGATACGTGTTCCTACAGGATTTTTATCTTCTTTTATAATTACTGCAGCATTTTGGTCAAACTTTACATAGCTTCCGTCTTCTCTTCTTGCTCCTTTTTTAGTTCTGACAACAACTGCTCTTACCACATCGCCTTTTTTTACCATTCCGCCCGGAGAAGCCTCCTTTACGGCACAAACGATTACATCTCCAATGTTTGCATATTTACGGCTTGTACCACCGAGAATACGGATACATAGAAGTTCTTTTGCACCGGAATTGTCAGCGACTCTCAATCTTGTTTCTGTCTGAATCATATTCGGTGCCTCCTTACTTAACTTTTTCTACTATATTTACAAGACGCCATCTCTTGTCCTTTGAAAGAGGTCTTGTTTCCATAATTCTAACTGTATCTCCGATATTGCATTCATTGTTTTCGTCATGTGCTTTGACCTTCTTTGTAGTCTTTACAGCCTTGCCATAAAGAGAATGCCTTACGAAGTCTTCCAGCGCAACTGTTATAGTCTTATCCATCTTGTCGCTTACTACGACGCCGACTCTTGTCTTTCTTCTATTTCTTTCAACTGTCATAATCACATCCTCCTTTCTTATTTAGCTTGAGCCGCAAGCTCTTTTTCTCTGATTATAGTTTTAACTCTTGCAATATCTCTTTTCATCTCTCTGAGTTTGATCGGATTTTCGAGCTGACCTGTTACATGTTGAAATCTCAAGTTGAACAGATCCTGTTTCATTTTCAACAGTTCAGCATTTAATTCCACTTCAGACATTTCTCTTATCTTGTTTAGTTCCATTATGCTTCACCGTCCTTTACTTCTTCGCCCTTGATGACGAATTTTGATTTGATAGGCAGTTTGTGTGATGCAAGTCTCATCGCTTCTCTTGCCTGAGCCTCTGTACATCCTTCCATTTCAAACATAACTCTACCCGGTTTTACAACTGCTACCCAGTACTCAGGTGAACCTTTACCGGAACCCATTCGCACTTCAGCAGGCTTTTTAGTAACTGATTTGTGTGGGAAAATTTTTATATAAACTTTACCGCCTCTTTTTATAGATCTTGTCATGGCAACTCTGGCTGCCTCGATCTGATTTGAAGTAATCCATGCAGGCTCTAATGCAACAAGACCGTATTCGCCGTAAGTAACTTTGTTACCTCTTGTAGCCTTGCCCTTCATCCTACCTCTGTGGACTCTTCTACGTTTAACGCGCTTTGGCATCAACATGGCTAGTTCCTCCTTCTATAGTCTATTCTTCAGTTGTTTCTTCTTTTACTTCAACTGCCTCAGGTTCAACCTGTGGTGGCTCCTCAACCTTTGGGGCTTCTACCTTTGGAGTGTTTCTTACTCTTGGGTTTACAGCCTTTGGTGTTTCGTACCTGTTGTCCTTAGAATTTCTTCTTCTGCTTCTGTCACCGTCTCTTCTCTTGCTTTTTCTTCTGTCATTTTTCTTGCCGTCATTCTTTTCTTCGCGAACGATGCTCTGAAGTCCCTTATCTAAGATTTCTCCGTGGTTGATCCATACCTTTACACCTATCTTGCCGTAAGTTGTATCTGCTTCCGCAAATCCGTAATCTATATCGGCTCTAAGTGTGTGAAGAGGAACATTGCCTTCGCTGTATGCTTCGCTTCTTGCGATTTCCGCACCGCCAAGTCTGCCTGATACCAAAACCTTGATACCCTTTGCATTTGCTTTCATTGTTCTGCCGATAGCCTGTTTCATTGCTCTTCTGAAAGCTATTCTCTTTTCGAGTGCCTGTGCGATACTTTCTGCTGTAAGCTGCGCGTCAAGCTCTGCTCTTCTTACTTCTCTAATATCAATATCTACTGTCTTTTTAGTAAGCTTCGCAAGATCCTTTTTTAACTGCTCTATGCCATCTCCTGATCTTCCGATAACCATACCGGGTCTGCCTACAGCAATGATGAGCTTGATCTTGTTTTCTTCCGGACGCTCTATTACGACTTTAGAAATCCCAGCCGCATAAAGCTTCTTCTTTACGAATTCTCTTACTTTATTGTCCTCTATCAGATAATCTGCAAAGTTGTTTTTGTCTGCATACCATTTAGAGCCCCAGTCCTTTATGACGCCGACTCTAAGACCGTGTGGACTTACTTTCTGACCCATACTATTCAGCCTCCTTTTCTGCATTCTCTTCCTTTGCATTTCTCTCTTTAAGAGTTACGCCAATGTGGCTGCTTCTCTTAAGTATGATAGATGCTCTTCCCTGTGAACCGGCTCTCCATCTCTTCATTGTAGGACCTTGGTTTGCATATACCTCTGCAACGTATAGATCGTCTACATTCATGTCGAAGTTGTTTTCAGCATTTGCCGCTGCCGACTTCACTACCTTTTCCACGAGTTCTGCTCCTTTGCCGGGAGTAAATCTCAATATTGTCAATGCCTCTTGCAAATCTTTGCCTCTTACAAGGTCTGTAACAGGTTTAAGCTTGATAGGAGACATTCTTACATATTTTGCAACTGCTTTTGCTTCCATTTTCCTATCTCCTTTTCTTACTTAGATTTTTTATCTGCGGCATGTCCTCTGTAAGTTCTTGTTGGAGCAAATTCTCCAAGCTTATGACCTACCATATCTTCTGTTATATATACGGGCACATGCTTTCTACCGTCATGAACGGCTATTGTGTGACCTACCATCTGCGGGAATATAGTAGATGGTCTTGACCAAGTCTTAATAACCTTTTTTTCGTTCGCTGCGTTCATCTCTTCAATCGCCTTGAGGAGTTTCGCATTGACGAAAGGGCCTTTCTTTAGTGATCTACCCATTATATTTGCTCCTTCCTTTATTTTTCGTTTCTTCTCTTAACAATATACTTGTTAGATGGTTTGTTCTTCTTTCTTGTCTTATAACCGAGTGCCGGTTTACCCCAAGGTGTCACAGGACCGACTCTACCGATACCTGCCTTACCTTCACCACCACCGTGTGGGTGGTCGTTAGGGTTCATTACAGAACCTCTGACTGTAGGTCTTATGCCCATATGCCTTTTTCTGCCTGCCTTACCGATGTTGATGTTTGCATGGTCCGCATTACCAACTTCACCGATTGTTGCTCTGCATTCGATTCTAACCTTACGAACTTCTCCGGAAGGAAGTCTTACCTGCGCATAGTCTCCCTCTTTTGCCATGAGCTGTGCTCCGTTGCCTGCTGATCTTGCAAGCTGTGCGCCTTTGCCCTGCTTTAGCTCTACATTGTGAATCATAGTACCTACAGGAATGTTTGCAAGCGGCAATGCATTTCCTACCTTTATGTCTGCATCCTTCCCTGATTCGATGATATTGCCAACCTTTAGACCCTCCGGTGCGATGATGTACTTTTTCTCACCGTCAGCGTATACGATCAAAGCGATGTTTGCGCTTCTGTTTGGATCGTATTCGATTGTTGTAACCTTACCGGGAATACCATCCTTAGTTCTTTTAAAATCTATGATTCTGTATTTAGGTCTATATCCGCCACCTCTATGTCTTACTGTAATCTTACCTCTCGAGTTTCTGCCCGAATGTTTTTTAAGAGTTACTGTAAGTGATTTTTCCGGTGTGCTTGTCGTAATCTCTTCAAATGTTGAAGTAGTCATTCCTCTCAAGCCGGGAGTGGTCGGATTGTATTTTTTAATTCCCATCGTCGCCTACCTCCTTATAGTCCTTGGAAGAATTCTATTTCCTTACTGTCCTTAGTAAGTGTTACTACAGCCTTCTTTGAAGCAGATGTGTAACCGACATTTCTTCCCATTCTCTTTAATTTACCTTTAACGTTCATGATGTTTACTTTTGCGACTTCTACATCAAATATTTCTTCTATAGCATCTTTTACCTGTGTTTTGTTTGCATCTGTTGCAACCTTAAATGTATATTTTTTGTCCTGTGCATCTGCCATAGATGTTTCTGTGATTACAGGCTTTAATATTACATCGTATGGTGTTCTCATTATGAATACACCTCCTCAATCTTTTCAATAGCTTCTTTTGTTACAATGAAGTTTTCGTGATTGATGATTTCGTATACATTCATTGTACCTACAAGAGCTGTCCTTACTCCCGGGATATTTGCAGCAGATCTTACAACATTCTCGTCCTTTTCAGCTGTTACGATAAGTGCTTTTTTACCTGCCTTTACATTTTCGAGCACCTTGATCATTTCCTTTGTTTTTGGTGCATCAAACTTCAATTCGTCTAAAACGATAATTTCTTTTTCCGCCACCTTGGAAGAAAGCGCTGATAACATTGCCAATCTTCTCAATTTCTTTGGTAATGTATATCTGTAGCTTCTTGGCTTTGGTGCGAACACAACTCCTCCGCCTATCTGCGATGGGTCTGTTGTCGAACCCTGTCTGTGACGGCCGGTGCCCTTTTGTCTAAAAGGCTTTCTGCCACCGCCTCTGACTTCTCCTCTTGTCTTTGCCGACTGAGTGCCCTGTCTTCTGTTGGCTAAATAATTTTTTACCACTGCATGAACCGCATTTTGATTAGGCTCGATACCAAAGATTGCATCGTTTAGCTCGATAGTGCCTGTCTCTGTGCCGGTCATACTCAATACTTTTACTTTTGCCATTGTCGTTCCTCCTTCCTAAAGTGCTTATTTACCTTGACCCTTGATAGCCATGCGTACTTTTACCAAGTTGCCTTTGCCTCCCGGTACAGCACCTTTAACAAGGATTACGTTTCTGTCTGCAATAACTTTTACAAGGTCGATATTTTGTACTGTTACAGTGTCTCTTCCCATTCTTCCAGGCCCTTTGTTTCCCTTGAATACTCTACCCGGATAAGATGCACCAGCAAGCGCACCTGCTAATCTCTTATGCTTAGAACCGTGACTCATAGGTCCTCTGTGATGTCCGTGTCTCTTGATGTTACCCTGTGTGCCTTTTCCCTTTGACACTCCTATCACATCGACCTTAACTCCTTCTTCGAAGTCTGCGGCTGTCATCACCTGTCCCACCTCATACTGGGCTCCTTCTTCCGGCTTAAACTCCATGAGATGCTTTTTGAGCTCAACTCCTGCTTTTTCAAAATGACCCTTTGCAGGTTTATTGACTCTGTGTGGCTTTGTGTCGCCGAATGCAACCTGTACAGCCTCATATCCGTCTGTCTCGACAGTCTTGATCTGTGTCACTACCTGTGGGCCTGCCTCGATGACAGTCACCGGAATGACCACACCTTCCTCATCGAAAATCTGAGTCATACCGATTTTCTTTCCTAAAATTGTTTTCATAAATATTCCTCCTATTTCTTACAGCGGATTGATTGGCTTTGCCTCATCAATCATACTAAGAGAGCTTATCGCTCCGGTTTTTACAATTTGATTTCGATATCAACGCCTGCAGGTAGCTCTAACTTTGTAAGAGCATCCGTTGTCTTTGCAGTCGCCGCCGAGATGTCGATCAATCTCTTATGAGTTCTCTGCTCGAACTGTTCTCTGCTGTCCTTGTACTTATGAACCGCTCTCAAGATAGTTATTACTTCCTTCTCTGTTGGAAGAGGTATTGGACCTGAAACTTCTGCGCCTGTCTTTTTAACAGTCTCTACAATCTTTGCAGCACTACGATCCAAAATTGCGTGGTCATAAGCCTTTAGCTTAATTCTGATTTTTTGTAATTCGCTCATTTTTGTTCCTCCTGTTTTTTTGTACTGTTTTCGCTATTCTCGTACAAGGGGTTTATTGCCGTCTTTTTCAACGCATACACGGGTTTGTATCCCTTTTTCGCTTGCTTGTACACGCTTCCGTGTGTTTCCTTTAGGCGCCCACACGCAAAAACAGCGAATCCCTTCGACTCCGTCATGCGGAGACAATTCTCAGTGGAAATTACCTGATAGCTCAGCAACTTCCCACCTCTTCGCCTTATGCAAGCCCTATTAGTATACATTATGCTTCTGTTAAAATCAACAGTTTTTTTGAAATTAATTTTTGCGTTTTTCGTGTTTTTGCAATATAAAAACTCGCAATTTTCAGGCTTTATTGCGAGTTATCCGTTACACGCTTCCTTGCGTTTCTTTATTCTATTCTTTTGTTGAACACAGTTGTCGAAAAAAATATATCTGTTTTATATTAGTTTTAGCTTTAAACTACAAAAATATACTACCGCCTATAAATTCTCTGAGTATTGAATTGTTTGGTATGAGCTCGTCATTGTCAAACTCATCAAAGAATTCCAAGAGCCTCAAAAGCCTGACCGCCTCACTGTATTGAGGTTCTTCCTTCGGTACCTGCTCCAAAAGGGGTTTTGCATACTTTTTGAGCACTGCCATTTCGTATATGTATACCGAATTAAAAAATTGATCTGCCGTATCACCATACGGAAATATATTTTCCCGCTCGCCTCGCATAACCCCAGGCCATTCGTTTAGAGTATCTATCGCATTTTTACCGCGGTACAAATGGTCTCTTACAAGCCTTCTGAGCATCCTGTTGTCTGTCGTCGGCACACAGTTGTGGCTGTCTATATTCAATCCCGTCAGCGGGCTTATATATATTTTGTATTTTTCTTCGTCTGCAATCTTTTCGCTCAAAGCAGCATTTAGAGCATGAATGCCTTCGATGATGATAGGTGCCTTTTTTGAAATTTTGGTTTTTCTATTTCCAAAGACCTTTTTGCCAATCAAAAAATCGTATGTCGGCAAATCTGTTTCCTTGCCGGCAAGCAGGCTGTTCATATCGGAATTAAACAATTCAACATCAAGAGCTCTTAGGCTCTCAAAATCTCGTTCGCCGTTTTCATCAATCGGTGTATCCTCTCTATCGATAAAATAATCATCAGTGCCAAGATACAATGGGAAATAACCCTCCACCTTCAGCTGTATGCAAAGCCTCCTCGCGAATGTTGTTTTGCCTGAGGATGAAGGCCCTGAAATTAGGATTATCCTTTTTTTCTTTTCCTTTATTTCCTTTGCTATCTCTATAATCTTTTTGTCATGGAGTGCCTCGCTGAGCTGTATCACCTCTTTCATCGAGCCTTCTTTTATCTTTTGATTTAGATCGCTCACATAGCTTATACCAAGTCTGTCCTGCCAAACCTCGGTTTCGGCAAATGCCTTATATAAAAACTTTTGGTCCTCATAGGTGTTTGTCTTCGGATTGTGTCCCTGCGGAAATCGCAGTAATACGCCTCTCCTGTATTTTCGTAAATCAAACGCGTTGATATAGCCTGTAGACGGAACCACGATATCATACAAAAAGTCTAAATATCCGTCCAGTTCGCATAAAACTATCTTTTTATCTCGTGCAGCCCTTTGCAATCTCTTCTTTTTGTCCGTCATATTGTGTCTATCAAAAAAGTCGAGGCTTGTGCCTGCATCAAGCACTACCGTTTTGATAGGTATATCTGCCTCTACAATCTCTCGCATTCTTTTTTCAATCGCAACTACTAAATTTTCATCTATATCGCCTATGCCCTTGATTTCTGTATAAAGGCCTTGGTTTAAGGAGTTTTTTATCTCAACACTCCCTTTTTCTGTAACATCAAGAACTGCTTTTGCATAAAGCAAAACTAAACTGTGCCTGTATATGAGTGCCGCATGCCTGTTTCTCCTGTCCAAAAATTCGATATATGAACCCTCTTTTACGCTCTGATTTAGCATACTGTCCTTGTTGTCGATTTTTGCTGCAAGCACCTCATTTGTAAGCTCATTTTTGTACCTAAAATATATGTGCTCAACTGTTGTATCGTTTGGCACCTCTATTTCTTTGAAATTATCGTATAAATCCTTTTTTAAGTATACTTTCATAATTACTTCCTATTTTTTAACACAAATAAATACTCGTGTGTTATTAACGCTACTTCGAAGTTTATTATATTCCAGATAAAATATAATAGCAATTGTAAAGAAAAAAGCCCACTGATAAGTGCCTGCCACGGTTTATCAGTGGACTATTCCCGCAGCTTTCGCTGCATTTTGTTTTGCTTTTGAGTTAGAACTTTTCGGACCGGAGCATCTCGCCGAGTGCTTTCATCTCCTCTTTATGGAGTGTGATGCCTCTTGACATATGTTTATGCTCTGCATCCCAATCACGAATATCGTACTTTGGTGCGGAGTTGTTCCATGCAATCAGGTTTAACTCCTTTTGCCAGCCTGTCGGATATATTGCCACAACTCCGATATGGCGTTTTACATCATATACGATCTCGTTTCTTTCTCTCTCATTAACAGCCATTCACATTTCTCCTTTCTTTTTTCTTATCGGGGATGTCCTTATATTACTATATATGTAAATATATGTCAACTATTTTTTGAAAAATTTCCCTCCTCTTTTTTCTATAATATTTATCTCGCCAATATACAGCTATGCTTATAGCATCAAAAAGAGAGCCTTGCCGGCTCTCCTTTGTTTTTAGTTATACAGTATAATCTAATGATTATTCGATGATTTCTGTTACTACGCCTGATCCTACTGTTCTGCCACCTTCTCTGATCGCAAATCTTAGTCCTTCTTCGATCGCAATCTCTGTGATTAGGTCGATTTCCATTGTGATGTTATCTCCAGGCATACACATCTCTGTTCCTTCAGGAAGCTTTAGATCTCCTGTTACGTCTGTTGTTCTGAAATAGAACTGTGGTCTGTATCCGTTGAAGAATGGTGTATGTCTTCCGCCTTCTTCTTTCTTTAGTACGTATACTTCGCCCTTGAACTTTGTATGCGGATGAATTGTTCCCGGTGCTGCAAGTACCTGTCCTCTCTTGATTTCATCTCTTTGTACACCTCTTAGAAGTGCTCCGATGTTATCTCCTGTCTGTGCCTCGTCAAGAAGCTTTCTAAACATTTCGATTCCTGTGATAGTAATCTTTCTCTTTTCATCTGTAAGGCCGATAAGCTCTACTTCTTCTCCTACATGAAGTACTCCACGCTCTACTCTTCCTGTTGCTACTGTACCTCTTCCTGTTATTGAGAATACGTCCTCTACAGGCATTAGGAATGGCTTATCGTTATCTCTCTTTGGTTCTGGGATATAGCTGTCGATTGCTTCGAATAGTTCTACAATCTTATCTCCCCATGGACCTGCAGGATCTTCAAGAGCCTTTAGAGCTGATCCTCTGATGATTGGTGTATCATCCCCTGGGAATTCATATTCGTTTAGAAGTTCTCTTACTTCCATTTCTACAAGTTCAAGAAGCTCTTCGTCGTCTACCATATCGCACTTATTTAAGAATACTACGATATATGGTACGCCTACCTGTCTTGATAGCAATATGTGCTCTCTTGTCTGAGGCATTGGGCCGTCAGTTGCTGCTACTACAAGGATTGCTCCGTCCATCTGTGCTGCACCTGTGATCATGTTCTTTACATAGTCAGCGTGGCCCGGGCAGTCTACGTGAGCATAGTGTCTGTTTGGTGTTTCATACTCTACGTGAGCTGTTGCTATTGTGATTCCTCTTTCCTTTTCTTCAGGTGCTTTGTCGATCTGGTCAAATGCCACCTTTTCACCAAGACCGTATCTCTGCTGCAATGTTGTTGTAATTGCTGCTGTAAGTGTTGTCTTACCATGGTCTACGTGTCCGATTGTACCGATATTGATATGCGGTTTTGTTCTTTCAAATTTCTGCTTTGCCATTTTAAATCTCCTCCATTTAAGGTTAAGTTATATTTTCTTATATTTACGTTTTGAATAAAATTCAATTTTATTTATTTATCTTCTCTACAAGGCTATCAGGAAGTTTTTCGTAATGTGAAAATTGCATTACATATGTACCTCTGCCCTGTGTTTTAGATCTTAGGTCAGTTGCATATCCAAACATCTCTGAAAGAGGTACAAAACCTCTTACTGCAACTGCTCCGTTGTTGATCTCAGAGCCTTCGATACGACCCCTTCTACCTGAAATATCGCCTATAACATCTCCCATGTATTCCTCAGGAACAGTAACTTCAACCTTGAAGATAGGTTCTAGCAATACAGGATTTGCCTTCTTAACGGCTTCTCTAAATGCCATAGATGCCGCAAGTTTAAAGGCCATTTCAGAAGAGTCAACTTCGTGGTAAGAACCATCATATAGCTCTACGCCGACATCTACCACCTGATATCCCGCAAGAGGACCTGTTTCCATCGCTTCCTTAATACCATCCTCGATTTTTGGAATGTATTCCTTAGGAATAGCACCTCCGACGATCGAGTTGACAAATTCGAAGCCTTCGCCCGGTTCTCTTGGATAAACCTTGATTTTTACATGACCGTACTGTCCGTGACCACCTGACTGCTTTGCGTACTTATGGTCAACATCAGACTGACTTGTAATTGTTTCTTTATAGGATACTTGTGGCTTACCTACGTTTGCTTCAACCTTAAACTCTCTTAACAATCTATCTACGATAATTTCGAGGTGAAGCTCACCCATGCCTGCGATGATAGTCTGTCCTGTATCCTCGTTTGTATAAGTCTTAAATGTTGGGTCTTCTTCTGCAAGCTTTGCAAGTGCGATGCCCATCTTTTCCTGTCCTGCCTTTGTCTTAGGCTCGATAGCTATCTCTATTACAGGATCAGGGAATTCCATAGACTCAAGGATGATTTCCTGTTTTTCATCACAGAGTGTATCTCCTGTTGTTGTGTTTTTTAGACCAACCGCTGCCGCGATGTCGCCTGCATATACTCTGTCAAGCTCTTCTCTTTTGTTAGCATGCATCTGCAAAATTCTGCCGATTCTTTCTTTTGAACCTTTTGTAGAGTTATACACATATGAGCCCGGCTCAAGTGTGCCCGAATAAACTCTAAAGAATGCAAGCTTGCCTACAAATGGGTCAGCCATAATCTTAAATGCAAGTGCTGCAAATGGACCGTTGTCGTCTGCGGCTCTCTCGTCTTCTTCCCCTGTGTCAGGGTTAATACCCTTAATAGGTGGAATGTCTAGAGGTGAAGGCATAAAGTCTACCACTGCGTCAAGCATCATCTGAACGCCCTTGTTTTTGTATGCCGATCCACACGTTACAGGAACCATCTCACCTGCAATTGTTTGCTTTCTGATAGTGCTTATAATCTCATCTCTTGTAAGCTCTTCGCCCTCAAGGAATTTCATCATAAGCTCTTCATCTGTCTCTGCAACCGATTCAATAAGTTTTTCCCTCCACTCTGCTGCTTTTTCTTTCATATCGTCAGGGATTTCAACTATGTCAAATACCTTGCCGAGATCATCTTCGTATATTTCTGCTTTCATTTCGATAAGGTCAATGATACCAACGAAAGTCTCCTCAGATCCGATAGGTAGTTGGATAGGCACAGCATTTGCCTTTAGCCTATTTTTTACCTGGTCAACAACCCTGTAAAAATCAGCGCCTAAGATATCCATTTTGTTTACGAATATCATTCTTGGTACGCCGTACTTTTCAGCTTGGCGCCATACTGTTTCTGACTGAGGTTCGACACCACCTTTTGCACAAAGAACTGTTACAGCTCCGTCAAGCACACGAAGTGATCTTTCTACTTCTACTGTAAAGTCCACGTGGCCCGGAGTATCTATAATGTTGATTCGATAATCCTTCCACTGTGCTGTGGTTGCAGCAGATGTGATCGTGATACCACGTTCTTGTTCCTGTTCCATCCAGTCCATAGTCGCACCACCATCGTGAGTTTCTCCGATTTTGTGCGTTCTGCCTGTATAAAATAGGATTCTTTCTGTTGTTGTTGTTTTGCCGGCATCGATGTGCGCCATGATACCGATGTTTCTTGTCTTCTCTAATGGAAACGCTCTTCCCATGGTATTCCTCCTTTCTGCTGTCTATCGTTTTACCATCTGTAATGAGCAAATGCCTTATTGGCCTCTGCCATCTTATGCGTATCTTCTTTTTTCTTAACTGATGCTCCTGTATTATTTGAAGCATCTATGATTTCCTTTGCAAGCTTTTCGCTCATAGTCTTCTCGCCTCTTGCTCTTGTATAATTTGTGAGCCATCTCAGTCCGAGAGTTTGTCTTCTATCAGCTCTTACTTCCATAGGAACCTGGTAGTTCGCACCACCTACACGTCTTGCCTTTACTTCAAGTACAGGCATGATGTTATTCATTGCTTTTTCAAATACTTCTAAAGCGTCTTCTCCTGTGATCTCGTGCACCTGCTCAAACGCATCGTAAACGATTGCCTGAGCGATGCCCTTCTTACCGTCTATCATAACGCTGTTGATTAGCTTAGCTACAACAACACTACCATAAACCGGATCCGGAAGAACTTCACGCTTTGGTACATTTCCTTTTCTTGGCACGTCTCTTCCCTCCTTGCCATAAAATGCTTTCGGTACTCGCCTTTGAGCCGTCATATTTCTCTCTAAGGCGCGGCGCTCGATATCTATGATCAAGAGCACTACAAATTACCGATGATTACTTATTTTTTAGGTCTCTTAGCCCCGTATTTAGAACGTGACTGTCCTCTTTCCGCTACACCGGCAGTATCAAGTGTTCCTCTGATGATATGATATCTTACACCAGGGAGGTCTTTAACTCTTCCGCCTCTGATAAGTACAACACTATGTTCCTGTAAATTATGTCCAATACCCGGAATATATGCTGTAACTTCAATACCGTTTGTAAGTCTAACTCTGGCTACTTTTCTAAGCGCTGAGTTTGGCTTCTTAGGTGTAACAGTCTTTACTGATGTGCATACGCCTCTCTTCTGTGGTGAATTTACATCTGTTGACACTCTCTTTAGTGAATTCATTACTTTTCCTAAAGCCGGTGCTGTTGACTTCTTCACTGTTGAAGCTCTTCCTTGGCGTACCAACTGGTTAATTGTAGGCATCCTTCTCTCCTTTCTCTCAAAATGCATTGCAATTTCAAGTGTTTTTGATATATTCCAAGCGATAAAACGCTCAAAAACCGATAAATATTTTATCACAAATAATAGCTCTCTGTCAAAGCTTTAAATTTGCAAGGCTACTCTTGTATCTGTATTCCTTCATCCGAAACAAGCACTACTCCATCTGTTTCGGGTCCAAGTACAGTATTTTCGCTCTCAACAAATTCTTCGTTTTCCTCCTGCTGAGCCTCAGCCTGAAGTCTTTCCCAATTTTCCATAATCTCCGCATTTGGGCCATAATCTACAGTTACATCCCTGTATCTTGGCATTCCTGTACCTGCCGGGATTAGCTTTCCTATGATGACATTTTCTTTTAATCCCTGGAGCGTATCCTTCTTGCCCTTGATCGCCGCGTCTGTCAAAACCTTTGTTGTTTCCTGGAATGAAGCCGCTGACAAGAATGAATTTGTAGCAAGCGAAGCTTTTGTTATACCAAGAAGCTGTCTTGTCGCCTTAGCAGGCTCTCCGCCCTCAGGCAACTTTTCGTTTTCCTCGTCAATCTCAACTCTGCTATATAGTGCTCCCGGTAATAGCTGTGTATCGCCCGGATCATCTATCTTAAATTTAGATAGCATCTGGCTTATGATGAGCTCCACGTGTTTGTCGTTGATATCTACACCCTGTAGCTTGTATACCCTCTGTACTTCTTTTAACAGATATTGGTACACTCCTTCGACGCCTTTTAGCCTTAGCATGTCATGAGGATTTAGCGGTCCTCTTGTAATGCCATCGCCTGCGTGTATAAAATCGCCCTCAGAAACATTTAGCCTTGCACCGTATGGCACTGTATAAATTCTCTCGCCTTCTTCGCCCTTTATTACAACCTCTGTCTTGTTGTCATGTGTCGCTGCGATCGAAACTACTGTACCATCCTCTTCACAAACTTCGGCAAGACCTTTAGGCTTTCTTGCTTCAAACAGCTCCTCTACTCTTGGCAAACCATGCGTAATGTCTGCGCCGGCAACACCACCGGAGTGGAATGTCCTCATTGTAAGCTGTGTACCTGGCTCACCGATTGACTGCGCAGCAGTGATACCTACAGCCTCTCCGATGTTTACAGGTTCGCCTGTCGCAAGGTTTCTGCCATAACATTTAGCACATATGCCTGTCTTACTCTTACATGTCATAACGGATCTGATCGCAACAGCCTCTATGCCTGCCGCATCTATCTTATCTGCTATCTCTTCTGTTATCTCACAGTCCTGACCACAGATGACAGCTCCGCTCTTAGGATCCTTTATATCAAGAAGAGATATCCTTCCTATAATTCTCTGTCTCAACGGTTCTATGATTTCCTTGCCATCTGTAAATGCTCTTACCTCTATACCTTCGGTTGTGCCGCAATCAGTCTCTCTGATGATCGCATTATGCGAAACATCTACAAGTCTTCTTGTCAGATATCCTGAGTCAGCCGTTCTAAGGGCTGTATCGGCAAGACCCTTTCTCGCACCGTTTGAAGATGTAAAGTATTCGAGTACAGAAAGTCCTTCACGGAAGTTTGCCTTGATAGGAATTTCAATAGTCCTACCGGTCGCATTCGCCATAAGTCCTCTCATACCTCCGACCTGCGAAATCTGCTTTTTGGAGCCTCTGGCACCGGAGTTTGCCATTATAAACAAGTTGTTTAAAGCACCAAGCGAATCCATAAGTGCGTCTGCAACTTCTTCTGTCGTCTTCGCCCAAACTGCACAAACTCTTTCGTATCTTTCCTCGTTTGAAAGAAGGCCTTTTTTGTAAAAATCCTCGTACTCGTCTACCTTTCTCTGCGCCGAATCGATGATGGCTCCCTTATTTTCCGGAATCTCCATGTCCGCAATACTGATTGTGATAGCACCCTTTGTGGAGTAATGGAATCCTGTGTCCTTTATCGCATCAAGCATGAGTGCTGTCCCTGTGTTGCCATGCACTCTGTAACATTTGTCTATTATCTTTCCAAGCATCTTTTTATCACACAGACAGTCGATCTCAAGTGAATACGGATCCTTTTTTCTGTCAGGCACAAAGCCAAGATCCTGTGGAATTTGCTGATTAAATATAAATCTACCAACTGTCGATTCAACAACTTTGCCTCGTTTATCCTTTTCTCCGTTATACATTCTCACCTTTACAAGTGCGTGAATGCCCACTTCACCATTTTGATATGCCATCATCATCTCATCCAAATCGGCAAAAATCTTGCCACTGCCGACACCGTCAGCGCTGTCGCTTTCTTCAATAGGCGGATGAGTCAAATAGTAGCTTCCAAGTATCATATCCTGTGTAGGAGTTGTGATAGGAGAACCGTCCTTTGGTGCAAGAATGTTGTTTACGGAAAGCATCAAAAATCTCGCTTCCGCCTGTGCTTCTACAGAAAGCGGCACATGGACAGCCATCTGGTCGCCGTCAAAGTCGGCGTTAAATGCCGTACATACGAGCGGATGCAATTTTATTGCTTTACCTTCTACCAAAACCGGTTCAAACGCCTGTATACCAAGTCTATGAAGTGTAGGCGCACGGTTTAGCATAACCGGATGCTCAACTATTATTTCATCAAGCACATCCCAAACCTGTGGCTCTACCCTCTCTACCATTTTCTTTGCTTTTTTGATATTGTGCGCATCTCCATTTTCTACAAGCTTCTTCATTATGAATGGCTTAAATAACTCAAGAGCCATCTTTTTAGGAAGTCCGCACTGCCAAAATCTCAGCTCAGGTCCTACTACGATTACAGAACGGCCTGAATAGTCAACGCGCTTGCCGAGAAGGTTTTGTCTGAATCTTCCCTGCTTACCTTTTAACATGTCGGAAAGAGATTTTAGTGGTCTTGTACCGGGACCCGTTACAGGTCTACCTCTTCTGCCATTGTCAATCAGCGCATCAACTGCTTCCTGTAACATCCTCTTTTCGTTTCTTATGATGATGCCGGGCGCTCCGAGATCAAGAAGCCTTTTTAATCTCTTATTTCTGTTTATAACTCTTCTGTATAAATCATTTAAATCCGAAGTCGCAAATCTACCACCGTCCAGCTGTACCATAGGTCTGATATCAGGCGGTATAACAGGTATAACTTCAAGTATCATCCATTCAGGCCTGTTACCTGACTTTCTGAGTGCTTCTACAACCTCAAGTCTTCTTACTATCTTTATCTTTTTTTGACCGCTTGCTGTCCTTAGAGCTTCTCTTAGCTCCGCGGAAAGTTCCTCAAGATCTATGTCGCAAAGAAGTTCTCTTATCGCCTCAGCGCCTATACCGGCTCTAAAACCTTCCGGTGCCTGCTCCATAGTCTCGTTGTACTGTTGCTCGCTTATGATCTCTTTGTAATCAAATCCTGAGTTGCCCGGCTCTAAAACTATATAATATGCAAAGTAAAGAACTCTCTCAAGGTTTCTTGGAGTCATGTCAAGTACAAGACCCATTCGTGAAGGAATCCCTTTAAAATACCAAATATGAGAAACAGGAGCTGCAAGCTGTATATGCCCCATTCTTTCTCTTCTGACCTTTGCCTTCGTGACCTCTACTCCGCACTTATCGCAAATAATGCCCTTATATCGAATTCTCTTGTATTTACCGCAGTGGCACTCCCAGTCTTTTGTAGGTCCAAATATTCTTTCACAAAATAGACCGTCAGGCTCCGGTTTTAGTGTTCTGTAATTTATAGTTTCCGGCTCTGTTACCTCGCCATGTGACCAGCTGAGAATTTTTTCTGTAGAGGCTAAGCCTATTTGTAGCGATTCAAAATTGTTTAATTCATAATTATTTTCACTCATTAACTTATCCTCCTTAATTATTCTGTTTCACCATCAGCGTCAACATATGTTATCACATCTTCCTCACCAACAACTTCTTTGATGTCTACAAGCCTCTCTGCTCCTGTTTTTTCGTCAAGCTCTGAAATATTTTTTATCTCTATCTCCTCAGAATCCTCCGAAAGCACCTTGACATCAAGCGCCAAGCTCTGCATTTCCTTTATGAGCACCTTAAATGACTCAGGAATGCCAGGTTTTGGAATATTTTCGCCTTTTACGATTGCTTCGTATGTTTCAACACGACCAACAATATCGTCCGATTTTACAGTCAATATTTCCTGTAATGTATAAGCCGCACCATATGCTTCGAGGGCCCAAACCTCCATCTCACCAAATCTCTGACCACCAAACTGTGCTTTACCGCCGAGTGGTTGCTGAGTAACAAGCGAGTAAGGTCCTATCGATCTTGCGTGTATTTTATCGTCAACAAGATGGTGAAGCTTTAGCATATACATGTATCCGACAGTTACAGGATTGTCAAAATATTCACCTGTACGACCGTCTTTTAATTTTAGTTTTCCTGTTTCACTATATCCGCATTCTTTTAGCAAACTAATAATGTCTTGTTCCTTAGCGCCGTCAAATACAGGTGTAGCTATGTGCCATCCTTTTGCTTTTGCAGCAAGGCCAAGATGTACCTCAAGTACCTGTCCGACATTCATTCTCGATGGTACGCCAAGCGGGTTAAGCATAACCTGTAATGACTGTCCGTCATCAAGGAATGGCATATCTTCTTCAGGCAGTATTCTTGAAATTACGCCTTTATTTCCGTGTCTGCCTGCCATCTTGTCTCCGACAGATATCTTTCTCTTTGTCGCAACGTAGCATCTTACAACCTTATTTACTCCCGGTGTAAGCTCATCATCGTTTTCTCTGCTAAATTCTTTAACATCAACTACGATGCCCTCTTCTCCGTGAGGCATTTTGAGCGATGTATCTCTAACTTCTTTTGCTTTTTCTCCGAATATAGCTCTCAAAAGCTTTTCTTCGGCTGTGAGTTCTGTTTCTCCCTTAGGAGTTGTCTTTCCGACTAAGATATCTCCGGAAGTTACTTCTGCGCCTACCCTTATGATGCCTGTTTCATCAAGGTTTCTGAGTGCGTCTTCGCCAACGCCCGGAATATCCCTTGTGATATCCTCCGGTCCGAGTTTAGTGTCTCTTGCTTCCGCTTCGTATTCCTCTATATGAAGCGATGTGAGCACATCATCCATAAGAAGTCTTTCATTTAATACGATAGCGTCCTCGTAGTTATAGCCTTCCCATGTCATAAAGCCTATCAGCAAGTTTTTACCAAGAGCAATCTCGCCATTATCAGTTGACATACCATCTGCGATAACCTCCTCAGCATCCACATGCTCACCATGGAATACAATAGGTCTTTGGTGTATGCAAGTGCCCTGGTTTGAACGCTTAAATTTAAGCAATTTATATTCGTCTATTTCCCCATTGTCATCTCTTTGTACCTTTATATAATTTGCATCTGCATAAACTACTGTTCCCGCATGTTCTGCAAGCACAACTACGCCTGAGTCCTTTGCTGCTCTATGCTCTATACCTGTACCTACGATAGGTGCTTCAGAAACAAGCAACGGAACCGCCTGTCTCTGCATGTTTGCTCCCATGAGCGCTCTGTTAGCATCGTCGTTTTCAAGGAAAGGTATCATTGCAGTCGCAACAGAAACAACCTGCTTTGGAGAAACGTCCATATAGTCTACATTTTCGCGTAAAACCATATCAACCTCGCCAGCAAGTCCCCTTGCCGCAACCTTTTTGTTTGTAAATGTACCATCCGAATCAAGCGGCTCATTTGCCTGCGCCACAACCATCCTTTCTTCATCATCCGCAGAAAGGTATTTTATTTCGTCTGTTACAACGCCGTTTTTTACAACTCTATATGGCGTTTCGATAAAACCGTATTCGTTAATAATACCATATGTTGTCAGCGATCCTATAAGGCCGATATTTGGGCCTTCCGGTGTTTCTATCGGGCACATACGACCGTAGTGCGAATAATGTACGTCACGCACCTCAAAGCCGGCTCTTTCCCTTGAAAGACCTCCAGGTCCAAGCGCAGAAAGCCTTCTCTTATGTGTAAGCTCTGCAAGCGGATTGTTTTGGTCCATAAACTGCGAAAGCTGTGAACTGCCAAAGAATTCTTTGATTGCCGCTGTTACAGGTCTTATGTTGATCAATGCCTGAGGAGTTGTAATGTCTCTATCCTGCGTGCCCATTCTCTCAACAACTACTCTTTCCATTCTTGCAAGACCAATCCTAAATTGATTTTGCAAAAGTTCGCCGACCGTTCTAAGTCTTCTGTTGCCAAGATGGTCGATATCGTCGATATTGCCTATGCCATGCGGCAAATTTATCAAGTAGCTGACAGATGCGATGATGTCGTCGATTATGATATGCCTTGGAGAAAGGTCGTCCTTTCTTTCCTCAATCGCTTTCTTGATATCTGCTTCTTCTTGATTATCTTCTAATATATGCATCAAAACAGGATAATACACTTTTTCCGGTATTTTGAGTCCCGTCACATCAAAATCAACATAGTCTGCTAGTCTTACGAAGTTATTGCCTATTATCTTAGTTGTCTTTTCTCTTTCTTCGTCGCAATATGCGATAACATATTTAACACCTGCATTTTCAATCTCTATTGCCTTTTCAAGTGAAATCGCTTCACCTGTTTCTGCCATGATCTCGCCTGTGTTTGGATCAATGACATCTTCCGCGACGATAACATTTTCTATTCTGTTTGAAAGTCCGAGCTTTTTATTGTACTTATATCTGCCGACTTTTGAAACATCGTATCTTCTTGAATCAAAGAACAACGAATTGATAAGCGACTGAGCGCTTTCTGTTGTCGGCGGTTCACCCGGTCTCAGTTTTTTGTAAATCTCCTTGATGCCGTCTATCTTATTTTTTGTAGCATCCTTTTCTAGTGTTTTAAGAAGTCTTTCGTCCGCACCAAAAACTCCAATGATGTCGTCATTGGTTTCAAGTCTCAATCCTTCATTATTTCCAAATCTTTCTTGTTCATATGGAATGAATATGTCCATTGCTCTCAAAAGTGCTGTTACCGGTTGTTTTCTCGTTCTGTCTACACGCACCGAAAGCACCTCATTGGCATCTGTTTCGTATTCGAGCCAAGCGCCTCTATTTGGAATGACAGTAGCCGAAAATAGTTCTCTGCCCGACTTGTCTATTTCCTTGTCGTAATATGGCCCCGGAGAACGTACAAGCTGAGTTACAATGACTCTCTCTGCTCCATTGTATATAAATGTTCCCTGTTTAGTCATGAGCGGGAAGTCTCCCATAAATATTTCCTGCTCCTTGACCTCGCCTGTCTGGTTAGTTACAAGTCTAACCTTTACCTTAAGTGGTACCGCATATGTAGCATCTCTTTCCTTGCAAGTCTCTTGATCATATTTAGGTGGATCGCTTAGAGAATAATCTACAATTTCCAATACCATATCACCGAGATGATTTTGGATAGGAGATATATCTTCAAATACTTCTTTCAAGCCTTCTTTTACGAACCATTCATACGATTTTGTTTGAATTTGAATTAGATTAGGCATTTGTGCAACTTCACTAATTTTTGAAAAAGTCTGTCTTTCTTTTCTACCTAATTTAATTGGCTTTGGCATAATTATCACTCCTTATATACTATAAACATCATACTATGTGCAGTCTAATATGATATCAGATTTTAGACAAATCGTCAAGTAGGAAAACCAAAAAACAAGCAGTACATGCGTACCACTTGTTTCTTATTTTGATTTGATTTTTTAAATCCGTTTTGCTGCTGTTTGCTACTTAAGCTCAACAACTGCTCCAACTTCTTCAAGCTGTGCTTTAAGAGCTTCTGCTTCTGCCTTTTCAACGCCTTCCTTAAGAACTGATGGTGCTCCGTCAACCATTTCCTTTGCTTCCTTAAGACCAAGTCCTGTGATTTCTCTAACAACCTTGATAACCTTGATCTTTTCTCCGCCGGCTTCCTTAAGCTCTACATTGAATTCTGACTGCTCAGCGCCACCGCCTGCTTCGCCGCCTGCTGCCGCAACTGCTACAGGAGCTGCTGCTGAAACTCCGAATTCTTCTTCGCAAGCTTCTACAAGCTCATTAAGTTCTAAAACTGTCATATTTTTTATAGCTTCTATGATTTGATCCTTGTTCATTTTAATTCTCCTTTTCTATTTTATTTTTTGAATTTTACGCTTCTGTAGTTGCTTCCTCCGCCGGTGTTTCAGCTGGAGTTGCTTCCTGTTGTGGAGCTTCTGCCGGTGCAGGCTCTGCTCCGTCTGCCGGTTTTGCATCTCTTATTGCCGCAAAAGTTCTTACTGCTGCAGAAATTGGCGACTGGATGCTTCCCATAAACTTGGCAATAAGCTCTTCTCTTGAAGGAATCTTCGCAAGTGCTTTGATGCCCTCCGGCTCATAAAATGTTCCTTCTACGATTGCCGCTTTAAATGACATCTTTTCAAAATCACTCATTGCCTTATTTAGTATTCTTGCAGGAGCTGTAACATCATCATATGATATCGCAAATGCGCTTGGTCCTTCCAAAACCTCTGCAAGCTGTTCGTATTCGGTGCCTTCTATTGCTCTCTTTACAAGAGTATTTTTGTAAACGGTGTAATCAACATCCGCTTCACGAAGGCTTTTCCTCATCGCATCTGCTTGCTCTACTGTAATGCCCATATAATCGATTACTACTGTTGACTTAGCTTTTGAAAACTTGTCTTTGATTTCATCGATTATGACTTGTTTTTCTTGCTGTGCTTTTTTAATTTCGCTCATCTGTTTCTCCTTTCTGACCGCCTTGCGATCGTTTGATAGGGTACTTTATAAAAAATCTCGCCATCATAGACGGCGAGATCAATACTTTTTATATTGTACCTCGGCGGGAAATTAAGCTTTCACACCCGCTGTCTACGGTTAATTTTCGTAATTTATATTTGTTTTTGCTTTGCTCATCGCATAAGCTTAACCTAGCTTAGCCGGATTAATCTTAGCTCCGGGTCCCATTGTCGAAGCTATTGTAACGCTTCTCAAATACTGACCTTTTGCAGATGCCGGTTTTGCTTTGATAATAGCATCCACAAGTGCATTGAAGTTTTCTGTAAGCTTTTCTGCTCCAAACGAAACCTTACCTATCGCAACATGTATGATGTTTGCCTTGTCAAGTCTGTACTCAACTTTGCCGGCTTTGATTTCTTTTAAAGCCTTATCAAGCTCCATAGTAACTGTTCCTGACTTTGGGTTAGGCATAAGCCCTTTAGGACCTAGAATCTTACCAAGTCTACCAACTACTCCCATCATATCAGGTGTAGCAACTACTACGTCGAAATCAAACCAGTTTTCACTCTGGATTTTTTGTGCAAGCTCTTCTGCTCCAACATAATCAGCTCCAGCTTCTTCTGCTTCTGTTGCCTTAGGTCCTTTCGCAAAAACAAGCACTTTGTTTGTTTTTCCTGTACCGTGTGGAAGTACGAGAGCTCCTCTAACCTGCTGGTCTGCATGTCTGCCATCAACACCGAGCTTTAGGTGCACTTCTACCGATTCGTCAAATTTTGCTTTTGCATTGTCTACTACAAGAGACATTGCTTGGTCTGCATCATACAGAGTAGCTCTATCGATTTTCTCTGCTGCTGCCTTGTAATTTTTACCTCTTTTTGGCATATTTTCCTCCTTTGTGGTACTTGCGATTTTCATCTCCCACAATCTTAATCTTCTACAACTATTCCCATGCTTCGTGCTGTACCGCAAATCATTTCTGTTGCAGCTTCTACACTTCCCGCATTTAGATCCGGCATCTTTTGCTCGGCAATCTCCTGAGCCTGCGCTCTTTTGATCGTAGCAACCTTAGTCTTGTTTGGCTCACCCGAACCTGACTTGATCTTTGCGGCTTTCTTTAGCAATACTGCTGCCGGTGGTGTTTTACATATAAATGTAAAAGATCTGTCAGCATATACAGTTATTACTACCGGAATAATCATTCCCTGCTGATCCTGCGTTTTTGCGTTGAACTGTTTACAAAAGTCCATGATGTTTACGCCTTTTTGTCCAAGCGCAGGTCCTACCGGAGGTGCCGGAGTTGCGCCACCTGCAGGAATTTGCAGCTTTATGTAGCCTTCAACTTTCTTAGCCATCGCTCTTCTCCTTCCTATTTTATTTTATCAATCTGGGCAAATTCTAATTCTACGAGGGTTTCACGTCCAAACATAGAAAGCTTTGCCTTAACAGTTGATTTGTCCTCATCTACCTTATTTACTTCGCCAACGAATCCGTCAAATGGTCCATTGATAACCTTGATGTTATCACCAGGTTTGAGATCTAAATCGATATGGATTTTTTCTATTCCCATCCTGCGCACCTCTTCAACCGAAAGCGGCACCGGATTTGACCCATGACCGACAAATCCTGTTACTCCTTGAGTGTTTCTAACCAGGTACCAAGATTCATTAGTTATAATCATCTTGACGATGACATATCCCGGAAACATCTTTCTTGTCTTGATAACCATCTTGCCGTCTTTAGGCTCTGCCTTATCCTCAGTAGGCACAACGACCTCTTGAATTAAATCCTGCAAGCCCCTGTTTTCGACAAGCTTTTCGATGCTTATTTTTACCTTGTTTTCGTGTCCGGAATAAGTATGAACCACATACCACTTAGGTGTACCGTCGCCTCTGAGTCCTTCACCTTCTATAGGTGCAACATTTTTTCTCTCTGACATATATTACCTTCCTCTACATCGTGATTTTGAGCAATTTTGTGAGAATCGCCAAAAATCCTGTATCGATAAGCCAAAATGCCGTAGCGAACACTATGCATGTAACAATTACCGTAATAGTATATGAACCGAGCTCTTTTTTTGTCGGCCATACTACTTTTTTCATCTCTAATCTAACGCCCTTGAAATATTCTCTTAGGCTTCTTTTTTCTTTTTTCTGCTTTTTCTTTGCAGCAGCTACCTGCTGTGCTCTTTGTCTTACATCTGTTTGCTTAGCCATCCTACTAACCTCTTATTTTGTTTCCTTATGAAGAGTATGCTTTTTGCAAAATGGACAGTATTTATTCATTTCGATACGATCCGGATTGTTTTTTTTGTTCTTCATAGTATTGTAATTTCTCTGTTTGCATTCTGTACATGCAAGTGTAGCTTTAACTCTCATTTTTTATCCTCCATCAACTTAAACTAGAGCTTTGTAAAAGCTCTGCTTGTGAATTTTCATAAAGTCGCTCATTAAGTATACTTGCAACCATAATAAAAGTCAATACCAAAAAACTATTTACACTTAGGGTTATAGGGCAAAAATTATCTTATCGCCCAAAAAGAGAGCCTTGCCGGCTCTCCTTTGTTTTTAGTTATACAGTATAATCTAATGATTATTCGATGATTTCTGTTACTACGCCTGATCCTACTGTTCTGCCACCTTCTCTGATCGCAAATCTTAGTCCTTCTTCGATCGCAATCTCTGTGATTAGGTCGATTTCCATTGTGATGTTATCTCCAGGCATACACATCTCTGTTCCTTCAGGAAGCTTTAGATCTCCTGTTACGTCTGTTGTTCTGAAATAGAACTGTGGTCTGTATCCGTTGAAGAATGGTGTATGTCTTCCGCCTTCTTCTTTCTTTAGTACGTATACTTCGCCCTTGAACTTTGTATGCGGATGAATTGTTCCCGGTGCTGCAAGTACCTGTCCTCTCTTGATTTCATCTCTTTGTACACCTCTTAGAAGTGCTCCGATGTTATCTCCTGTCTGTGCCTCGTCAAGAAGCTTTCTAAACATTTCGATTCCTGTGATAGTAATCTTTCTCTTTTCATCTGTAAGGCCGATAAGCTCTACTTCTTCTCCTACATGAAGTACTCCACGCTCTACTCTTCCTGTTGCTACTGTACCTCTTCCTGTTATTGAGAATACGTCCTCTACAGGCATTAGGAATGGCTTATCGTTATCTCTCTTTGGTTCTGGGATATAGCTGTCGATTGCTTCGAATAGTTCTACAATCTTATCTCCCCATGGACCTGCAGGATCTTCAAGAGCCTTTAGAGCTGATCCTCTGATGATTGGTGTATCATCCCCTGGGAATTCATATTCGTTTAGAAGTTCTCTTACTTCCATTTCTACAAGTTCAAGAAGCTCTTCGTCGTCTACCATATCGCACTTATTTAAGAATACTACGATATATGGTACGCCTACCTGTCTTGATAGCAATATGTGCTCTCTTGTCTGAGGCATTGGGCCGTCAGTTGCTGCTACTACAAGGATTGCTCCGTCCATCTGTGCTGCACCTGTGATCATGTTCTTTACATAGTCAGCGTGGCCCGGGCAGTCTACGTGAGCATAGTGTCTGTTTGGTGTTTCATACTCTACGTGAGCTGTTGCTATTGTGATTCCTCTTTCCTTTTCTTCAGGTGCTTTGTCGATCTGGTCAAATGCCACCTTTTCACCAAGACCGTATCTCTGCTGCAATGTTGTTGTAATTGCTGCTGTAAGTGTTGTCTTACCATGGTCTACGTGTCCGATTGTACCGATATTGATATGCGGTTTTGTTCTTTCAAATTTCTGCTTTGCCATTTTAAAATTTCCTCCTTAAGACTTTAGACTTTTCGTTCTAATTTGGAGCTGCTGAGCAGGATTGAACTGCCGAACCTCTTCCTTACCAAGGAAGTGCTCTACCGACTGAGCTACAGCAGCAAACTGATAGGGTTATGTTACTATATACGCATTGAGATGTCAACATTTTGGCACTTCAAAAAACTCCTGTTTTAGCCCTCAAGATATTTTAAAATCTTTTTCTTTATCCTAAGCATTGCATTGTAAATCGACTTTCTTTCTTTGCCAAGAGATGTGGCTATTTCATCATATGAACTACCGAGAGCAAATTTGTTCCAGACGGTTTTTTCCAGTTCGCTAAAAACACCCTCTTTTTTATTTATGTAATCAAACACATCTGACAAAAGGGCAATCGTATATGGATCCGGCTCAGTTTTTTCTTCTATTATATCTGCCAGATTCACTTCAGCTCCATCGCCATCACTAAAAACCACCGTGCGTTCAAGCGATATCGATTCATTGAGAGGAGAATGCTTTTTCCTATTAGCCGCCTTTACCGCCGAAATAAGCTGTCTGCTCATACATACCCTCGCATACGTTTTAAAGCCTGCCTCGGCTCCCGAGTCATAGCTATGTATCGCCTTGAAAAGACCTATCATAGCCTCCTGCATGGCATCCTCAAGATCTGCTCCCTTTATGAAATACATCTTTGATATGCGACCGATCTCATTCCTAAATGAGCGTAGCAAAAATTCTTCTGCTGTAATATCGCCTGACTGCGCTGCTGCCACGAGCTGCTCTATAGTTTTTTGATCGTCATTAGTCCTTTGACTACCATTGTCGCATTTTTTTATATCTTTTGCTTCTTTATTATCTTCATGTAACATTTTACACTTTTTATAAATCCCTTTGTCTTCTTATTTCGTACATTACGACCGCTGCCGCATTTGAAGCATTGAGTGAATTTATCCTACCATTTATGCTGATGGAAACAGTAAAATCGCAATTTTGTTTTACAAGCTTACTTATACCGCTGCCTTCATTTCCTATGACTATGGCAATCGCCCCCTTTAAATTTGTCTTATGGTAAAGCTCACCGTCCATATCGCATGCAGCAACCCACAGTCCTCTTTCTTTAAGCTCTTCTATCGCATTGTTTATATTGCCGACCCTGGCAACCTTTAAATATTGAGTTGCTCCGGCTGAAGTCTTTACAACCGTTTGATTTACAAGTGCGGCTCTCCTCTTTGGAATGACAACACCGTGTGCACCCACACATTCGGCTGTTCTGATGATAGCCCCGAGATTATGAGGATCCTGCACATTGTCTAAAATTACCACAAAGGGCTCCTCTCCCCTTTTTTTTGCAACATCAAGTATTTCGTCTATCGTAGCATATAAAAATTCCGATACAAACGCTATAACACCTTGGTGACCCGTATCATTTGCAAGCCTATCAAGCGCTTTACGCTCCGCAAACTGAAGCGATATATTTTTTTCTTTCGCCTTGCCTATTATCTTTTTGACAGATCCCTCGCTACCGTCTGCAACAATTATTTTATCTATTTGTCTGTTCGCGTCTAACGCCTCAAATATTGCGTTCCTGCCGATTATAATATTTTCGTTCATGTTCTTTCTCTATTGTTTAAATTCCCGCTTTTTCATTAAGCTTACGCCTTTTGCGTTCGTATTTTAGAAATTGAAACTGCGTGCCGTCATGCTCCTTTATATCACTTTGCCATGTGATTTCAAAGTCTGCCTGTTCTTCCATATTTTTGAAGTATTTGTCTGCCTCAAATTCGGAAAATATCTTCGTCACATATATAACATCACAGCTATCGAATAAGAGCTCATACGTCATACTGCCTCCGGATACAAAAATTTCGCCGTTATCATATTTTTGTAATTCGCTATAAAGAGCATCTTTTCCGCAACAAACGATACAATGCTCATTTTTATAATCAGGATTAGCTGTCAGCACGATATTTATCCTGTTTGGAAGCGGTCTGCCGCCCGGAAACGACTCTAGCGTTTTTCTTCCCACTACTATAACCTTGCCAATTGTTTTCTCTTTATAATACTTTAGGTCTTCCGGTAGATGCACCAGAAGACCGTTGTCTTTACCTATTGCCCAATTTTTATCGCAAGCTACTATTAAATTCATATCTTTCCTTTTCTATTCTTCAAACAGCTATCGTGACGGCTATTCTCCTTCGATAGCTATTAGATAGCTATCGGAATATTTGTTATCTGTGGATTTTTCTGATAATCACCTATTATAAGGTCGCTTGTCGTAAAATCGTAAAAATCCTTAACATCTGGATTTAATGAAAATGTCGGTGGATCATACTGCGGTCTTTCGATAAGCTCTTTTATAATCGGTACATGTCTGTCGTAAATGTGTGCGTCCGCAATGACATGCACAAGCTCTCCAGGTACAAGGCCTGTTACTTGTGCGAGCATATGTACAAGCACTGAATACTGAACTACATTCCAGTTGTTTGCCGCAAGAATATCCTGTGAACGCTGATTTAACAGCGCGTTTAGCTTATTGCCCGTCACATTAAATGTAACGCTGTATGCACAAGGCTCAAGACCCATTTCCATCAAATCATCAAACTTATAAATATTTGTCAATATTCTCCTCGAGTACGGAGTATTTTTAAGCTGCCATATCACATTGTCGACCTGGTCCATCTCACCGTGTGGAAATTTATATTTTATGCCGAGCTGGTAACCGTAAGCCTTGCCTATCGAGCCCTGCTCGTCAGCCCACTCATCCCAAATCTTTGAGTTTAACTCATGAATGTTATTCGATTTTTTTTGCCAGATCCAAAGCATTTCATCAACTGCCGATTTTATAGCCGTCGGTCTCAGTGTAAGTGCCGGAAATTCCTCCTGCAAATCATATCTGTTTACAATTCCAAATTTTTTTATCGTATGAGCAGGCGTGCCGTCTTCCCAAACGGCTCTGACAGTTTGCCCCTCTGATGAATAACCGCCTTCTAAAATTTCTCTGCACATTTTTACAAATAATTGATCTGCTTTACTCATCTGCTTCCTCCATAGCTCTAAAAATAACTTCTTCCATCCGCTTGATATCCTGCGATAAATACAGATAACCGACAAGTGCTTCAAAGGCTGTTGCCCACCTGTATGTCATAAAATCCGCATTTTTTGCTTTTGATGTCACCTTGTGATTTTTTGCACGCCTAACTATCAGCTTTTCGTCGTCGTTCAATGTATCGTGCATTTTTTGCAACGCTTCAGCTTGTCCGCTCGCCTTTACATATTTGACACTTTTTTTATGAAGTGCCTTTGCCGGCAAGCTTCCCTGTCCTATCACATATCTTCTGACATAGACCTCATATACAGCATCTCCCATATATGCCAAAAGCGGTGTACTCATATTTTTGATCTTAGCTTTTTCCATCTTGTTTTTTATTCTTTAATTATCTGCACGCCCTGCGGTGTATCCTTTAGCGTAATACCCTTTGACTTTAGCAGGTCTCTTATTTCGTCTGCCTTTGCAAAATCCTTTGCCGCACGAGCTTCCTGCCTTTGTTCTACCAGTTTTTTGATTTCATCATCTATGCCGGCATCCTCCTCCGCTTCAAGAAGGCCTAAAACATGCGAAAGCTCCAAAAGTGTGTCGAGTGATTTTTGTGCAAACTCCTTGCTTGCTCCTTTTGCAACTGCCTGATTTATTGCTGTTATAAGCTCGAATATAGCCGATATGGCATCTGCCGTATTCAAATCGTCATCCATCGCTTTTTTGAATTTTTCTCTAAATACGTCATAGCCTTCATAAGCCTTTTTCTCCTCAGGCGTCATAGTGCCATCGCCCTTCTCAATGAGAAATTCAAGGTTTGTTTTCGCATTTTCGATCCTTGCAAGCGAAGCCTTTGCCATCTCCATGAGATTATCGTTAAAATCTATCGGGCTTCTGTAATGTCCTGAAAGCAAGAAGTATCTTATAACCTCTCCCTTGTATTTTTGCAAAATTTCTCTCACTGTAAAGAAGTTGCCGAGCGATTTTGACATCTTTTCTTTGTCTATAGTTATATATGCGTTGTGCATCCAATACTTAGCAAAAGGTACGCCATTGCAAGCCTCAGATTGTGCTATCTCATTTTCATGATGCGGGAACTGCAAGTCTTGACCTCCTGCATGTATATCAAGTGTAGGCCCCAGATAACGCTTAGACATTGCAGAGCACTCTATATGCCAGCCTGGTCTGCCCATACCCCATGGCGACTCCCAGGCTATCTCGCTTTCCTCTTTCCTCGCTTTCCAAAGAGCAAAATCGAGTGGGTCCTTTTTCTTTTCCTCTATCATAATCCTTGCCCCGGCCTCAAGCTCCTCTATATTTTGTTTAGAAAGTTTGCCATAATCTGCAAATTTACGAGTGCTGTAATAAACATCTCCGTCTACCTCATAGGCATATCCCTTTTCAATGAGCGTAGATATGAAGTCGATTATCTGAGGGATATTGTCAGAAACCTGCGGGTGGGTATCCGCCGGAATTATATTTAGTGCCTTTGTATCCTTGAAATATTCCTTTATGTATTTTTCTGCAACCTCAGGCGCTGTGATCCCCTCTTCCTTTGCCCGGTTTATAATCTTGTCATCAACATCTGTGAAGTTTTGTACATAATTTACATTGTAGCCCAAATATTTCAGATATCTCCTCAGAGTATCAAAAACCACAAACGGTCTTGCATTGCCAAGATGAAAAAAATTATATACAGTCGGTCCGCATACGTAGATCTTAACTTCATCTTTATTTATAGAAATGAATTCTTCTTTTTTCCTTGTAAGTGAATTATAAATTTTCATATTTAGCCTTTCCTTTCCCCACTTTGCTCATCCATAGCGGCAAGGGTTCTTTCGAGCTTTGCTATACGTTTTTTCAGCTGTGCGAGCTCATTTGAAACAGGATCCGGCAGATGCACCTGATCCATCTCCTCCGAAAGCTTCTTAGGTCCCTTGACTATCTTGCCCGGCACACCTACTACAGTACAGCCCGCAGGTACTTCGTTTAGCACCACGGCTCCTGATCCGATCTTTGCATCATCGCCAACTGTAAACGGTCCAAGCACCTTAGCCCCCGAGCTTACCATCACTCTGTTACCTAGTGTCGGATGCCTTTTGCCTGTATCCTTTCCTGTGCCCCCAAGAGTCACACCCTGATAAAGCATGCAATCATCACCTATTTCCGCAGTCTCTCCTATGACTATCCCCATTCCGTGGTCAATAAAGCACCTCCTACCGATAGTCGCACCCGGGTGTATCTCTATACCTGTCAAAAATCTTGCAAGCTGAGATATCATACGAGCTATAAGCTTTAAATGATGTTTATATAAAAAATGTGATAATTTATGAAATATAAGTGCCCAAATCCCCGGGTAACACAACAAAACCTCCAGTCCGTTGCGTGCTGCCGGGTCTTTTTCAACTACTGTCCTAATTTCCTCTCTTACTTTCCCAAAAAAAGTCATCTGTTCTCCAAATCCGCCCTTCTTTTTTATCAGTTATTTATCACTTATGTCTACCTTTTAGTATATCTGTTTTTCTCTCTGTTTTAAAGCACATTTTTTATAGTTTAAACATCTTTCTCACAACTATAAATTTTTTCATAATATAGAGCACCAAAAGCATAAGTGCTAATAAAACTACACCGAAAAACCCCGTTAAATATCCCCAGAATTGCGTATTATATATAGCAAGCAGGCTATCGTTTGGTTCAAAATTGCCACCATAAAGTCCCGTGATGATTGCATTTCTAAGTGGTGTTATGAGCGTAAGCAATGCAAAAATCGCAAATATAGGCACTACAAAAAACCAACTTTTTAAATATCTGCTGTACAACCTTTTGTTTAGCTTCTCCCTACAAAAGTATATGCCTATTATTACGCATACACCAATAGCCAAAACACCTATTATGAATAAAATATCAGCTACCATACGAAAATCCGCCATCATATTTGCATCTTTATCGCTAAATACCTGTTGTGGTTTATATTCACTATTTTCGGTCAAAGCAAACACACTATTTTTATGAATCATAAAATCGCGGAAAGCATCACTTAGATTTTCCTTTTCAAGCTCATATGGCAGCTGGCCGACAACTTCACTCCTGGACACATAAAATGTATAAAATATATTGCTACGCACAACTATATTAAAAGCCGTAGCAATAACCGCTATAGGAAAAAATATTAAAAAGACGACGCCCAATATCTTTTCCCAAGGCATCTTAAAATCATTTCTTGTATTTCGCCAAGGATTTTTCCTTGAGCTTTTAGACAGTTTTGTTATCAATTTTGATTTATTCTCCTTAATATCAGTCAAATGTTGTATTTACATTATTATATGTTATCATAAAAACTATGAAAAAGAGTATTAAAAAGAAAAAAATATTTACGGTTCTGATATTTATAATTTTACTTTTTGCCCTATTGCAGGCATTCCTGTTTATAAGGGAATACCGATCTTTGCCAAGTGCCCCTGACGATGATATTTCATATCCTGTCAGAGGTATTGATGTTTCTCACTATCAGGGTGATATCAACTGGCAAACCCTGGCAAATCAAAACCTTTCCTTTGTTTTCATAAAAGCAACTGAAGGCAGCTCACATGTCGACAAAAAATTTGTGACAAATTGGAACGGCGCACGCGATACGCATTTAAAGGTAGGCGCTTATCATTTTATGAGTTTTGAAAGCAACGGAAGTGAACAAGCAAAAAATTTTATAGAAAATGTGCCTAAGTCTCGCAATATGCTCCCTCCTGTCGTTGATTTAGAGCTTTATGGCGACTTTATCTCATCGCATCCAAGTACAGAAACAGTCGACAATATACTTTCTGTAATATTAGATGAACTTGAAAATTATTATGGTGTAGAGCCCATAATTTACACAACATCAAATATGTACACAAGCTACATCAAGGGTAAATATGATAATAAGATATGGCTTGCAGATCCAACCTTCCCCGACACATTGCCTGACGGCAAAAAGTGGGAGTTTTTGCAATACTCATCAAACGGCAAGCTTGACGGCTACTCCGGTTATTTGCCACACCTCGATTTGAATGTATACTGCGGCAGCAAGCTTGAATTTGTGATGGAATACTAATGCTAAAATTTCTCGACATTTTTATTTTGGTTCTGTATTGACATTTATTTACATATATGTTATCTTATGGTTGGTTCCACCATATGATTTAATTTTTACTCGGCAAATTTGATTTTGCAATCTTTTGCCGAGTAGTCTCCCTTAAGATAACGAAAAGAGAAAATGTATGTATAAAGAAAGTAAAGAAATCCTCGATATCATAGATGGTACTGAAGCACGCAAATTTTGGTACCTCAAACAGCTTACTATGAAAATCGAGGGTGGTGAATACGATCATGCTATTGATAATGAAATTTGGCTCGGCAAATATTTGCGTGGGCTATGCGACTAAGATTAAAATGTAACCATAAGCTGCGTGCCTTCGCAGCCATCCGGTCCTGCTGTCATATCACTTTTTGCCGATATTGTTGCTCCGTGTTTTTCTGCTATTGCCTTTGCAATAGCAAGTCCAAGGCCGTAGCCCCCTGAATTTATCTCGCTACGGGTTCTTGATTTATCTGCTCTATAAAATCTATCAAAGAAATGACTCACTTCACCTGCTTCTATCATCTTGCCGGTATTTTTTACTATCAGCGCAGGGTGTGTCCCCTTTTTAAGTGCGACCTCTATACAAGGTGCTTCATCACCCAAAGGCTCAGCATATTTTATCGCATTATCGAGCAATATATGAAAGAGCTGTTTTATCTGAGTGCTATTACCATTTATTTTTACGCCCTCTGCTATATCGCTTTTTAATATCATCCCTTTTTCGTATGCAAGAGGTTCAAATCCCAAAGCCTCAAGCTCTGCCATTTCGCTTAAATCAATTTCGCTTTTTATCTGCGACATCGCTATATCGGCTTCATTATCATTTTTTGCTAAAAATAGCATGTCCTGTACGAGTTTTTGCATGTGTAGAGCTTCTGCTTCTGTGCTATCTATCCACTGCATCTCACTTTCTATCGTTTCACCCCTGCTATCCTTTAATATCCCGCTGTTTGCAAGTATTACGGTTATCGGTGTCTTTAGCTCATGCGAAGCGTCTGCTACAAACTGCTTTTGTCTGTCCCAAGACTCTTGTATCGGGTTTATTGCCTGTTTTGCAATCAAATAACTTATCAGCATTACAAACAGCATCGCGCCAAAGAAAATCACAATAGATGTAACTATTGTCTTTTGCATTATACTTATAAAGCGCGAGGCGTCCACAAAAACGATCGCTTCATATCCATTTGATGTACGGCTATTTAACTGCGATGTATCCACCTTTGAGTAAAAGAGTTTTTCACTCTTTAAAAGGCCTTCTTCCTCGCTTCTGCTTTCGCTATTTTCTATCGCTTGCGCCAGGCTCTCCTCGTCAAGACTTGTGCCTCGATAAAAGCTCGTAACTATATCTCCGTCTGTATCGATTATAGCTACAACATAGCTCATCATAGCAAACGAATCTTCCTTTTCTTCTTGTGGCCCCATAAGTGGCTGTTTTAAAGCCCTTTCAATTTCCTTCATCTGAACATTATATGTATTAAAACAAAAGATAACAAGCACACATGCAAGTAGCGTGCCTACCAAAATCATATTGGTGAGTATAAATTTTTTTCTGAGCGTTTTTAGCATATCTTATACCCTACTTTTCTTATCGAATCGATTTTAGTTTTTGAACCTATATGCGCAAGCTTTTTTCGCAAGAAAGAGATATACGCCTCAACATTATTGTCGGTAGCATCGCTATCATATCCCCAAACCTTCGTTATAAGATCATCCTTTGAATATGTGCCTTGCGGATTTGTCATAAAGAGCTTCATAATTTCAAATTCCTTGAAATTTAGATGTACCGATTTGCCATTGCAGGAAAGCTCACCGCTGCCAAGCTCCAGTAACAGATCCGAGAATTCCACTTTATCAAGGATTACTTCTCCTTTTCTTCTTGTAATCGAACGAATCCTTGCCAGTAGTTCGTTTGGCGCAAACGGTTTTGTCATATAGTCATCCGCACCAAAATCAAGACCTGAAATTTTATCCTCTACACTGTCTTTTGCTGTCAGCATAAGTATAGGCGTATCGATTTTTTGTTCCCGCAGTTTTTTTGCTACCGTAAAACCATCCATATATGGCAGCATGACATCTAAAACTATTGCATCATATATTTCTGCCGTGGCGTAATCATATCCGTCCTGCCCATTATAAACCGTATCAACCATATATTTTTCTTTCTGCAAAATAGCCTCAAGCGCCTTTGCTAATCTCTTTTCATCTTCCACAACGAGTATTCGCATTTTTTGCTCCTGTCCTTTTTCTATTTATTATACTATATCCTGCATATATAATAACTACCTTCTCTGAAAAAAGACTTAAAAACTGCATCCGTTTTTACAAATGCAGTTTCTATAAAACATACCATTATTTTTTACCTTCCGACAAACGCACCGCTTTTTTATTGCAAGCTCTCGATAAGTGCCCAAAGCGCTTCTGCGCTGTTGAAGTTTTCGGGCACTATGTCAGGTGCGCTTATCTCTACATCAAACTCGTCATTTACTTCTCCGACAATTGAAAGGATTGAAAAGGAATCCAAAATCCCGTCGTCTATAAGCGTTTTGCACTCTCTAAAATCCACGTCCGGTTTTACACCCTCCAAAATCTCTAATAATTTCTCCATTTTTTTCCCTCCTGTTTTAATTATATATTCATCAAATTTTACGTCCCAATTTATTCCGTGCTACAGATAGTTTAGCACATCCGTTTCAAATCTGTCCCTCATAAGCTTCAAACCGTCTTTTTTGCTGTACAGGTATACCTTTGGCAAATCTCTGCTGAGAAACAGTGCCGGCGTTTCTGTCATCGAATACGCTCCGACATTTTGGAATTCGAATATATCGCCTTTTTTCGCATCTGTGACAAGCATCTCCTTTACAATGTTATCGTTTATAGTGCAAAGAGCACCGCATAGGTTTATCTTATCAGCTCCCCCATCATATATCTCGCCGTCAGATTTTAGCTGCCTGTAATACGGTAGCTTCATTCCCATCATCTGACCGTAGTAATTAACCTGGTGCATACCGCCGTCAGCTATGCAAAAGTGTATGCCGTGATTTACTTTATTATCCACAACGCTCGTATAATATTTACCGCAATATGCCGCTATAAATCTGCCAATCTCAAGCGTTATCTCGCCCTTAAATCTCATATCATTAAGTAGCTTTACAAAATCTTTCATAAGAGCTTCTTCGTCGAACTTCCCTTTTTCAAGCTCCTTTTGCTTTTCCTTTTCTGTCTTTGGTCTAAAGTAATCCACAAAAAAGCCCGTGCCAAATTCGAGCTCCTCTGCGACATATCCATAATCCGTTTCAAGCCTTTCGATAAGCCTATCACAAAAGTCTATCTCGTCCTTATAAATTTTTAGGTTGTGTCTCTGCGTCCCTGAGAAATGCTGGATACCACGAATATTGACGCCCTTATACTGTTTGCGGTTTGCTATTATCTCACAGAGCTTTTCTTCGTCTATGCCAAATTGGTTGCCTGTCGTAATTCGCAAAATAATATTTACTACAATACCGTTTTTCTCAGCCTCTCTGTTTACAAGCTTGAACTGGTTTTCGCTTTCCGCCGTATATAAAATCTTATCGCCGTAGGTCTTTATAATCCTTGCCGTATCCTTATCCTCTTTCCATACACCCGAAAGCACTACCTTGCCGATATCAAGGCCTGCACGCTCGCAAATGCGAAACTCCCCAGGGGAGCAAACCTCGTATCTGTCTATTTCATCATTTATACTGCCGACCACAAACGGATTTGCTTTCATCGCATAGCACAGGTTGATATTTTTGCCAAGTGTTTTTTTGATGTATAAAATCCTTTCACGTAGCATATCGATATCAAATACATATGACGGCGTACCCGTATTTTTTACGATTTCCCGATATGTAGGCATATATCCCTTCATAGCTTTCCTTTCAATAAATTTTATTTACCTATAACTTCCTTATTTCAATTCTCCATTTTTAACGATTTTTGATTATCGCATCGCAAAGACCTCTTACAGCATTTCCTTCAGCTTCGCTCTGTCAATCTTTCCGTTTTTATTTAGCGGAAATCCATCAATCCTTTTATACACATTCGGTATCATAAATGCCTGAAGCCATTCATGGAGAGCCGTTGATATTTTCTTTCTCTCTATCTCACCCTCGTAAAATGCAATTATCTTATTATTTTCAAACAGACAACACACTCTCACTATCTCCGGAATTTTGTACATCGCATTCTCTATCTCACCAAGCTCGATCCTGTGTCCCATATGCTTTATCTGGAAATCCTTTCTTGAAGCAAAGCAAAGATTTTCATTTTCGTCGTAATATCCAAGATCACCCGTCCTATATATCATCTCGTTGTAAAGAGTGTTTAGCGGATTTTGACAAAATGCATTTTGCGTCTGCTCCGTGTTGTTGTAATACCCAAGTGCCACACACGAACCGCTTACACAAATTTCTCCAAGTCTGCTCTTTTTTCCTTTCGCAATAAGCTTGTCGTCCTCATCGAGCAAAAATATCCTTTCATTGCTAAACGCCGTACCCATCGGAATAACTTCTCCATCCTCATACTGCTCATTTATTATGTGGTATGTGCAGTTACAGGTTATTTCTGTCGGGCCGTACAGATTGACATATGTCACATCAGGCAAATACGATTTCCAAATATTTAGATGCTTGACCGGCATAACCTCACCGCTAAACATTACTCTTCTTAGTGCGGTTGGCACTCTGTAATTAAAGCCTTTTAGCGTACTTATGATACAAACAGCCGATACCGCCCAAATGAGTGTAGTAACCTCCCTTTCACACAGGAAATCAAGAAGCTTTGCAGGCATCAAGAAAAGCTGCTTCGGTATAATCTGCACAGTCGCTCCCGTGCTTATTCCCGAATAAATATCCTTTACCGATACATCAAAATCCCACGGAGCCTGGTTGCCTATAACATCAGTCTCATCTATACCAAATGTTTGCGGAAATACGCCCATAAAGTCTATGAGATTTTTATGACTTACAACAACGCCCTTTGGCACGCCTGTCGAGCCCGATGTAAATATGCCGTAAAGCGGATCCGTGTCTATATGACTTTCCCTAATCATTTTAAGCAGCTCTTCATCTGTCTCCTCGTCCTCAAGAGTCTCAAACATAACCTTGCGGCCCTCAAAGCCTATCTTGTCGAGCTCGCCTTCGTTTTTGCCGTCTGTTACTATCACATCTGTTTTTAATGTGTCTAAGATATGCTCAAGCCTGCTCTTTGGCTGCTTTAAATCCATCATCACATAAAAACATCCCGCATAAACTGCACCGAAAAAGAGGCTTATAGCGTCTACGCCCTTTTCCATAAATATGGCAACAGGCGCGTTTTTTGGAAAATCATCTCCATGACTTTTGAGTAAGTTTGTGCCTATCCGCTTAGCTCTTTTTAATAGCTGCTCATATGTTATTTCCTTTTCTATATCCGCAAAGGCTACTTTGTTCGGATATTTTGCGGCAGTATTTTCTAAAAATTGCAATGCGTTATACATCAGTTTCTCCTCGTTTTATTTTACCTTTAGATTTGCCCTCGTCCCTGTTATCTTGCTGAGATTTTTTAAATATTTTCGCCTTCATCTCCAGTGTCTTTTCGTATTTATCTATAGTGCCGCCAAGCACATGATCAACAGCTTTATAGGTGTAATGTATGCCATGTTCGCCAACAGGAGTTTTCTTTATCATCTTATCAATCCAAGCATATACCTTTGTATACGCGTCGTAATTTTCATCCAAGCGCTTGATAACATCATCTGAATATTTTCGGTGTTCACTTACATATTTCGGTATAATATTTTCGTAAAAATATTTTGAGATTTTTTGTTGGCCGTAAATGTTCGGATGCGATGTGTTGTAATAATCATTTTGTTGGTCGAGCCCTATCGCCTTTATTTCTTTATCTAAATCATAGACATCAAAGCCATATTTTTTTACTTCCATCATCGCCGTGTTGAGCTTAGCACGCAAATTGATATTTTTTTGCTCATAAAATCGTGGCATATTTACAAATATAACATTACCTATATTTTCTTCTTTTAAATATTCCAAAAGCTCTGTAAACTCCTTGCCTGTGATATCTGCAAGCGGAGCAGCTTTATCATAATTTGCTACATCTATGACATCTCTTTTTTCATCTCTGACAGCTTGTCCCTGTATACCGCTTATCGTCAAAAGCCTTTTATCATTTTTCATCTTGAACTCTCGCCATGAAAGCGCCACACACTCCGGAGTCCTTGCTATATTGTCATGATAATTCAATAATTTTATCTTGAAGTGTTTGCGCTCCTTAGGTTTAACCCACTCACCTATCGCTTCGTTTCTCAAGGTGTTGTCTTTCATATTGTCAAGCCACATACGCATATACCCCTCATGCTGTGCTCTCTTGTCATCATACAGCGTACCGTTTAAGGAAATAACTATGAGCTTTGGGTTTTGCTCCTTTATAGCCGCCTTTATCTGATTTTTCACAAGCCTTATAGGCGCACCCGCCGTTGCAAGGTTGTAATTAGTTATTCCATAGTTATGCCATATGTACTCCGGCGAAAACCCTGTGTAAATTTCGCTCGCCCCGATATGCACAACGTCTATGATATCCTTTTCTTCTGCAAAGAAGGCCTTTACTCTTATCTCATGCGAACTAAATTGATGCGCTGACACTACATATGTAAAGAGTAGAGCAACTACAAAGAATAAGCATATCAAGAATATCTCGATTTTGTTATGTATTTTGCGTTCTTTTTTACTTTTCATCCCGCTATTTTTTCTTCCCTTTTGATATGCATATATTCTTTGCTAACTATATTTGTTATATTTTAGAATTGCATATATACAAATTGACTTTCGTCAAAGCCCGGTCCGTATATACCAAGCCCTATCATAAACAAAAATCCCAGTAAATATATGAGGCATCTTATAAGCACTTTTCTGTTCTCAAGCCACTTTCTTACCATCATCTTTTCCTGCATTATATCGACCACAAGCAGGATTATCAGCGTTACAGGAATGATAAAGACATCTGCAACCGCAAGACCCATAGCCAAATATTCCTTGACATAATTTACAGGCAATTCCCAAAAATGGAGTCCCTTCACAAATATCGCCCATGCATCCGCAAAGCTACCTGCCCTAAATATGATACACGCTACGCATGTCAGCCAGAAAGTCCTTATGATCTGCCAAAATTGCCATGGCTTTGACTTTGTATTGATATGGAAAAGTCTGTTTAGCCCGTCAAACATCGGCTTGAGCATGCCCGAAACAGCAATCAAAACGCCGTAGTAAAGTCCCCAGATGATGTAATTCCAAGCCGCACCGTGCCACACGCCTACAAGGAAAAACACGAGTATGTTCCCAAGCGCTATAGGTAGTGTATTTCCTATATGGTTTCCTAAGTGATTTTTTGTCCTCTTGCTCAGTTTGCGTATCACCTTTGAAAGAGAGAAAGGATAAAATACATAATCCTTCATCCACGCACCGAGTGTGATGTGCCATCTACGCCAAAATTCGGACAGCGTTTTTGAGAAGTAAGGTCTTTTGAAGTTTTCTGCCATATCGATGCCCATGCACTGTGCAACACCTCTTGCTATGTCGATACAGCCCGAAAAATCCGTATAATCCTGTATAGCATATAAAAATACGCATAGTGCTGTCACACTTCCCGACATCTGCTCAAAGCCACCATTGTCAAACATGTGGTTTGCTGCAATCGCAACTCTGTCTGCTATCACCATCTTTTTGAAGAATCCCCACATCATGAGCTGCAAACCGTATTTTATCTGCTCAGCGCTTGCTTTCCTGCCCTCGTATAGCTGATGTGCAAGATCTCCGAACCTGCCGATAGGCCCCTGTAAAATCTGTGGGAAGAACGAAACGAACAGCGCAACCTTTGCAATATTCCTTTCCGCCCTGACTTTTTTCCAGTAAACATCAATGACATACGACATCGTCTGAAATGTATAAAATGATATACCAAGCGGCAATATGAGGTTTAGCTTTGGAAGCTGTCCGCCATCAGTCAACGGCCTCATAATCTGGTTTATATTTTCCGCAAAGAAATTGAAGTATTTCAAAAAAAATAAAATCCCAAAGTTGAGCAGAAGCAGCAATATTAGGACACATTTTCTCTTTCTTTTTTCACGAGCCTTAAAATCCTTTTTTTCCTCTTTTGTAAATATTTCTTTGTTTCGTTCAAGCTTGCGCCTTTCACTGCTATGATTATCATCTATGATGATCGCCGCAAGATATGAGGTTATCGTCGTAAATATCATAAATATGACAAACTTCGGACCGGCGTACAGATAGAAAAAATAACTCGACATAAGTAAAAATACCCATTGGCATTTTTTAGGCACCAAATAGTAGAGTATCAATACAATTGTGAAAAAGCCCCCAAAGGCTAATGTGTTAAATGTCATTATTATTCCTTCCTCTAAACCCACTGCAAGTATATCAGAAAATTAACGGCTTCCCTTTTTATTACCAAAATGTAAGACTGACTTTTTGCCTGATCCAAAAACCTCCTCGTAATCCGTGTGCGGATTATATGTGCCCTCTACTATGCGTTCTATGTTGAGTGACGAATATCCCTTATATCTCCTCTCCAGGCTCTTATCCTTCATCGTATCGCTTATCCAAGTACATACCTTTAGGTACGCATAATAATTTTCGTCCCAACGTTTTCGCACATCCTCCGAATAGTTTCTTTTTTCCTTTACATACCTTGGCACTATCTTCTCGTAAAAATACTTCGACATCTTTTGGCTTCCATAAATATTTAGATGCCCTCTGTTGTAATAATCGCTATTTGCATTTAGTCCTATCTCTTTTAGATTTTTGTCAAAATCATAAACGTCAAAGCCGTATGCTTTTACAATATCAATTGCTGTATTTATTCTGCCTTTTGTCCCTATGAGCTGTTTGTCGTAATATCTTGGCATATTTACAAAAACAACATTCGTTATATTCTCTTCTTTGAGATAATCAAGGAGCTCTATTAACTGCTCACGTGTTTTTAGTGTAAGAGGCAATTTCGTTGTATATGTAGTCGCATCTACAGGGTTTTTTAACTCTCCTGCCGTATCGGCTATACCGCTCAATGTTTTTAATGTTACAAGGTTTTTATCCTTCATGGTTTTTAGTTGCTTTATGGAAAGAGTTATGCAGTTTTTGATTTTCTTTGGGTCCGATATATTTGTATGGTACTTAGAAAGTTTTAAATAATAATTCTTTCTTTGTTCCTCCGGAAACCACTCTCTTATGGCCTGCCACCGTTCCTTTGACTGCGGAATATTATCAAGCCACATCCTTGTAAATCCCTCATCTGTTGAACGCTCGTCGTTGTATACCACACCGTTTAACGAAATAACAAACAACTTAGGATGTTGCCTCTTTAGCGCAACTTGCAGCTCGCTTTTTGCAAGTCGCATAGGCGCTCCTGGCGTCGCCAAGTTGTAACTTGTGATGCCAAAATTTCTCCAAACGTATTCCGGAGAAAACCCTGTATAAATCTCGCTTGCGCCTATATTTACAACATCTATTGTGTCTTTTTCCTCTACAAAAAAGTTTTTGACTTTAGTCTCGCTATCTTCAAATTGATGCACAGAAAAAAAAGAAACCGCCTCAAGCGAAAAAATAAATAACACAAGCATGAGAACGATCTCAAGCCTATGCTTTCTACGCTCCTTATTGCGCTTTCTTTTTTTACTTCTCTGTTCCGTTATAACTTCTATCTCTTCATGCATCGAATTTGCTTCCTCGATATATACTACGTGATAAACCCCTTATTGTATAGTACTTCCATCGGAAGTTGTCAAGTCTTTATACAAAAAAAGCGTTATATACTGCAAGTACTATTACGAGTACAACTGCAGCGATCGTGATGCCTGCAACAAGTTTGCCTTGAGGCGTTTTAAAAATATTTCTCATCGATTTCTCCTTTTCCTACACTATTATGATATAGTATTGTTATGAAACTTTCAACTCTCTACGCAAAAACACAAAAAGCCATCAAGGAGTTTGATATGATCCAAAGTGGCGACAAGATAGCAGTTGGGCTTTCCGGCGGAAAGGATAGCCTGACTCTTTTATATGCCTTGCACGGTCTTTCAAAGCAAAAGAAGGCACGCTTTTCGCTTGAAGCAGTTATGATCGATATGGGCTTTGAGGATTTTGATTGTGCTCCCGTAAAGGATTTTTGCGATTCTCTCGATGTGAAGCTTACTGTTGTAAAAACAAATTTAGCAGATATCATCTTTAACCAAAGGAACGAAAAAAATCCGTGCTCGCTTTGCACAAAAATGCGCCGTGGCATATTAAATACCCAACTAAAGGAGCTTAACTGCAACAAGCTCGCCTATGGACATCATCGCGATGATTTCATAAATACGAGTCTTCTTTCTCTCGTGCGTGAGGGACGATTTCATACGATGAAGCCAACCATGTATATGTCACGAGCTGACATTCACCTCATACGACCTCTTTTTTATGTCGAGGAGCCGGAAATCATAGACCTCGCACATAGCCTAAACCTCCCTATACTACACAATCCGTGCCCAAAGGACGGTAACAGCGACAGAGAAGTGGTAGCAAATTTTTTAACAAAAGCAAAAGACACTTTTCCCGATATAAAGGAAAAGCTCTTTCATGCGATAAAGGAAAGCCTATGAATACTATGAAACGATTTATACAATTTTATAAGCCATATAAGGCAGTCTTCTTTTTGGACTTGCTCTGTGCGACGGTGATAAGTCTTGTCGATTTGGCATATCCTCAGGTTTTAAAAATTTCTACGAATACTCTTTTTACAATGGACGCTGCCTATATTTTGCATGTCCTGCCATTTATAGCGGTCGCCCTTTTCCTCGCATATGTTTTACAGAGCCTTTGTCGGTATTATGTTAGCTATCAAGGTCACATGATGGGCGCAAATATGGAAAGAGATATGCGACAGCAGCTATTTGACCATTACGAAAAACTTTCGTTTTCTTATTATGACAAAAACAATTCCGGGCAAATGATGAGCAAACTCTTATCTGACCTTTTTGATATTGCCGAATTTGCACATCACGGACCGGAAAACCTTTTTATTTCCGTTATAAAAATCGTCGGTGCATTTATCTTTTTGTTTATCATCAATTGGATGCTCGCACTACCCCTTTTGGTTCTCGTCGCATTTATGTTTGTATTTTCCCTAAGGCAAAACAAACGCATGCAGGAAACCTTTATGGAAAACAGGCGAAAGATTGGTGATGTCAACGCGTCTTTACAGGATACGCTTGCAGGCATCAGAGTCGTACAATCGTTTGCAAACGAGGATATGGAGCGTGAGAAGTTTAAGAAGCATAATCATAATTTTTTAAAGTCAAAGGATAACAATTACAAATGCATGGGAACATTTATGAGTACAAACACATTTTTCCAAGGCATGATGTACTTTGTGACCTTTGTTTTTGGTGGTATTCTTATCGCAAAAGATTTGATGACACCTGCAGATCTTGCGATGTATGCTCTTTATATCGCTATATTTACAAGTCCTATCCAAATACTTGTGGAGCTCACAGAGATGCTTCAAAAGGGCATGTCCGGCTTTAAAAGATTTATAGAGGTCATGGATACAGAGCCCGATATAAAGGATGCAAAGGATGCACTGCCTCTGACAAAAGTCATCGGTAAGGTTTCGTATAAAAATGTTTCGTTTAAATATGATGACGAAAACGAAGCGGTACTACATGATATCTCCTTTGATGTATCTCCCGGCAAATCGATTGCACTCGTCGGACCGTCAGGTGGCGGTAAGACGACTATCTGCTCTCTTTTGCCAAGATTTTATGATATCACAAACGGTATGATATGCGTAGACGATGCCGATGTGCGTGGCTTTACTCTTAAGTCGCTACGAGACAATATCGGTATAGTCCAACAGGATATGTATATGTTTTACGGTACAATAATGGAAAACATTATATATGGCAAGCCAAATGCGACAATTGATGAGATAATGACTGCTGCCAAGAGGGCAAACATCCACGATTTTATAATGAGTCTGCCCGACGGCTACGATACCTTTGTGGGCGAGCGCGGCACAAGGCTCTCAGGCGGACAAAAGCAACGAATCGCAATAGCAAGGGTCTTTTTAAAAAATCCGCCAATCCTTATTTTGGACGAAGCCACAAGTGCCCTTGATAACGAAAGTGAACGCCATATACAAAAAAGTCTTGAAGCTCTTTCTGTCGGCAGAACTACGATAACTATCGCTCACAGACTGTCGACTGTCAGAAATGCGGACGAGATCATCGTTATAGAGGGTGGAAAAATAAAGGAGCAGGGCACTCACCATGACCTGCTCAAAAATAACGGGCTTTACGCTTACTATTATAATATGCAATTTGAGGGACTATGATATCTGTCTTTCGATTCTTTTTTTAGTCCTCTCTTCGCCTAAAATCTGCTGTATCTCCCACACGTCCGGCGACTGACTTCTGCCCATAACAGCGATGCGGATGACCGTACTCACATGACCGACATGCCCCTTATACTCATCGGGATGCTTTTTATAATCCTTTGGCTTTGCCGCATATCCGAGTGCAGTCGCAATTTCTCTTATCTTATCAAACCACATGCTCTGATCGTCGGAGTGATCGTAAGTCGCAAGATACTGTTTAAGAATTTCTTTTGCATCCTCCTCTGAAACCTCTTGCGGTATCGAGTCCTCTATCTTGAAATATTCGTCAAAGAAATAGCTTATATACTCAAACATCTGGCTTGCAGATATGAAGTCCTTTCGCGGCTTATTGCCATCTCTTCCTAAATCGAGAATTTTTAGCATATAGCTCTTATCTGCAATCACATCTGTTATCTCAGGTCTATATAATTTTGCCCAAGCCATTAGAAAAATATACAGCTCACTTGCAGGGATTTTTACAAGCACATCCTTTGAAACATCATTTAGCTTGTTTAGATCAAAAAGTGCTCCCGAAGTCGACATTTTCTCCATTGTGAAAGGGAACTCCTCGCACGGTGTATCAGGATTTGCCATTCTCCATTCCTCATAATTAGAATTCAAAATTGTAAGCAGGTACTCTCTGACTGCCTGCGGATGATAACCAAGCTCCTTGTAATAATCAAGCGCCAGCTCGGGATCCTTTCTCTTTGAAAGCTTCCTCTTATTGCCGTCATCGCCAATCTTCATAATCTGTGCTGTGTGGCAATAAACAGGCAGCTTTAGGCCAAGCTTTTGGAATAGCTCGACATGGATAGGAAGTGACGATAGCCATTCCTCACCACGCACCACATGGGTTGTTCTCATCAGGTGATCATCAACGACATGAGCAAAGTGGTATGTCGGTATGCCATTTGCTTTTAATATTACAACATCCTGGAAATTTTCAGGCATTTTTAATGTACCGCGGATACCGTCCTCGACTTCTATCGTTTTTGCTTGATCACCCTGCTTGCCTGTTGACTTCAGCCTCAAAACATAAGGCTTTCCATCCTCTATTTTTTTAGACGCTTCGTCTGCCGTTATATCTCTGTATTTGGAATATCCGTCATATATTCCTGGCATCTTCTTTTCACCTTCCTGCTTTTTGCGAATCTCAGCAATCTCATCTTCCGTGAGAAAGCAAGGATAGGCTTTATCCTCTTCTACAAGCTTTTTTGCAAATACATGATATATATCCGCCCTCTTGCTCTGAGAATACGGACCGTAGTTTCCCTTATCTCCATCCTTTGTCGCCCCTTCATCAAATGTGATATCAAAAAAATCGAGGCTGTCTATGACGGTTTCAACCGCGCCCTCCACATATCTCTTATCATCGGTATCCTCTATACGTAGATAAAATATACCGCCGCTTTGATGTGCAAGTCGCTCATCAACAAACGCACCGTAAAGGTTCCCGAGATGAATAAACCCAGTAGGACTCGGGCCAAGCCTCGTTACCATTGCGCCTTCTTTTAAATCTCTTTCCGGATATTTCTCTTCTATATCTTCTATACCTTCTGTCACATCGTCAAAAAGCAATTTTGCCATTTCCTTGCTCATGTTTTTATTCCCTCTCTTATCTTTGTTACTACCCTACATCAAGGTCTACTCGGCATACAAAACTTTATTGCCGCATCAGCAAGGCTTTGCATTGCATCGATGTAAAACCCGCAAAGGTCGTTTTGCTCCGCATATACCGAAAGCTCGGTGCATGCCAGGAGTATCTTATCAGACCCCTTTGATACAAGATCGTTTGCAACTGCCATAAAGTCCTTGTGATTTACGGATCTATTCTGCTTTATGCAATCATATATGATTTTCATCAGCTTCTCTTGATTTTCGCTGTTTGGTACGACCGTTTTTATTCCAAGCTTCGCAAAGGCCTTTTGGTAAAGTTCGATTTTAAGCGTACCGTCTGTCGCCATAATGCCCACCGTATAGCTGTCTTTTCCATTTTGTGCCTCTTTGCCCCGTTGCAGAGCTCTCTTTGTATCCTCTGCCGACTGCTCTATCATATTTATGATAGGAATACCTATCTGTTTCTGTACCTTTTCTATCATAAAATGCGCTGTATTACATGTGATTGCTACACAACTTGCTCCGCTTTGCTCTAAAAACTTTGCATCACACACCAACAAATCAACGACTTCGTTTTCGGTGCCGTTATTGATCGCCTCTGTCCTGTCCGGCATAGTCGCGTGATTTAATATTATCATATTTATGTTTTCTTGATCGCTTTTTGCGGCAGTTTTTTCTATTATCATATCGTAAAATACGCTCGTAGCAAGCGGTCCCATACCGCCTATAACTCCAAGCACTTTACCGTCTAAAACCTTCATCTCAATACTCACTTTCTTTGCAGTCATAGTGCAGAAGAGAATATCTGCACTATGATTATACAGCAATCACACATCAAATTCCATACAAAAACTCCGTAGCCTTGCTACGGAGTTCATCTGCTTTTTAGTATTATTTAATTACACAAGTCTTCTAAAGCTGCATCCTGTCCAAATCTTCTGAGTTTTTACACTCTGTCCAGGAGCAGGTGCATGTACTATATACCCATTTCCTGCATAAATACCAACGTGTCCTGGCATTACTACCAAATCTCCCGGCTTAGCCTGGCTTGCTGATACCGGAGTACCATATCCTGCCTGTGCTCCTGAGCTATGTGGTAAATAAACGCCGAATGCTCTGTATACATATGCTGTAAATCCTGAGCAGTCAAATCCCGAAGGAGTTGATCCGCCATATACATAAGGTACACCGTGGAAAGCCTGAGCATATCCAACTACGCCATTGCTTGTTGAAGCATTGTACCTTACCTTTTTATATGATTTGCTCGAGCTTGAAGTTGATGAGCTGCTATTTCCTGTGCTCTGCACTGTTCCCGGCTCTTCTTCCTTAGTTCCCTTCTTGACTACCTTTGTTACAGGATCAGAAACTTTTTCTTCTGTATAGACTTCTGTAGAAACTGTCTTACCATTTACTATTGTGCTTTCGCCTGTTATAAGCTTTGAGCCTGCTTTACCTTCTGTTACTACCTTTTCTTTGCCTTTTTCAAGGTCTGAATCCTCAACAACCTTTGTTTCGTATGCCACTTCTACTGACTTAACTACAGGTTGCTTTACTGTTACAGTGAAGTATGGATCGCTTGTGCTGTTCTGAGCCAATATGTCCTCAGTTGCCTCTGCGATTGTTTTTACATCTACATCTTCGGCTGTTACATACTCTTTTTCAACAACGCTTACTGCCGGTGTGATCATTGCTGTTTCTGTGCTGTTGTCTTTGCCATACTTAGCCTTGACATTTTCAACAACCATCTCCGCGTCTGATTTTGACTGGAGCACTGCGATCTCTTCATCTCCGGCTACGATTGCATATGGTGTACCTTCCTGCGCACTTGCCGCAAATGCTACACCTGCTGCCGCATCGTATAAAACGAAGCTACCGAGCATCATTACTGTAACGCCTATGCCTATGAGTTCCTTTGTTCTTTTCTTTAGGCCTCTTACCTTTAGGAACGTTTTCTTAATCGTCACACCGAGGCTTTCATTTTCAAAGTTAATCATTGTCATCTCCTTTAAGTTTTTTCGCAAATAATAAAATATGCGTTTTTCAACTACACGCATATCTTACATTAGCACCCTTGGTATATCAAGGAATATGAATTTTTTTCACTTTTCTTTCACATAACTTACAAAAATGAAATTTTGCACATTTTTATTTGCAATTTTATTTGTGATACGGCTCGTTTTTCATTATCTTAAATGCCCTATATACCTGCTCAAGCAGAATGACTCTCATCATTTGATGCGGGAATGTCATGGCGGAAAATGAAATCTCAAGGTTAGCTCGTTTCAAAACCTCATCCGCAAGCCCCTGTGAACCGCCTATAATAAATACGGTCGCTTTCTTACTGCCATCCGCCATTATTTTTTCTATTTGAGCAGAAAATTCTTCACTTGCAAATTTCTTTCCCTTTATAGCAAGTGCAATAACATAATCATCTGGCGAAAGTTTGTCTAAAATATTTTCGCCTTCTTCGCATATATCATCACTCCTACTTTCTTTAATTTCCTGTATTTCCAGCTTTGCATAGGGAGTTAAGCGCTTTTTATACTCTGCTACTGCATCCTGCCAATATTTCTCCTTTAGCTTTCCTACGCACAATATTTTTATCTGCATCTTTTTTCCTTCTATTATTATGAAAGGCACAGGTGGGTGGCACCTGTGCCATACTTATACAGTATATAATGGACTTTGTTTTGCCTGCGTTATAACATCAACATCCACCTTGTTTATATCAAGCAAGCCATTTTCTTCAAGCCCGTTTCTTATAGTTATCTTCGCCATCTCCGGTGTATTGTTTTCCTTACTAAGATGTGCCAAAAGCACCGCGAGTCTTTTCTTTCTTCCCTGCAATATTCTTACAATGCAATCCGCAGCCGCAGTGTTTGAAAGATGGCCGTGGTTTCCTAAGATCCTCATTTTTACCTGATAAGGATAACTACACATTTTTAATACATTGACCTCATGATTTGCCTCTAGCACAAGAAGATCTGTATCTTTAATCTCGTCGTATATTTCTTCACAAACATAGCCCGTATCTGTCAAGATGCTCAGTTTTTTACCTTTATATGTAATAGAATATCCTACAGGTTCGACCGCGTCATGATGAAGCCTGAATGGCATAATTTCTATATCTCCTATTGCAAAAGGTTCACCGCTGTTAAAAACTCTATGTCTTTCTGCCAGATTTTCATCTGCTATCTGCTCCCATGTTGCCCTATTTGCATATATATACGCCTTTTCGCTTTTTTTACAAACCATGCGTATACTTTTCACATGATCGCTATGCTCGTGAGTGACAAGTACCGCATCAACCTGATTTGCGAGGATGCCGGCCTGCAAAAGCCCCTCCTCTATTTTTTTGCCGCTTATTCCTGCATCTATCAATATTATCTTTTCGCCTGCTTTGACAAGATAGCAATTTCCTTTGCTGCCACTCGAAATTGAGCAAAATTGTAAGTCCATTTTTTCACCTAGTAATTTTGTTTTACAACCTATGTCAATCTTATTGGTCGTTTGTAAGCTTTGCTTTATCGAGAATTGCAAAGATCAATCCAAGCACCATACCTACTACAGTCGCAAGTGCCATGCCTGTAAGGCTTACTTCACCTATCTTTATCGAAGCTCCCGAAAGCCCTGTGACAAACACTACTGATGAAAGCGCAAGGTTTCTTGCCTTTGAATAATCCACCTTTTCATCTACCAACAATCTCAAGCCCGAAGCGGCAATCATACCATAGAGCAAGAAGCTTACACCGCCCATTACAGGTGCCGGTATTGTTTGAATCAACGCAGAAGCTTTGCCAACCCACGCAAGAAGCATCGAGAATACAGCAGCTCCGCCTATTACCCAAACACTATATACCTTTGTAACGGCCATAACGCCGATATTTTCACCATATGTTGTAGTCGGTACAGATCCGCAAAAACCGGACAATGTTGTCGATATGCCGTCCGCAGCAAGCGACCTATGAAGACCCGGATCCTTTAATAAATCCTTTCCGACGATTTCGCTTGTTACAACCTGATGCCCGATATGCTCAGATATAACCACCAGCGATGCAGGTATGATAATGAGTATTGCATCCAGGCTAAACTTTGGCGCCGAGAAGTTTGGCACCGCAAAGACCGAAGCTTCTGTAACCTGTGTAAAGTCTACAATGCCAAGGCACAATGCCGAGATATAGCCAACGATAATCGCTATCAATATTGCAATCGCTGCGGCAAAACCTCTAAATAGCACCTGCCCGAATACTGCAACAGCAAGCGTTATCATAAATGCTATTACAAATTTAGGATCTATCTGTGTATATGTTGTCGTATTTGTTATAAGTCCGCCGTTTGAAGCCGCTGTGCCTGCAAGCTCAAGCCCGATAAGAGCAATGATCGGTCCCATCGCAGCCGGTGGAAGTATGACATTTATCCAGTTGATACCGACAAATTTAATTATCAAAGCCACAATCATGAGGATAACTCCCGTCACGATAAAGCCTCCGAGCGCATACTCGTATCCGAGATTATCATTTGCCATAACAAGGAGCGTCGGCGATATAAATGCAAAGCTTGATCCTAAGTATGCAGGCGCCTTGCCCTTTGTCATAAATATAAATATCAGAGTGCCTATACCATTCATCAAAAGTACAATAGCAGGATTTAATCCAAACATCCAAGGCACCAGCACCGATGCACTAAACATCGCAAATGTATGCTGTATGCTCAGAGGAATGCCCTTTATTAATGGCACTCTTTCTGAGACTTGTATAATTTTCTTTTCTTTTTCCATCCTCAACCTCTCTTTCAAAACGATTATATACGATTTTCTATATGTGTACTCCGTCTTACGAAGCATCTTTTGCATAACCTTATATATTATATCAGAGAGTTGTAAAGAATGCTATTATTTCTCTAAATTTTGCAGACGGCCAAAATGCAAGCGATGTCTTTGCGTTATACCCTTGCGAAGCTGCATCGTATTTTTTTGCATATTTGTTTGCACGGTACTGATGATAGCCATCCGTAATGATTATCAGGTCGGTACTCAAATCGTTTTCCTCCGCTGTTTTTATCGAAAGCTCTATATTTTGCTCGGTATTTTTTGCTTTGCTTTCTTCCATTATCCTATCCTTGGATATTCCTTCTTCTTGCAAGTATCTTGACATCGCTGTGCTTTCCGGCATTATCTCATTTGCGCCCTGCCCTCCTGTCACAATACACTTCGCTTCCGGATATTCCTTCATAAAATCGACTGCCGCATCGAGCCTGTTTCTAAGCGACAACGATGGCTTTTCTCCATTTATCTTTGCGCCTAAAACTACTACTGTTTGCTCCTCGTATGTACCATCAAATTTTTCATAACCAAAAGCAGTGATTGCAGATACTATTACGACGACGGCAACTCCTATCGCCGTAATGCCCCAAACGACTTTATCTATCTTTTTTCGCGTCCTCTTTGAAATTGTGCGTGCAACAGTTTCCTTTGCGTCGTGTATTTCATCAAACCTCTCAAGCTTTTCCTTTTTTATACCAAATATCATCGGCATACGCAGGCTTGCTTTTTCATTTTGTAATGTGCATTTCGCCTTATCTACCTGCTTCTGATATTCCTCGTCTTTCTCATCTTCGTCAGGGAGCTCCTCTATCGGATACTTTATGGATAGCAAGCAGTAAAACGCAAGGCACATAGTAATAAACATAGGTATCGCCATGCCCATATTTATAACGCCCATAAGAAGTGGCAATGCGCACCAAAAAAACATTACCAAGCTCAAAAGAGCTACTATCCAATATAAGAATTTCTTTCCTTTCGACATATATATCTTCCTTCCCAGCCGTCTTAGCAATCCCTATCTTTTTGTCATGCTTCGATTGCATCCGTTGCCTCACGCAGATACTCAAGCTCCTTGCCTGTCAGCTTCCTATAGTGGCCCTGAAGCAGTCTGCCAAGCCTTATCTCGCCGATAGCTATTCGCTCAAGCTCCTGCACGGGATGTCCAACCGCCTTAAACATCTTGCGAATCTGCCTGTTTTTCCCCTCATGTATTTCTATTTCAACAACAGTATATTTGCTCTGTTGCCTTACAATATCAACCCTTGCACGGCGTGTAACATATCCGCCTATATCAACTCCTGTCCTTAGCTTGTGAAGCTTGGCATCAGAGATATTGCCGGCCACCTTTGCCCTGTACACTTTTGTAATCTCATGCTTTGGATGCGTCAGCTTATATGCCAAATCTCCGTCATTTGTCAAAAGCAAAAGCCCTGTCGTGTTGTAATCAAGCCTGCCTACCGGAAACACCCTTTGGCTAACATCTGTCAAAAGCTCCACAACTGTCGGTCTTTCAAATTCGTCCTTTAATGTGGTCACAAAACCTGCAGGCTTATTCAACGCTATGTAGATCTTTTTATTATCTGTCTTGATCAGCCTGCCATTAACATGCACCTTGTCGTCTTCGCCCACCTGCATGCCCGGCTCCTTTACCGTTATATTATTTACTTTTACATTCCCGTTAAATATTAGCTCATCGGCTTTTCTGCGGCTTGTAAGGCCGCTTTGAGCTATGTATTTGTTTAATCGCATAGTTTCTCTCCTATCAAACATATATATTAGCATATTGTGCCATCCTTTGCATCCATAATCTGGCCTTGAGCTCCTTTACAGTAAATTTTTGATTTGTTATACTTTTTTCGGAGGCAAATTTATGATTACAAAAAAGCAACAACGAGGTTTTATATTCGCTGTCAGAGCGGGCGAGATAATGATGAAAAGCGGTGGTGAAATATACCGTGTCGAGGATATGATTTCTCGCATCTGTCACGCTTGCGATATTCCACATGTCGAAATTTTTGCAACAGCAAATGGCATCTTTGCTTCAATAGGCTCAGGTGGAGAAAACGGCGACATAAAAACATATATAAAAACGATAAGAAGTATTTCAATAGATCTCTCTAAGATTTCAAAGATAAATGATCTTTCAAGGGCTTTTGTCAGTGGGAATATAGATGTCGAGGAAGCCATAAAGAAAGCAGAAAAAATCGATGCGACAAAGCCTTACAGTCTGCCGATTCGTTTTGCATGCTCTGCAGTAGCAGCCTTTACATTTTGCCTTTTATTTGGCGGAGATGTTATTGAAGCGTGCTTGTCTGCTGCTATAGGCGTCCTCGCATGTTTTATAGCTAATGTCTTAAATAAATATGACACAAACTATTTTATAGTTGATTTTATATGCATCGCGGTCGCATCGTTACTTGCTCTTGCGAGCGCGTCCGTTGGTATAGCCGAAAATTATAACCCGATAATCATAGGCGTCTTGATGCTCTTCGTGCCCGGAGTTGCGCTGACAAATTCGCTACGAGATTTCATAAATGGAGATATGCAGTCGGGAATGCTCAGACTTTGTGAGGCTCTTGCCATTGCCGTAGCCTTAGCTGCCGGAGCGGGCTTTATGTTAAGCATCTGGCCTTCAATAGGAGGTGCCTTTTAATGATTTTTTTACAGTTTTTTGTCGGTATCATAATATGTGCCAGTTTTTGTATATTGGTCAATATCCCAATCAAAACGATTGCTCCGGCTTCGCTTGCCGGCGGTTTTTCGTGGTTTATGTACAAATTTTTAATGTCGTTTGGATATTCAAAACCGCTTGCTGTTTTTATAGCCGTATTCATTATAGCCATAATAAGCGAGATTTTAGCACACAAACTAAAGGATGCAGCAACTGTTTTTCTAATCCCAAGTATACTCCCTTTAGTTCCCGGTTCCGGAATATATTATACTATGTTTTATATAATCAACTCAGACTTTGACGCCGCAGGGCAAATGGGCAGACAGGCTCTTGCTGTAGCCGGCTCAATCGCACTTGCAATACTTATAGCAAACTCTTTTAGCAGGCTTGTGACACGAGTCAAAAAGCGTATAATTTAGAGCCGAGCTTTACATTAAAATATGTTATAATATCAGTATGGAAATATTAAGAATTTATACAGACGGAGCTTGCTCCGGTAATCAAAATGAAGAAAATATAGGTGGATGGGGTGCTATCCTTGAGTTTGAGGATAAAATAAAGGAAATTCACGGCGGAGAGCTCAACACGACAAATAATCGTATGGAAATGACCGCTCTTTTGCGAGCTTTCGAATCGTTAAAAACAAATCGGTATCCGATCGAGGTCTTTGCAGACAGCAGCTACCTTATAAATTGCTTTAAGCAAAAATGGTATAAAAAATGGCAGCAAAACGGCTGGCTTTCCACAGCAGGCTCGCCTGTTGAAAATCAAGACCTTTGGGAGAAGCTCCTTTCACATATTGAAAAGTACAGCATCACCTTTTTCAAAGTTAAAGGACATGTAAATCTTGATCATCCAAACACAGATGTAGCAAAGCACTTCGCAAAATTTACGAAATTTAACGGCAACAAGTACGATATGGAAATGTTTTGCCACGCAACAAAGATGAATAACCGAGCTGACAAGCTTGCAAATATAGGAATGGAGGAGCTTCGATGAGAGGTAGTGTTGTAAATGTATCGGGGGCGAAATTCGGCGACGGTAATTTCCAGATTATAGCCGGTCCGTGTGCGATAGAGTCAAAAGAACAAATTTGCAAGATCGCACAAAGTATAAAACTTTTAGGTGCAACCATGCTTCGTGGCGGAGCTTTTAAAGCCCGTACTTCGCCATATTCTTTTCAAGGCATGGGCGCTGGCGGTATAAAATATCTCCTTGAAGCAAAGAAGCTCTCTAAACTCCCTATTGTCAGCGAAATAGTTGATATTGCACACATTGATATGTTTAAGGATGTCGATATGATACAAGTCGGTGCGCGCAATATGCAAAACTTCGAGCTTTTAAAGGCTCTTTCAAAAATTAAAAAGCCTGTACTTTTAAAACGAGGTGTGGGTTGCACCATTGACGAGCTTCTTATGAGTGCCGAGTACCTTTTAGACGGAGGAAACGACAATGTCATTTTATGCGAGCGAGGCATTAGAACATTTGAAAGCTCCACACGTGCTACTCTTGATATAAGTGCCGTACCTATTTTAAAGCAAAAGACAACCTTGCCTGTTATTGTTGACCCCAGTCATGCAAGCGGAGATGCAAGTCTCGTAATTCCAATGTCTCTTGCAGCAGTAGCCACAGGCGCTGATGGCATCATGGTAGAGGTGCACGACAATCCAGCAGAAGCGTTTTGTGACGGTCCTCAGGCACTTAGCATAGAGCAGTTTAAAATATTAGCAAAAAAAATTGATGATATAAAACCATTCGCTTATGATTATAAAGATTGATACATCAAAAAAATATAATATAGAAATTAAGCCACATCTCTTAGATACCGTAGGGGAGAAGCTACTCGCTCTTCCCACTCTTTCCTCGCCGTGCAAGGTCTGTATCATAACCGATACAAATGTGGAAAGGCTATATCTAAAAAAGGTGACGGCTTCTCTCTTAAATTGCAAATTTGATGTTTGCAATTTTGTTGTGGATGCAGGAGAAGCCAGTAAAAATATCAAAACAATCGAGAAAATTGTCAATTTCCTTGCCGAAAAGCATTTTACAAAAGGAGATATCATCGTCGCTCTCGGTGGTGGCGTGGTCGGCGATATCAGTGGATTTGTCGCCTCTGTTTTTTTGCGTGGAATTCCTTATGTGCAGGTTCCGACAACTCTTCTCGCCGGTATAGACAGCTCTATAGGCGGTAAAACCGCTGTCAATTTGCACTCGGGCAAAAACCTTGTCGGCTCGTTTTATCAGCCGTCAGCAGTTTTCTTTGATACAAAAGCCTTGGAAACCTTAAAAAGGCAGGAGCTTATGGATGGCATAAGCGAGATGATAAAGGCCGGAATTATTGCCGATACAGCTCTTTTTACTCTTTTTGAAAACAATCAACCTCAAAAGCTCGGTCAATTTTTATATGAAGCCATAGTGCATGCCATAAATGTCAAAAAACACATCGTCGAAGCAGACGAAAACGAGCACGGTATCCGCACACTCCTAAACCTGGGGCATACAGTAGGCCACGCTGTTGAAATCTGCAGCAATTACAAGATTTCACACGGGAATGCCGTTGCGATCGGTCTTTTTCATATGGTAAAAGTGGCAAGCAAAACAGGAATTTTATCCGAGCCTGATTTAGCAGAAAGGCTCTCAACAATTTATAAAAAATACGGATTTGATGTCAATCTGCCATTTTCTCCCGCAATGCTTGCAAGCGTTGCTTCAAACGACAAAAAGAGAAGCGGCGATACAATAAAGCTTGTACTGCCTGTTGCCGTCGGTAAATGCGTTATGAAGGATTTTGCTGCCTGCGATTTAGCGGAGCTGTTTGATGTTTAGCAAACCGAATTTATAATCAGAGGTTTTAAATGGACATAAAGGTCATTCCAAAAAAGCTTGACGGCACCCTGCCGTTCATATTTAGTAAATCATATATGCACAGAATTATTATCGCATCGACACTCGCACAGATGGAGGACGAGCCCTTTGATTGCGATATTTTTAGCTTATTTACAGATGAAATGCTTTGCGAGGATACACAAAGCACTCTGAATGCCTGCAAAAAAATATATAAAGGCTTTATAAGCACTGACGCCTCTCTTGCTACTCCTCTTATCGACTGTAGCGATAGTGCCACAACATTAAGGCTTTTACTTCCGGTAGCCTCTGCTCTTTTTAATGAAAGTGCATTTAAAATGTCTGAGCAATTATCGAAAAGACCTATTGCACCGCTCCTTGAAATTCTCAAGGATTGCGGTTGCCATATAGTTGAGGACAATGCAAGTATCTCTTGTTTTGGCAAATTTGATGGCGGAAAATCTTTTCTCCCAAATAATGTAAGCTCGCAATTTTTGTCGGGATTGCTTTTCGCTCTCCCTCTCACCAAAAATGGTGGTGATATCTCAATAAAAATGCCTTTGAGCTCCGCTCCGTACATATGCCTCACTTGCGATATACTAAAAGCCTTTGGCATAAAAATTTCTATAGAAAAAAACGAAGATAAGATTTCATTTACGGTTCTCGGAAATCAAAGATACAAATTGCCAAAATCTTTTGCCAATGCTTCAGAGCTTTTTGCTATCGACAATCCATTGTGTCGTGACTGGTCGCTCAGCTCCTTGTGGCTTGTAGCGGATTTCTTAGGAAGCAGCATCTCTCCCTGCACTAATGATATTAACGGTACCCTTGATCTCATTGACGCAGGCATCCATATGCCTGACATATGCATATTAGAGATTTTAAAGCATTTTAAAACCGGTGGCACTCTTTCGCACGACTGCGACAACTGCCCCGATCTCGTGCCGCTTCTCGCCATAGCGGCTTGCTTTAGAACACGAGACAGTGTGACACATTTAATAAATTTAGGACGACTAAAATATAAAGAGAGCAACCGCATAAAATCGACCGTTGATATGATACAAAATCTAGGCGGAATGATTTCGTATACGGATGACAGCATAACTATTACATCAAAAAAAGTACTTTCGGGCGGTGTTGTTGAAAGCTACAGCGATCATCGCATTGCTATGGCAGGCATAATCGCAGCAACCGCTTGCAATGATACTGTTACCATCAAGGATATATCTTGTATAAAAAAATCATATCCTAATTTTTTAAGAGACTTTACAGGCCTGGGAGGAAGCTATTATGAACTCTAAAAAGATTTTAACATCACAAATAGGCAACGCTCTAAAAATATCGATATCCGGAGGCAGTCACGAGCTTAATATGACTTTAAAAATCAAAGGACTTCCCGCAGGCTTTGTTATCGACAGCTCAGAGCTTTTACAATATCTCTCCGAGCGTAGCCCCGGAGTAACACCATATGACACGCCTCGCAAAGAAGATGATGTCCCCTTTATAAAAAATGTAACAGGAGAATACGTACAGCTTCCCGACAAGAGCTTTACCGTCCCTGCCTCAGGCTCGCTCGAGTTTATAGTAAAAAACAAAAATTATGACAGTAAGGCATACAAGGATATGTTGCCAAGACCGGGACACGCTGATCTACCTGCAATACTGAAATACGAGGGCGATGTAAATCTTGCGGGCGGAGGTCCATTTTCGGGCAGAATGACTGTGATGTTTTGTATTGCGGGCAATATCTGCAAGCAACTGCTCGCCACATATGGTATCAAGCTTTCTTCTCGCATTTTGAGTATCGGCATGGTGCAGAACCCCGCTTTGGATCTTGTACGCCCTAAAAAAGCACCTATAAGTAAGCTTATGCTCGCAGAGATACAAAGAGCTTCCGAGTCCAGCAATTCGATCGGCGGAGTCATTGAAGCCTTTGCCACAAATTTGCCGTCAGGTCTCGGTGGCCCGATGTTTGACGGTTTAGAAAGCGTGCTTTCTCCCCTCCTGTTTGGCATTCCTGCTGTAAAGGGAGTTGAGTTTGGAAATGGCTTTCTTGCCACTACTCTGCTTGGCTCAGAAAATAATGACGATTTTTTGGCAGTTACAAAGGATAAGAAAATAATTACGGCAACAAATAATCACGGAGGTATCCTTGGCGGGCTTTCCACCGGAATGCCGCTAATCGTAAGAGTTGCATTTAAGCCAACGCCGTCGATCGCAAAAAAACAACAGACTGTTGATCCCAAAGCCGGCAAGCCTGCGGATATAAAAATTACAGGCAGACATGACGCATGTATTGTGCCGAGAGCTCGTATAGTTGTTGAGGCGATGCTCGCAGTCGGACTTTGCGATGTTATACTTTCGGATAACGAAACTGACCGATTATCCGATATGAGGGCTCAAATCGATGATATAGACGATGAAATCGTCACCCTTTTAAACAGGCGAATGGCTATTTCTAAGAAAATCGGCAATTACAAAAAACTCGAAAACATCGCTATAAAGGATACGGTCAGAGAAAAAGAAATTTTGAAAAAAGTCGGCGACTTTGATGAAATATATAAGAAAATATTTGAGCATAGTTGCAAATTACAAGACAAAAGCGCTAATGATACACATAATAAATAGATTATCACATAATAAATCTCTAATTTTTGAAAGGTAGGAAACGATATGAATTTTGCTTTTGGGCTTTTAGGTGAAAATTTATCACACAGCTATTCACCGGCCATACATAACGCCCTTGGAGTATATGAATACGGACTTTTTGATATTCCGCAGGATCAGTTAGATAATTTCTTTAAAAATCCTTTTTTTAGCGGATTAAATGTAACCTCGCCATATAAGGAAAAGGTTCTTAAATATGTAAAACTCGATCCCTTGGCTACAAAACTCGGCAATGTAAATACTATCTATTTAAAAGACGGCGTTTTGTGTGGTTCAAATACGGACTATTTCGGATTTATGTATCTGCTTTCCTATAATAAAATAAACCTTGAGAATAAAAAGATTTTAATCCTCGGGACAGGCGGTGCCTCAAAGACGGTACAAAGCGTGGCAAACCTCTGTCATCCGAGCAAAATTTTTGTGGCAAGCAGGCAAAATAAAAAGGAATACGTTTCTTATAATGCTTTGCCAAAGGATGTCGAAATTATAATAAATGCGACTCCTGTAGGTTCATTCCCAAACTCGCATGACAGGATTATTGATCTCACAGGATTTACAAAATGTGAAACTGTTATCGATCTGATTTATAACCCCGCAAAGACGCCACTCCTGCTTCAAGCAGAGGCTCTCGGGATGAAAATCTCAAATGGCCTTTCAATGCTCGTCGCACAAGCCCTCAAATCAGCAGAGCTTTTTGTCGGCATCAGCTATCGTGATTATATAAATCCTATGATTGAAGGGCTCGAAAAGGCTACAAAAAATATCTCGCCTAACGCCTAAGTAGTCTAAATAGTTTTACAAAACTTGTAAGGCGTGCTATGATAAAGCATGAGGCCTTGCGGCCTCAAATCACAAATCGCCCGAAGCTGTTGCTGAGGCGATTTTAAATAAAATTAAGGAGGAAATCATATGAAAAACCCGGTAAGAGATGACGTGAGTAAGCACACAAATGTATTTGATGTGCTAAAGGAAAGAGGTTTCATCGAACAATGTACTCACGAAGATGAGATCAGAGAGCTTTTAGGCAAGGAAAAAATCAAGTTTTATATAGGCTTTGATCCGACTGCAGATTGCCTTCATATAGGACACTTTATGCAGGTTATCATTATCATGTATATGATGAAATATGGTCACACTCCTGTTGTTCTCCTAGGTGGCGGTACCGGTATGGTCGGTGATCCGTCAGGCAGAACAGATATGCGTAAGTTTATGAACAAAGAAACTGTCATAGACAATTGCAATGCCTTTAAAAAGCTTTTTGAAAAATTCTTGGATTTCGATGACGACTACGAATTTACAGGAAGCAAATACGGCGTAAAAAACGAGGCAAACAAGGAGCCGGCTCCCAATAAAGCCATCTGTTTAAACAACGCAACTTGGCTTATGGATTGTAACTATATCCAGTTCATAAGGGATATAGGTAAGCATTTCAATGTAAATAACATGCTGAGAGCCGACTGCTACAAGCAACGCCTTGAAGAAGGGCTTACATTCCTCGAAATGAACTACATGCTTATGCAATCCTATGACTTTATGGTAATGGCAAGAGATATAGATGTAAAAATGCAGTTTGGCGGAAATGACCAGTGGTCAAATCTGATCGGTGGCGTAGAGCTGACTAAAAAAATGGTAGACAAACAAGTTTATGCAATGACATTTACCCTACTGACTACAAGCGAAGGAAAGAAAATGGGCAAAACTCAGTCCGGTGCACTTTGGCTTGATGGCGACAGGACTTCACCGTTTGAGTTTTTCCAATACTGGAGAAATGTTGCGGATGCCGATGTCGAAAAGTGCCTAAAGCTTTTGACTTTCCTACCGCTTGAAGAGATCAGCGCTCTTGTAAACGTTGAGGGTTCAGAAATAAACAAGGCAAAGGAAATTTTGGCATTTGAGATAACTAAGCTTGTACACGGCGAAGAAGCCGCACAAAAAGCGCTTGACGGTTCTAGGGCCGCATTTGCAGGAAGTGGCAGCATGGACAATATCCCACACACTAAGCTATCAGCTTCGCTATTTGACGGCGAGGGCTTGGGAGTTGTCAACATGATAAAAGAACTCGGTCTTGTGCCATCTAACTCTGAGGGCTTTAGAACTATCGAGCAAGGTGGGCTGAGCATCAACGAGCAAAAAGTTACCGACAAAAAGCTTATGGTGACAAAAGATATGTTTAAGGACGGCAAGCTCCTCGTCCAAAAGGGCAAAAAAACATTCCATATGGTAGAGATCGACTAATACAAATGAGGTGGACTTGTGTCAATACTTTAGACACAAATCTACCTCAAGTTTGCTAACATTAAAAAAGAGCCAAGGGTAAAGTCAACACCACATAAGGATGTTTTAATGTAATAGTCACGGTGCAACTTGAAAAAGGGTTGCACCGATTTTTTTATGCTAGGCGATAAACCGAAACTCCTTTCGCTATCTCCAAGTAAGATGCTGTTTTGTACACCCTGTTTTGAAGAAAAAAGTTTTGGAAAATAAAAAATACCGCCTGTAATATTCAGACGGCAATTCCTTGGGCGATTTGATTTTTAGTGCGATTTAAAATATAATTTATTGTGTAGGTTTCCTGTTTCTTTAGATTGCAAAGAACAATTATAATTATGATATAGGTGGTGGGATGATGTATAATCCACAGATAGAAACATTCATAAAGGTTGCGGACGCAGGTAGTTTTAACAAAGCAGCGGAGGAACTATATATCACGCCGACTGCCGTTATTAAGCAAATCAATCTGCTTGAAAGCTCGCTTGACCTCATTTTGTTTGAGCGTACGCACCGTGGGTTGATACTGACTAACGCAGGCAAGTCGCTTTATCAGGACGCAAAATATATAATCAGCTATTGCAAGGACAGTGTTGTCAGAGCTAAAAATGCAATGAGCGAGCGAAAGAATATTATCCGTATAGGCTCATCTCCGATGACGCCCGCTCAGCTCCTCATGCAAATGTGGCCAAAAATTCAAGAGCAATGCCCAGACATTAAATTTGAAATTATTCCGTTTGAAAACACACCCGAAAACGCTAAAGAAATACTTGCGAATATGGGCAAAAACATTGATATTATAGGCGGAATATTTGACGATACAATGCTTAATCTCAGAAAGTGTGAGGGTTTGCAATTATCCCGCGAGCCGTTTTGCTGTGCCGTATCCATTCATCACAGGCTCGCGCAAAAGAATAAGTTGCAGATTAGCGACCTATACGGCGAAAACTTACTGCTTATGCATCGTGGATGGAGCAATTATGTTGACCGCTTGCGTGACGATATTTGGCAAAATCATACGGAAATACATATTGTAAATTTTGATTTTTACAATATGAATATATTTAATAAATGTGAAAATTCGAATGATGTTTTGCTTGCGATAGCGGGCTGGGCGAATGTTCATCCACTGCTTAAAGTAATTCCTGTTGAGTGGGAATACAGTATTCCGTACGGACTTTTACATTCACCGAATCCGAG
>CAVBJF010000003.1:0-120327 GCA_963596005.1 Streptococcus pasteurianus | reverse complement strand
AGCGCTGATGATACTTGGTGGGCGACTGCCTGGGAAAGTAGGACATTGCCGGTTTAAAGACAGCCAAATGGCTGTCTTTTTTTGCTTTATATAAAATTAGTTATGTACTATGCACATTGAAAAAAGAAAGATTTTGTGATAATCTGTAATGTATCTTTAAGTACTTAGCTGGGTTTCATTAGCTCAGAGAAAGAAGGTGACAATATGACAGAAAAAAAAGGAACATTTTATATTACAACTCCAATTTATTATCCGAGTGCAAATCTTCATATCGGACATACGTATTGTACGGTGATGGCAGATGCGATGGCACGCTTTAAGAGGGCGGTTGGATATGATGTAAGATTTCAGACAGGTACAGACGAACATGGCCAGAAAATACAGACTATAGCGATAGAAAAAGGCGTTACACCTCAGCAATATGTTGACGAGGTTGTTTCCGGCATCAAGGATCTATGGAATACAATGGAAATTTCCTATGATGATTTTGTAAGAACAACAGAAGATCGCCATAAAAAGCGAGTTCAAAAAATATTTATGCAGATGTACGAAAAAGGCGATATCTATAAAGGTGTTTACGAGGGGCTCTATTGTACACCTTGCGAATCATTTTGGACAGAAAGCCAGCTTGATGAGAACGGATGTTGCCCTGATTGCGGAAGGCCGGTTCAGTATGCGAAGGAAGAAGCATATTTCTTTAGGTTGAGCAAATATCAGGATAAGTTACTTGACCTATTTAAAAACAATCCGGAGTTTTTGCAACCTGAGACAAGAAGAAATGAGATGATAGCTTTTGTAGAACAAGGGCTTGAAGATTTGTGTATTTCAAGATCTTCATTTGACTGGGGTATACAGGTACCTATCGATGAAAAGCATGTAATATATGTATGGCTTGATGCGCTTGCAAACTATATTACAACTCTCGGATATCCTGATGATCCAAAGGAATATGACAAATATTGGCCTGCGGATTACCATATAGTCGGAAAAGAGATCGTAAGATTTCACACCGTTATTTGGCCGGCTATGCTTATGTCTCTCGGTTTGCCACTACCAAAGCATGTGCTTGGACACGGCTGGTTATTGATAGACGGCGGTAAAATGAGCAAATCAAAGGGCAATGTAGTAGATCCTGTAAAACTGATAGAAAGATACGGTGTTGACGCACTCAAGTATTTCCTTTTGAGGGAATACACATTTGGCCAGGATGGTAACTTTACAAGCGAAGTAATGCTCAAGAGATTAAATTACGATCTTGCAAATGATTTGGGTAATTTAGTTAGCAGAACAACATCAATGATTGAAAAATATTGTGATGGCATTGTACCAAGGCAGGGGAAAAAAGAAAGCCCGGATGACGACCTTAAGGCGATAGCTATAGGTGCAGCTGATAAGGTTGAAGCAGAAATGGACAAATTTAAGTTCAATTATGCACTCGAAGAAATTTGGGTGCTTGTAAGAAGGGCAAATAAGTATATAGACGAAACTCTACCTTGGATATTGGCAAAAGACGAGGCAAATAAAGAAAGACTTGATACAGTTATGCACAACCTCGCAGAGGCACTTCGTATAGTGTCGGTTTTAATTCACCCATTTATGCATGCGACTGCAACAGAAATGAGAAAGCAGATAGGCCTTGACGGTATAAAACCATCGTGGGACGATGCAAAAGTCTTTGACATGATGGGCGGAGAAAAGGTAAACAGAGGCGAGCCTATATTCCCAAGAATGGATATCGAAAAGGAGCTTGAGGAGCTTGAAGCGCTGAAGGCAGAAGCTGCAAAAAAGGCAAGCAAGGCCAATGGAGGAGACGAGAAGAAATCCAATGAACAACCTGCAAAGCCTGAGATAGAATATGACGATTTCGATAAGATTGATTTTAAAGTCGGCAAGATTATAGAAGCAGAGAAGCATCCAAAGGCTGATAAGCTCTTAGTATTTAAGGTTAAGATTGGCGATGAGGTAAGGCAGATCATTTCAGGCGTAGCACAAAGATTTACACCTGAGGAAACAATTGGCAAAAAGGTTATAGTTGTTGCAAATCTGGCTCCAAGAAAACTCAGAGGGCTTGAGTCAAAGGGCATGCTTTTGTTTGCCGATAACGAGGTTGATGGCAAAATGACGTACGAATTTGTTACGACAGATGCAGATGATGGCAATACAGTAAGCTAAAAAGAGAGAAAATAATGTTATTTGATTCACATACTCACTTAACGAGTGAAAATTACCCAAAGGAAGTTAGAGAAAATCTAATAAAAGATATAGAGAACTCAGACGTGGCCTACGTGATAGATGTAGGCTGCGATCTTGAGACTTCAAAAATGGCAGTAGATAATGCAAAAAGATATGATTGGTGCTATGCGGCAGTCGGAGTGCATCCACACGAAACAAAGTCAATGGATGAAATGCTCCTCTTTATGATCGAGAGCCTGGCAAAAAAAGATAAGGTTGTAGCCATTGGTGAGATTGGCCTTGATTTTCATTATGATAATTCGCCGAGGGATGTGCAAATCTACTGGTTTAGAGAGCAGATAAAGCTTGCGAATAGGCTAAAAATGCCAATTGCTATCCATTCACGTGATGCTGATGCTTTGACACTTGAGATTTTGAAGGAAGAAAAAGCATTTTCTGAGGAGCGAAAAAATCATTTCGGAAATGATGCAAGGGTTTTGATTCATTGTTTTAGCGGTAGCGCTGAGCTTGCGGAGCAATATGTAAGGCTCGGAGCGACTATTTCTGTGGCAGGCCCTGTGACATATAAAAACAATAAAAAAACTCAAAGGGTTGTTGCGGCGGTACCAATTGAGAAACTGCTAGTAGAGACAGATGCTCCATTCCTGACGCCGGAGCCACATCGCGGCAAGACAAATAAGTCGCCTTATGTAGAGCATACGGTAAGGCGCGTTGCACTCCTCAAGGATATGGAATATGAGGAAGTTGCAAGGATAACTTGCGAAAATGCCAAGCGTTTTTTTGGTATAGATTGATTAGTTTAAAACGGTGTAAAAAATGGTGAAAAACACGGTCATAGAGACCATTAAAAAGTACAATCTTATAGAGAGCGGAGATGTAGTCATACTTGGACTTTCGGGCGGGCCTGATTCGGTGTGCTTGTTTAACATACTTTTGGAGCTTTCCAGCGTTTTGAATTTTACACTGCATGGCGCGCATGTAAATCATATGCTCAGGGCCGATGCGGCAGAAGAAGACCAGTTATTTGTGGAAAACCTCTGCGAAGCAAATGGCATCTGCTCGTGGTCAACCATAGTGGATTGCAATAAGCTGGCAGAGGAACTTTCGATGACAGGCGAGGAAGCAGGACGAAAGGCAAGATATGATTTTTTTGCAGAAATAACAGAAACCCTTTCATTTGAGGGGATAGACAAAAACCGTATTAAGATTGCGATTGCACAAAATCGGGATGATCAAGTTGAAACGGTATTGTTTCGCATTATAAGAGGCACCGGTACGGACGGGCTCGCCGGTATAGATTACAAAAGGGTAAACGAAAGAGGCAATACGATAATAAGGCCGCTTCTTGATGTGCCTAAGAGTGAGATTTTGGATTATTGCGAGGAAAACAAGCTAAATCCTCGAATGGATCACACCAACGAGCAGAGTATTTATACGAGAAACAAAATAAGGTTGGAGCTTATTCCATATATAAAAGAAAATTTTAACCAAAATATCGTTGACGCAATCGAAAGGCTCAGTAAGATAGCAAAAGAAGACAGAAATTTTATAAGGCAATATACCCTTGAAAACTACCGAGGGAGCTTAGTAAAAAAAGAAGACAACGAAGTTTGGCTCGAAAAAGAAGCTCTTTCAAAAATGCCCCCTTCGATAAGGCATAGGATTATTATGATGTCATTTGCGCAGATAGGTCTTGCAAGCGATATTACAAATACGCACCTAAATCAAGCAGATGAACTTATTTTGCATGGCATTACACCGCAGCAGATAGATTTGCCAAAAGGTTTTTTGCTCAGGGTATCATATGACAATATAGTTTGTGGAAAGCGGATGGAAAATGGCAGGAAAAAGCAAATCGGTATTCCAAAGATAATAGTAAATACGCTTGATATAGATAAATATGAGCACAGAAAAGGCGTTGCAGCCTTTGATCTTGGTCTTATCGAAAAGGAGTACGGCAGGAGCAGTATGGATGATATGGTGCAAGCAAGAACGAGAAAAGCAGGTGATTATATAAAATTGCCGGGTGTTTTAGGAAGAAAAAAAATACAAGATTTGTTTGTGGACATGAAGATACCGTCCCAAGAGAGGGATAAGATTGCACTTATATGTATAGGACCTGAGGTTTTGTGGATACCGGGGGTTTTGAAGGACGGTAGATATACTGCAAATTACAAAATAACAAAGGACACTAAAAAGGTGATTACTGTTGAAATAAGCCAACTTGTGTGATAAAATTATTTGCTATAAACAGAATAAAAAATAAAAATATGGATAAGGAGAAAATCATTGAAAAAAGGGTTTAAAAGCTTCGGAATTTATATTTTCATATTAGCCATAGTTCTTTCTATGGCTCTTTTATATGATATGGTTCCAAAAGATAAGGAAAAGGAAGTCAAATATTCGACATTTGTCAGCTACTTGGCGGATGAAGAGGTAAAAGAAATAGAGTTCAAGGAGTATCGGATAAATGCTACATTAAAGGACGGCGACAAGGTATATACATATGTGCATAGCAGCTTTGACGTGCAGAGCTTGCATGAGCAGTATGTAGATAAGCAGAGCGAAGAAGGCATTCTTAAAGTCTCAAATGCAAAACCTGAGGAGCAACCATGGATATTATCACTTGTACCTACATTTATAATGATAGGCGTGTTGATATTCTTCTGGGTTATGATTATGCGTCAGCAGGGCGGTGGCAAAGCGATGTCGTTTGGCAAGAGTAAAGCCAAGATGCAGACAAATCTCAAGAACTTGACATTCAAAGATGTTGCAGGTCTTGATGAGGAAAAAGAAGAACTTCAAGAGATTGTAGACTTCCTAAAGGATCCAAGAAAATATCACAGTTTGGGTGCGCGTATTCCAAAAGGCGTGCTTCTTGTGGGCCCTCCGGGAACAGGTAAGACATATATTTCAAAGGCGACAGCAGGAGAAGCGGGAGTACCGTTTTTCACAATTTCAGGTTCTGATTTTGTAGAGATGTTCGTCGGAGTCGGAGCTTCGAGAGTTAGAGACCTCTTTGAGCAGGCAAAGAAAAATGCTCCTTGTATTATATTTATAGACGAAATAGACGCTGTTGGTCGTAAGAGAGGCGCAGGCATGGGTGGCGGTCATGATGAAAGAGAGCAGACTCTAAATCAGTTGCTTGTTGAGATGGATGGCTTTGCAGAAAATATGGGTATCATAATCCTAGCGGCAACAAACAGACCTGACATACTTGACCCTGCACTGTTAAGGCCGGGCAGATTTGACAGGCAGGTAGTGATAGGCATACCTGATATAAAAGGCAGAGAAGAAATATTTAAAGTACACAGCAAAAATAAACCGCTTGATGACGATGTGGATCCAAAAGTGCTCGCGCGAAGGACACCGGGGTTTACGCCTGCGGATATTGAAAATATGCTAAATGAGGCAGCGCTCCTTACTGCAAGGAGAAACGGACGAAAGATCCGCATGGAAGAAATAGAAGAGGCTATTACAAAGGTTATAGCAGGACCTGAGAAAAAGAGCAGAGTTATAAGCGAAAAAGAAAAAAGGCTTACTGCGGTGCACGAAGCAGGTCATGCTGTTGTGGCACATTCGCTACCAGGCACAGATCCTGTTCATCAGATAACTATCGTACCAAGAGGCAGAGCCGGCGGATTTACAATGATACTTCCAAAGGAAGATAGGTATTACACCACAAAAAGTGATATGCAGGAGCAGATTATACATTTGCTCGGAGGTCGTGTAGCTGAGATGCTTGTGCTTTCCGAAATTTCGACCGGCGCAAGCAACGACATTCAAAGGGCAACGGATATTGCAAAAGATATGGTCACAAAATACGGCTTTAGCGATAAGCTCGGACCTATAAATTATTCATCGTCAGAGGAGCTTTTCCTTGGCAGAGATCTTGGTACAAAGCAGTCGTATTCTGAGGAAACAGCAAATGAAATAGATGAGGAGGTAAAGAGAATTGTTCATGAGGGATATGAGAAGGCCCAGCAGCTTATAACAGACAATATGGACAAGCTACTTGCGGTAGCTGACGCACTTATGGAGCTTGAGACGATAGATGGCGAGCAATTTGAAAGACTTTATAGCGGAGACATAACAGCCGAAGATCTTGCTGAGGAAGTAAAAGTAGAAGCAGGCAAGAAGCAGATGGCTAACGAGCAAGAGGCAAAGCAGACAGAAAAAGAACTTGAAGAAGACTTAAAGGAACCTCCTGAAGAGATTAAGTTGGCAAAAGATATTAAGACAAATATACAGGAAGCTACAGAAAAAGACGACAATAGAAAAGAGGAGTAAAATCCAATGAAAGAATTTAGCAATACCTTGATAAATAGTAGCATATATCATTTGTTGAATTTCGATAAGTATACCGATTTTCCAACGGCAGTCAGAGCTGCGGCTGAAAGTAATGACTACCAGCTCGTATTATTGAGCATAGATCTCAATCCGATCTTAGCGATAGAAACACAACAGAAAACGACTTTAGAACGCGTTGTGGCGGCCGCAAGGGAAAATGCGATAAAGGTTAAGCCGGGGTTACATGCCAAAATTGATGTTGACGGTGTTGTGACATATTGGGGCGTTGTTACTATCAACGCGGAGCCTTATTATATGCTTATTGCAGATAATAAGGATCAATATTCGGCAGACGATGTGGAGAAGTTGGCGGACATATTTAGGATAGCCATGGGCATGTGGAAATATTCGCCGGCATCTGATAAAAGATCGGATTTTATCAGAGCTCTTCGCAGAGGCAATATTACAAAGGCTTATGAGCAGCGAGCAAGTCTTGATTTAGAGGGAAGCGAGATTGCGAGCGTGTTTGCAGCAAAAGGGCCTGCTCCGGAGGAGATAATCGTAGCCATAGACAGATATTGCATAGCAAACGAGCTTATAAATTGGCAGATTATAGAATCAAACGAAGTTATGGGTATCATAATGTCGCCTAAACCGAAGTGCCACAACACAAAGGTAAGCAATTTATTCCAAGAATTAAAGAATATGGAAAAATTTAAGGCTGTACATTTTACAGGGGTAAACAGCATAGAAGAAGCGTGTTCTGCATTTAAAATTGTAAATGAGGGCATAAAAACAGCAGAAAAAATATATCCGTACAAAAGGGTATTTACTAAGTATGATCTAGCGTTGATAGGAAGTTGCAATAGCATAAATCGCAAAAACGGTCACCTAAAGCGCCTGTATCTTGATCTTATTTCAGTCTTTAACGAGGATAAGAGTCAAAAGGGCAAGCAACTTTTAGAGACATTACAGACATTTGTGCTAGATGCAGGAATGAATGTAACAAAGACGGCAAGTATTATGAACATCCATGTAAATACGGTACAGTATAGATTAAAAAAAGTAAATGAGCTTCTTGGAGTAGAGGTTACCGGCAACAGGGTTGTGCCGGGCTTGACAGTATCACTTGCATTAAAGAGACTAAATAAGGTATAGCGAAAGGAGAAATCTGATGCTTTTAGCATTCGATGTTGGAAATACAAATATAGTATTAGGTGTTTTTAACGAAGGAAAGCTCATAGAAAATTGGCGTATGGAGACGGATGTGCGTAAGAGTGCTGACGAATACGGTATGATTATAAACCAGCTGTTTGCATATGCCGGACTAAAAACAAAAGATGTAAAGGATGTCATCATAGCGACGGTAGTACCTTCGGTGTTGTATACATTACAGCACATGTCGATGAAATATTTTAACAGTAAGGCAATAGTAATAGAGTCAGGTGTTAAGACGGGACTGCTTATTAAATATGATAATCCAAAGCACGTCGGATCGGATAGGATAGTAAATGCGGTGGCTGCATACGAAAAGTACGGCGGGCCGCTTATTCTTATTGATTTTGGTACCGCCACAACATTTTGCGCGGTGACAGCGAAAGCCGAATATCTCGGAGGGGCAATAGCGCCGGGGCTGAAGATATCAAGCGAGGCATTATTTACGATGACTTCAAAATTACCAAAAGTAGAGCTTGAAACACCGAGCACAGTCATATCAAAAAATACGACAAATTCTATTCAATCAGGTCTTATATATGGGCATATGGGAATGGTTGAGTTTATCGTAAAAAAGATGAAAGTTGAGCTGGCACAGATGGGTGAGGACGTTGATGAGATCACGGTAGTTGCAACGGGTGGCCTTGCAAATCTGATAGATGACGGGGTTGATTGTATAGATAAGGTAGATAAACTTCTCACACTTGAAGGCCTTGAGATTTTATATGAAAAAAACAGAAAAGATAAAAAACATAAGAAGCAGTGAGATAGGTGGTGTAAAATTAGCAAATCCATTTATTGCGGCACCGCTGGCAGGTATAACAGATGCTCCGACTAGGCGTATAGCAAAATCGATGGGAGCATCTTTGGTATATTCGGAAATGGTAAGCGGCAAAGGGCTCATATATCAAAATAAAAATACCGAAAGCCTTTTAAAAATATATGACGACGAGAAGCCGGTTGCTTTTCAATTATTTGGTGCAGAGCCTGAAGTAATATATAATGCAGCTAAGCTGCTTCGAAAATATGAAAACGAAATTTTAGACATAAATATGGGTTGCCCTGTGCCAAAGGTGGTAAAAAACGGCGAAGGGTCAGCCCTTTTAAAAAACCCGGATTTGATATATGAAATTGTCAAAGCGGCAGCAGAAGGGGCAAACAAACCTGTAACGGCAAAAATAAGGATTGGTTGGGATGATGACTCGATAAATTGCGTGAAAGTAGCAAAGACGATAGAAGCCGCAGGTGCTTCTGCTGTGGCGGTGCATGGCAGAACTAGGATGCAGTATTATTCCGGCGTGGCAAATTGGGAAGCAATAAAAGAAGTAAAGGAAAATGTAAGCATTCCTGTTATAGGCAATGGCGATATTTTTTGCGGTGAGGATGCTATGCGAATGCTCGAAAAGACGGGTTGCGATATGGTGATGATAGCTCGAGGCATGCTCGGCAATCCCTGGATTTTTAGGGAATGCGAAGCACTTTATCGTGGCGAAAATAAGCCAAAGGGGCCGACGATAGAAGAAAAAAGAGAGATGATGCTTAACCACCTAAATAGTTTAATAGGCGAAAAAGGCGAAGAGAGAGGGGTTAAAGAAATGCGAAAACATATAGCTTGGTATACAAAAGGTATACCGGGCAGCACGATGCTTCGTAGGGAAGTAAATCAGATAACAAAAGCAGAAGAGCTGAGAGAAGCCCTTTATAAAACCATGGCGGTAAAAAGCTAAAATTTTAGTACAATATTTTATACTAATATGATATAATTATCTATATTGTAAAACACTGGTTGTGGTGGAGGAGTTTATTATGAGCGCAAATTTTCTGGAATTTGAAGTGAAAAGCGAAGGTAAGGCAAAAATCATCGTTGTCGGCGTTGGTGGCGGTGGTTGCAATGCAGTAAATAGAATGATTGAAGGCGACATCAAGGATGTAAACTTTATAGCAGTAAATACAGATAAGCAGGATCTTGACAAGTCTAAAGCAGAAGCAAAAATACAGATAGGAGAAAAGCTGACAAAAGGGCTTGGAGCAGGAGGCAATCCTGAAGTTGGTCAAAAGTCAGCCGAAGAAAATATAGAAGATATTACAAGACACATCAGTGGCGCAGATATGGTATTTGTAACTGCCGGTATGGGCGGAGGTACAGGCACAGGTGCAGCACCGATAGTAGCAAAGGTTGCAAAAGATATGGGCATCCTGACAGTAGGTGTTGTAACTAAGCCGTTTACATTTGAAGGCAGACGAAGGAGCGAACACGCTGAGCTGGGTATCAAATTTTTAAAGAAATTTGTGGATTCGATAGTGATCGTTCCAAACGACAAATTATTAGATATTGCAGAGCCTAACACTTCAATGGTAGAAGCTCTTAAGATTGCAGATGAGATTTTAAAACACGGCGTACAGTCAATAACAGAACTCATCAGCGATAACAGCTTGATCAATGCAGACTTTGCGGACGTGCAGACAGTTATGCGTGATAAGGGCGTTGCGCATATGGGCATCGGTGTTGGCAGAGGCGAAAATAAAGTGCAGGAAGCCATCAAAAACGCAGTCGAAAGTCCGCTTCTTGAAACTACTGTTGCAGGTGCAAAAGCAATACTTCTAAATATTTCCGGCGGATATGATATGGGCATGCTTGATGTAAATGATGCGGCAACGCAGATACAAGCAGTTGCTGACAAAGATGCGATTATCATATTTGGTACATCTGTAAAAGAAAATCTTGAGGATGAGATGCAGGTTACAGTAATAGCGACAGGTTTTGAAAATAAACCCGGCAACTATTCGGAAAAGTATGTCGACGGAGAGCTCAACATTCCGCCGTTTATCAAAAAATCAGACTATTTAGGAGCACAGGGCGAAGGTGAGCATGAAGACGGCTACGAAAGAGGCAAGGACACTTTTACAGACGGTACACCAAAAAAGGAAACGTTAAGTGACATACTGAGAAACTTAGAGTCAGACACGGATCCATCAAAAATTGACACACCGTCATTCCTTAAATAAAAAACAAACTTTTAAAGCCGGTTTAACCGGCTTTTATTGGGTCTTTTTATATATGAGAACATAAAACTAATTGATATTGAGATTATAAGCTAAAGGGTAGAATGCAGGTTATTACATCAAAGGAAAACAAAATATATAAGATGTGCAAGGCACTCGCGATGAAAAAATATCGTGATGAGCTCGCTCTTTATATTGTCGAAGGCAAAAAGACAGTAAAGGAGGCCTGTGATGCAAGACTTGCGGAGATGGTTGTTGTCAGCGAGAGTTATGCGAGGGAATGTGAAATTTTCTTTGAACAGACGGTTGTCTTGTCAGATGCGCTTTTTCAAAAGCTCACACAAACTGTTACAAGTCAGGGTATTCTCGCGATAGCATCAAAAAAAGCTTATAATGAGGAGGCCTTTACAAACGCCATTATGGCGCAAGAGGGAGAAGCAAGTAATATAGTTGTGCTCGACAAACTGCAAGACCCGGGCAACATAGGTACAATCATCAGGACGGCCGATGCGGCAGGCTTTGGCGGACTTGTAGCTATAAAGGGAACAGGTGATATATTTTCCCCTAAAGTAATACGTGCTTGTGCAGGTTCGATATTTAGGCTTCCGATATTTTTTGCGAAAAGCGAAAAGCAGGCAGTAAGCCTTGTGAGGGGAGCAAATAAAAAAATAGTGACAACGGCTTTGGATGCAGATAAGTATTACTTTGATGAAGACTTGAGCAATAATACAGCTTTGGTTTTTGGAAACGAGGGAAACGGTATAAGTAAGGAGATGCGAGAGTACTCGGATACATGCATAAAAATCCCTATGAATAAAAAAGTAGATTCGCTAAATGTGGCAGTAGCCGCAGGCATACTTATATATCAAACAAAAGCATATCAAGTGAAAGGACGTGTGAGATAAGATGCAAAAAAAGTTAAATGAAATTTTAGAAAATGCGAAAAAGGCGACAAAAGACGCCTCGTCTTTAAGTGCGATGAATGAATATAGAGTAAAATATCTAGGGAAAAAGGGTGAAATAACAGCTATCATGAAAAGCATGGGCAAGCTTTCACCTGAAGAAAAAAAGGAGCTTGGAAAGGTTGCAAATAAGGTGCGAGGCGAGGTTGAGGAACTCATAAATTCCAAGATGGAAGAGCTCAAAGAGAAAGAAAAAAATCTACGACTCAAGATGGAAAAAATAGACGTAACAGAACCCGGCAAGAAAGCACATGTCGGAGTTAAACATCCTATAACACAGACTATCGATGAGATAGTTTCGATATTTGAAACTTTGGGATATTCGGTTTTTGAAGGACCTGATATCGACTCGGTATTTAACACATTTGACGCTTTGAATTCACCGGAGGATCATCCGGCACGCGATATGTCAGATACTTTTTATATCAATGAAGATATAGTACTGAGACCACATACATCTTCGGCAGAAGTTAGAGCCGAAAAGGCACTTGAGCTCCCATATAAGATAGTTATACCTGGCAGATGTTACAGATGTGATACACCTGATGCTACGCATTCGCATACATTCCATCAGGTGGAAATGATGGTTATAGGAGAGGGTGTATCAATGTCAGACCTAAAGGGCTCGCTCGATTATATGGCAAAGGAGTTGTTTGGACCTGAAACAAAGACAAAATTTAGACCTCATCACTTCCCATTTACCGAACCAAGTGCGGAAATGGACGTATCTTGCTTTAATTGTGGCGGTAAGGGCTGCAATGTTTGTAAGGGAAGCGGCTGGATCGAGATTCTCGGCTGTGGAGTAACACATCCACATGTTCACCAGGCAGGTGGCATAGACACAGAAAAGTATACAGGCTTTGCTGTTGGTATGGGTGTAGAGAGAATAGCGATGCTGAAGTATGGTATAGAAGATATCAGACTTCTATTTGAAAACGATATGAGATTTATTGATCAGTTCAAGTAGAGGAGGTTTAAATATGTTAGTTTCACTTAGATGGTTAAAGGATTATGTAGATTTAGGCGATATATCGGCTAAAGAATTTTGCGATAAAATGATAATGACGGGCTCAAATCTTGAAACATGCACTCAGCTTGCATGTGGTATTGAGGGTGTTAAGCTCGGACAGATTAAAAAAATAGAAAAGCATCCAAATGCGGATAAGCTTGTAATATGCACTGTAGATCTTGGATCGGGCAAGCAAGCAACTATCGTGACAGGTGCACCGAATGTATTTGAGGGTGCGTTTGTACCCGTTGCAGTAGACGGAGCTAAAATACCGGGACCGCTCCATGGACAACCAAAAGTTGAGGGCGGAGTTACTATTACAAAAGGAGAGCTCAGAGGCGTTTTGTCTGAGGGCATGCTTTGCTCGGCACAGGAGCTTGGATATGAGGATAAGGTTGTACCTATAGTTTCTAAAGACGGTATATGGATTTTAAACGGAGATTTTTCAGATAAGCTTGGGGAGGATTTCAAGGAAGCACTTGAGCTTGATGATTATGAAATAGACTTTGAGATTACGCCAAACAGACCTGATTGTCTTTCTATGATAGGCATGGCAAGAGAAGCGGCTGCGACATTTGGTAAGACTTTAAAATATCCTGATACTGACAGCAAGGCAATACACGAGTCTGCAAAGGATTATATCGAGGTCGATGTAAATTCGGATTATTGCAAGAGATATACGGCAAGGGTTGTAAAAGATGTAAAGATCGAGCAGTCGCCTTGGTGGATGCAAAAAAGACTTATGGCGGCTGGCATGAGACCTATAAATAACATGGTAGATATTACAAACTTTGTAATGCTCGAGTACGGTCAGCCACTTCACGCTTTTGATATAAGAAGCATCGAAGGAGCTCATATCATAGTAGATACAGCAAAAGAGGGAGAGGTATTTACAACACTTGACGGCGAACAAAGGGTACTTGATGATCAAATGCTCATGATAAGAGATGAGAAAAAACCGATAGGTATAGCAGGTGTAATGGGAGGACTTAACTCTGAGATAACAGAAGACACAAATACCGTAGTTATCGAATCAGCTTGCTTTGAAAGAGCAAATGTAAGACAGACTTCAAAAAAACTCGGTCTTAGGACAGAAGCGTCAGGTAGATACGAAAAAGGTATTGACCCTAATCTTTGCGAAGATGCGGCGGACAGGGTCTGCCATCTCATCGAGCTTCTTGGTTGTGGTAAGGTTTTAAAGGGTTCTGTTGATATCTATAAAAATCCGGAAAAGGCACCAAATGTAAAAGCAAGAGTCAGCCGTATAAATAAGGTTATAGGCATAGATATTTCAAGAGATGAAATGAAAGAATATCTTGAAAGCCTTGAGATGAAAGTTTCCGGCATTGGCGATGAGCTAATCGTAACTCCTCCTACAATAAGGCGTGACATCTTAGAGGAAGTAGATATCATAGAAGAAGTTGCCCGCATGTACGGATACGACAATGTTCCTTTGACTTTCCCAATGATTTTAACAAAAGCAGAAGAATCAAAGAGCTGGAAGCTGCGCAATATTATTAGGCGTCTCCTTTGTGCGATGGGAGCAAATGAGATCGAAACATTCTCTTTCATAAATGATAAGATACTTGACGATGCAGGAGTGCCAAAGGATTCGTGGGAGAGAAACCTCATCAAGATTATAAACCCTCTTGGAGAGGACACCGCTGCGATGAGGACTATTTTGACACCGGGCATGCTTGAAGTTATGGGCAGAAACTATGCACGAAATGTAGAGAGCATGAGAGCCTATGAGATAGGCATTACATTTATGAAAGACCTTTTCGATGAAAAGGGGTTGCCTGATGAGGCATACAATCTTTCGATAGGACTTTATGGCGAAGATGAAGATTTCTTTACATTAAAAGGAATAGTTGAGGAGCTTTTAAATGTGCTCGGCATCAAAAATGTAACCTTTGTAGCCGAGTCAGAATATGGCATATATCATCCGGGCAGATGTGCAAGGATACTTATCGATGTGGAGGGGGAATCAGAACCTGTAGAACTTGGTATCATGGGTGAGGTGCATCCTGATGTAGCAGAAAGATTTGGCATAGGCACAAGAGGATATTGCTGTGAGCTTATGTTTAACCTGCTTGAAGAATTTGCTTCAAATGAAATAAATTATACGCCACTTCCAAAATTCCCGGCGACATCACGAGATATAGCTTTGATCGTTGAGGAGGATGTGCTTGTCGGCGATATTATAAAGGCGGTTGAAAACGCAGAACATGAAATACTCGAAAGCGTTAAACTGTTTGACATATATAGAGGAGAGCAGGTTGATAACGGCAAAAAGAGTATAGCTCTTTCGCTTAAATATCGTAGCAAAGACAAAACTTTAACAGACCAGGAGGCCGATGAGGTTCACGATAAGATTGTAGCTCTTTTGAAAGAAAAATTCGATGCTATTTTGAGAGAAATGTAGGAGGATGAGATGAGCAACAGAGTAACGGTAAATATCTATGGACAAGAGTATACTATTGCAGGAGATACAACGCAGGATAAGATGATACAAGTAGCATCTTGGGTAGATAATAAAATGCGTGAAATAGATGAAGCTGTGGGCAATTCATTGCCATCAACATCGCTTGCTGTCCTATCTGCAGTAAATATTGCTAACGAATATTTTGCCGTAAAAGAGGAGCTTGAGGAAAACAAAAAGATAACAGAACAGCTTGAGGGAGATACTCAGCACTATATACAGCTTTGGGATGAGGCAAAGAAAAACTTTATCGAATACAAAGAGGAAAATGTGGCCATCCAAAAGCAGAAAGAACAACTTACCATGAAGCTTGCGGCGAAGGAAAAAGAAGTTGAAAAGGTGATGCAGGCACAAAGTTCTATTCAAGAAGAGATAGAAAAAAAGGTTAGAGCCAGGCTTGATGAAGAAAAAATGCGATATAAGGATCTTGAAAACAATTTCTTTGACCTTCAAATGGAAAATATAAGGATAAAAAGCGAGCTTGAAAAGCTAAGAGGAAAAATGAGATAATGAACGAAAAGACGCTTGAAATTTTGGAATACAACAAAATAATTGAGCTTCTTTCGGCGCAGGCAGGCTCTGAGATGACGAGAAAAGTCATCTCAGAGCTTAAGCCGTTTTCTGAGCAAAGAAGTATCGTGCGCGGCCTTGAGGAAACAGACGAAGCGGTTAAGCTTATACTGTATAAGGGAGCGCTGCCGCTTGGTAATTTTTATGATATAAAGGATGAGCTTGTGCTTGCAAAAAAGGGTGCGACTCTTACGATAAAACAGCTTCTTTATATACTCTATAATCTTAAAATAACAGCGGATGTCAAAGCCTTTATGAAAGGCGAGTTACCACATTTACCTATCATAGAGGAAAGGATAGAGCTTTTGGAAGTTTTTGAAAACCTCTATAGGGATCTCGATCAGGCTATTGAAAATGAGGATATGCTTTCCGACAATGCTTCAAGTGAGTTAAAAGCTATCAGGAGGGATATCCAAAGACAAAATGATGCGATAAAAAATAGGATAAATCAGATGATCAGCTGTAAGGAAAATGAGGGAATGCTGCAAGACAGCATTGTGACAGTCAGAGACGGCAGATATGTAATACCTGTAAAGCAGGAATATAGGGCAAGGTTTCCGGGCATAATCCACGACAGAAGTGCAAGTGGGGCGACGCTTTTTATAGAGCCGCAGGCAATTGTAAACATGAATAACGAGTTGAGGGAGCTTGAAATAGCACAGAAGGCGGAGGAAGCGAGGATACTTGCGGAGTTTTCGTCACGAATAGGAGAAAGCGCACAAGCACTTGAAAATAATTTAGATATACTACTTGCTCTTGATTTCTTTATGGCAAAAGGCAAGCTTGCGAATCTTCAAAGGAGCGAAAAACCGACTATATCAGGGAACGGTATTTTGCATTTAAAAAGTGCAAGACATCCACTCATAGAGTGTAAAAACGCTGTGCCGATAGATATTGTGCTTGGAGGCAAGTATAACGCGCTTATCGTTACAGGCCCAAACACGGGAGGAAAGACCGTCACGCTAAAAACGGCGGGACTTTTATGCCTTATGGCGCAGAGCGGACTTCATATACCGGCGATAGAGGGTAGTGAAATTCCCGTATTTGAGGATGTGTTTGCTGATATAGGTGACGAACAGAGTATAGAGCAAAGTCTTTCGACCTTTTCGTCTCATATGAAAAACATAGTGCAAATAGTTGCAAAAGCAACTGAAAAAAGTCTGATATTGCTTGATGAGCTCGGTGCGGGTACCGATCCGACTGAGGGTGCGGCACTTGCGATAGCCGTACTCGAAACGCTAAAGGCGAGAGGCTCATATATAATGGCAACGACTCATTATACCGAGCTAAAAAAATATGCACTTCAAACGAATGGAGTCGAAAATGCATCCATGCAATTTGATATTGAAACCCTGAGACCGACATACAAGATGATGATTGGTATCCCGGGCAAATCAAACGCATTTGAAATATCTAAAAAGCTCGGTTTGTGTGAGGACATCATAGAGCATGCAAGAGAGCTACTTGACGGTGGCGATATAGCCTTTGAGGAAGTCCTCTCCGCTATAGAAAATGACAAAAAGAAGGCAGAAGAAGAGCGTGATGAAGCGATAATGCTAAACATTCGCATACAAAAGCAAAAGGAAGAGCTTGATAAGAGGCAGCAAAAACTGGAGCGCGAGCGGGAAAAGATAATAGCGGATGCCAAGGACGAAGCAAGAGAGATGATAAAAGAGGCAAAGGAGCTTACAAAAAAGGTTCAAAGCGAGCTTCGTGATATAGACAAAATAAATATCATCAGCGAGCGAAATAAAAAGCTTGAGACTGTAAAAAGAAATGTTAAGGATGCGGCAGGAAGATATAAAGAGACGATACATATGGAGGAAAACGACGCCCCGATATCGCTTGAGGATATAAAAATCGGTGACAGGGTAAAGGTGCTGAGCCTCGGCCAAAATGGCGAGATTATTGGGCTTCCCGACAGCAAAGGACAGGTTTTGGTGCAGGTTGGTATCATCAAGATGAAATGCGAGGTAAGCGGACTGAAGCTCATTATAGACGGTAGGAAAAAGAAAAAAGCAAAGCCGGCAGGCAAAAGTACATATGCGGGCTTGTATAAATCAAAATCTTCAACTGTCTCGCCGACGATAAATGTGCAGGGACAAAATCTCGACGAGGCACTTGCAAGCGTTTCAAAATATATAGATGATGCACTAATGGCGCACCTCGAGGAGATTACGATAATCCACGGCAGAGGTGAAGGCATTTTAAAAAAGGGTATCGCAGATATGTTAAAAAAACATCCGCAGGTTGCAAATTTCAGGAAAGGCGAATATTATGAGGGTGCGGATGGTGTTACGATCGTTACGCTGAAATAGCACCGGCAAAAAGCTAAATATAACAGAGAGGGTAAAATGTATATAATAAGCGCATGTCTTTTGGGTGAACGGTGCAGATATGACGGCAAGAGCAAGGCTGACGAAAAAGTCGTCGCATTTGCAAAGAATCATAATGTTTGCTCTGTATGTCCCGAGACCTTTGGGGGCCTTGGCATTCCACGAAAAAGGACAGAAATAGTGATAAATGAGGATGTAAATATCGGAGAGCTGAGAGTCGTCACAAAAGACGGAAGAGACGTGACTAAGGCTTTTAAGAGCGGTGCGACGAAGGCATATGACAAGGCGGTAAAAGCAGCAGATGAGCTTGGCGAGAGCATAGAGGGGGCTATACTGAAATCAAAAAGTCCTTCGTGCGGAAAGGGCAAAATATATGATGGTTCATTTACAGGCAGGCTTGAGTGTGGCGATGGTGTCTTTGTACAATTGCTGATGCAAAAGGATATAAGAGTATATACGGAAAAGGAGAAAATAAATGATTAATTACAAATCGTCGATAGCAAAAATAATAAAGGCAAATATCGACTTTCTTACAGAAGAGGAAATAGCTTCGATGATAGAAATCCCGTCAAACGAAAAGATGGGAGATTATGCTTTCCCGTGCTTTAAGCTTGCAAAGGAGCTAAAAAAAGCGCCGCCTCAAATAGCAAGTGGGCTTGCAGAAAAGATTGCTGCAAATGAGCTATTTGAAAAGGTAGAACAGGCAGGACCGTATCTTAATATGTTTTTGCAAAGGGAGCAGTTTGTTAAAGAGCTCGTATATGATGTAAATAAAAAAGGAGAGGATTTTGCAAAAAATGATATTGGCAGCGGCAAGACGATTATAGTTGAATTTTCTTCACCGAATATAGCAAAGCCGTTTCATATCGGTCACATAAGGTCGACGGTTATAGGCAACTCGATATATAAAATTTTTGAGAGCCTCGGCTACGATGTTGTACGTATAAACCACCTCGGAGACTATGGCACACAGTTTGGCAAGATGATAAGTGCATACAGGAGGTGGGGCAACAAAGCGGATGTCGAAAGGGAGCCCATAAAGACATTGCTTGGCTATTATACAAAATTTCATGAGGAGGCCGAAAAGGATCCGTCGCTTGAGCAGGAGGCAAGAGATATTTTTGCGCGTCTTGAAAAGGGCGAAAAAGAAGAGGTTGAGCTTTGGAAATGGTTTAGAGATGAGTCGCTGAAGGAATTTGCGAGGGTATATGATATGCTCGGAATTTCATTTGATTCGTATGCCGGCGAGTCGTTTTATTCCGATAAGATGCAGAGAATTCTAGATGAGCTAAAGGAAAAGGGTTTACTTCAAAAATCTCAAGGTGCGGAGATAGTTATCCTTACCGAATATGGTATGACGCCTGCACTCGTGACAAAATCAGACGGCTCAACGCTTTATATCACGCGCGACATAGCGGCAGCTGTTTATAGAAAAGAAACATATGATTTTTATAAAAATATTTATGTTGTGGCTTCACAGCAAAATTTGCATTTCCAACAGTGGTTTAAGATAGTTGAACTGCTCGGGTACGACTGGGCAAAAGATTGTGTACACGTACCTTTTGGAATGGTAAGCTTAAAGGATGGCACGATGTCGACACGAAAAGGCAGAGTCGTATTTTTAGAGGATGTTTTAAATAAAGCCGTTGAAAAGACAAGAGAAATCATATTCGAAAAGGGCGTTACAACAGGTGATATCGACGAGATTGCGAAAGAGGTAGGTATCGGAGCAGTTATGTTTAACGAGCTTACAAACAACAGAATCAAGGACTATGTATTTGATTGGGAGCAGATTTTAAATTTCGACGGGGAAACAGGTCCGTATGTCCAGTATACGCACGCGAGGACATGCAGCTTGCTCAGAAAAGCAGGCGAAGAAATGGCAACGAAAGCGGAGAACTTGCAGAACTTTGACGCTAAATATTTGGTGTCGGAGAGCGCATATGCTCTTGCGAAGCTCATACATAGGATGCCTGAGGTTATAAGCGAGGCAGCGGTAAAATACGAGCCGTCAATTGTGACAAGACATACCGTTGATATAGCACAGGCGTTTAATAGATTTTATCAGAGCGAGAGGATTATAACAGACAACGAAGATGAGACGCTAAGCAAACTCGCACTTGTGGCTGCGACAAAAAATGCGATAAAGTGCGGACTTTCGCTCCTCGGAGTCAAAGCGCCTGAGAGGATGTAATAAAGTCAGAAAGGAGAGCTCATGAGATACGAGGGAGACATATTTAGGCCGCCAAGCGAGGCGAGGAGCTACCTTTTGCAGGTAACTATGGGATGTACACATAACGAATGTACATTTTGCCATATGTACCGTAATAAACCATTTAAAATAAGGGATGTGGACGAGGTAATAGAGGACCTTTATATGGCAAAGGAATATTACCCGCATATTAACCGAGTCTTTTTATGTGACGGTGATGCCCTTTGCCTGCCGACAGAAAGACTTCTGTATATTATGGCAAAGATACACGAGCTACTTCCGGAGACGGAAAGGATCAACATGTATGCATCGCCACGAGACGTTTTAAATAAGACGCATGAGGAGCTTTTGGCATTACACGAGGCGGGGCTGGAGTTTATATACATAGGTGCGGAGTCAGGCTCAGACATCGTATTAAAGGATATAAAAAAAGGTGCGACAAGAACGCAGATAATCGAAGCTGTAAAAAAGATAGAAAGGGCAGGAATTAAAGCATCCGTTACATTTATTTCAGGGCTCGGCGGTAAAAAGAATTGGCAGGAGCATGCGATAGAAACGGGAACTATGATAAGTGAAATGGGAGCATCATATGTAGGAGTGCTGACGCTGCTTCTTGATCCAAAGGCGCCGATGTATAAGGAAGTGCAGGAAGGCGGGATGAAACTTCTCACACCGCTTGAGGTCGTAGAAGAGACACTTCTGATGATGCAAAATATAAATGTGCCAAATGAAACACCGTGCGTGTTTAGAAGCAACCATGCGACTAACTATGTAACACTACGGGGCAATTTGCCTGCCGATAAAGAAAAGTTTATAAAACAATTAAAGGTGGCTTTGAAGCATCCTGAGATGTTGAAAGATGAAAGATTTAGAGCACATTAAAATGCATTAAAAAGAAGAGAATAAAACATAGCCATAGGTAAAAGAGGAAATATATAATGCAAGATACAAATGGATATATCTTTGAAAATGACAGATTAAATAAATATTTTTCAAAATATCTCAAAAGCTTTTTGTTCGTCGAATTTTCGGACGAATTTATGCAAAAGCTTGATATAACGGACATAGCAAAGGGCGTAAAGGTACCGATCGATCCGCATGACCTAAAAAAGTTTGCCGGTGGTGAGGGCGTATCGACAACTCAGATAGCCGAAAATATGGTTTGGGTTGTCGGCTGCGATCCAAACTTTAAATATGCAGAGGCATATAAGCAATTTATGAAGCTGTTTTTTAACGAAAAGCTTTCAGAGGATATCTTCATGCGAGGCGTGGCAGCGGTACAGGAAAACGATTTAGAAAATGCATGCATACATTTTAGAGCGACATTGTTTTTAGAACCAAATATGATGACAGCAATGTACAACTACGCAAGAGTATGCAGAGAGATATATTTGTCAGCGGATGACGAGGAAATAATAGGGAGTTTTAAGGCGGAGGCATTTACCATTTTTGAAGAGCTTACTATACAATATCCTGACTTTGATGAGCCGTATTTCTTTTTAGGATATGCGTATTTAAATATGGGACTTTACGAAAAGGCGGGGCTTACATGGGAAAAGTACCTGCCTATAGCCAAAAATCCGCAGGCATTACAGGAGATAGCAAAACGGCTCAGAGAAATAGATATGCCACGAAAAATCGAAAGTGGTTGTAACGCTATTATTAGTGGCAAGTATCAGGAGGGGTTAAACATATTATTGACATTTGTCGGCAGTGATTACGATACATGGTGGCCACTTCATTTTTATATAGCTACGGCATATGAGGAGCTTGGCAATGATGTGCTTGCCGAGGATGAATACAAAAAAACTCTGAGATTAAATGCCGCAAGTATAGACAGTATGGATGGCCTCATAAGGATATATAACAAGAGAGGCGATGAGGAAAACATAAATAAGTATAAAAGAAAAAAGGAACTCGTTTGCCAAAACTATAAGCAATAACTTCTTGAAATACTGTAAAAAAAAAGTATACTGTACCTTAGAAGTGATATTTTCTCAACTCAAAGTTAATTTTAGAAAGGAAACACAAGCATGAAAACAAGTATGGGGAAAAGAGTGTTGAGTGTATTTGTCGCACTGGCTATGCTGCTGGGGCTTATGCCCACCGGTGCATATGCACAGGAGAATGCCTCATCGGAAAACAATATAACATACATAGACTACAATAAATCGACTAACCAATTTGTGAGTGAGACCAAGGATAGTGCAACAGTTATCACAAGCGAAATTACTGAGCTTACATCAGGCTGGTATGTAACATCCGGCAGTGAAACAACTATCAGCAGCTGTGTTACTGTTTCCGGGGATGTTCACCTGATCTTGAAAGACGGCTGTACCTTGAACTGTAATAAAGGAATTGATGTATCGGGCGACAACAGTCTGACCATTTACGGTCAAAGCGATGGCAGCGGCACGCTAAACGCCAAGGGGCAGTCGAGTGAGTCGGGTGAGTCGGGTGGTTACCCGGGAATTGGCGGCGGAGAAAATAAAAATGTGGGAACGATCGTAATAAACGGCGGCATCATTAATGCTACGGGATCGTTCGTTAATGAAGGCTTCAAAACCACCAGAGCATACCTTGGAGCAGGCATTGGGGGTGGATCAAGAACTACAGGCGGAGGCTCTGTTCTTATTAATGGAGGACAGGTAACGGCAAATGGTGCCGAAGGCTATCATAGCGGAGCCAACGTGAGCATACAGGGAATCGTTGCGGATTCATTCTCTACCGGCGCAAACGGAAATGCCATCATAAAGACCAACTACGGCATCACAGACAAATCCCAACAGGACAATTGGAGTGGAATTATTTTTGAAGGAAACAGCGGTGCAGTCTATGGTGAGCAGACACTTGCTGCGGATTTAGCGATCCAAAGCGATAATACTCTCACCATTTCCTCTGATGCAAAGCTGACGATCCCTCAAGGCAGATCGTTCACGAATTCGGGCACGCTCAACCTTGCCGGAGGGGATTTGGAATGCAATGGAAGTCTCACAAACAATGGAACACTGAATGTGGAATCAGGAAGCAAGCTTGCCGTTTCCGAGACGCTTATCAGCAGCGGTACGACTGAGATTGCGGGAGAGGCTCAATGCGAATTGATTCAAAACAGTGGCACGATGACAATCAGCGGAAAATTCACCTGCAACGGCGGCACAAATACCGGGCTGATCTACAATGTTGGCACATTTACGAATAACGGTATGATTTCGGGTGAAAACGGATATGTCGTTTCAACAACACATGTTGATGGTGCAGGTAATCAACTGATTACAAGGAATAATATATTCTATCTTAATGAAGACGGTAATAAGACATATCTGACAGATGATGATGTCATCTGTCCTCTTACCGCAGCTGACCATACCTGGAAAAAACAGATTGAAAAAAATACATGGTACTTTGCTATTAAAGACCTGACCATTGATGATGGAGTAAAGCTCGAAGACGATGTTAACCTGATTTTGATGGATGGCGTCACGCTCACCATCAACGGCAAAAATGAAGGCGGTATTAATGCAGATAATCATACCTTGAATATCTATGCTCAGTCCTGTGGTGATAAGATGGGCACGCTCACGGCTACCGGCGGCACGTATACCATGGCAATCGGTGGCACAAACGCAAATATCAATATTAACGGCGGCTTTATAGAAGCGGGATTGACCGGTGAATGTTATTCAGGAATCGGTGCCTCCAGGTATTGCAATTTTGGCAAGCTTACCATCACAGGGGGGATAGTAAAAACAAAATCTATCGGAACTTCAAAAGTCGGGGACCTGACAGGAGGCCTTAGTGCACCGAAAGGAAGCAGCGCTGTTATCTATACGCAGCAAACTAAGGTTGATAGCTCAAAAGTTTCAGACTTTAATGGCATTATATTCCTAAATAAAAATGGCAGTGTTTACGGCAATGCTAAACTCGCCTCAGATTTAACGGTAAACGAAGACGAAACGCTGACCATTCCATCGGGCACAACGCTTACCATCCCGGAAGGCATAACTCTTACCATAAAGGGCAAGCTGGATATAAAGGGAACTCTGGTCGTAGAAGGAACATTGGTGAATAACGGAACGATCAGCAAGGCAAGCGGCAGCGGTTCTGTTACAATGGATGACTGGACATATGGTGAAGCGGCAAATACGCCGAAAGTGAGCAGTACGACCAACGGCACAAAAAATGTGACATATAGATATAAGGTCAAAGACGCAACGGAGTATTTGGCGTGTATTCCTACCGATGCAGGCGAGTATACTGTTGAGGCAACATTCGCCGCTACAGATATTTATGATGAGTATACTGCAACAGATGATTTCGTGATCAAGCAGAAAACTTTGAATCTCACCGTCAAGGTTAAGGATAAGATATATGATGGACTGGACACAGCGACAATTGACGGCACTCCGGCATTGAACGGCGTGGAGGAGAACGACAATTTAACGCTGACGAATGGCAAGCCGACCTTCAGCAGCACGGCGGTGGGGACGAATATCCCGATCAACTTCACCGACTTCTCCATCTCCGGCGACGCGGCAAGCAACTACACGCTGACTCAGCCTAGCGGCGTAACGGCGAATATCACCGCCTACACCGCTACCGGCAATGAGTATGTCACAACCACCAAGGACTGGACGAATCAAGACTTCGTGGTGACGGCGAACGAGGGCTGGCAGGTGTCCGAGACCAACACCGCCGATGGCACATGGAGCGGCAGCCTGACCTGCACCGCAGAAACGGGCGGCACCAGTGGCAGATTGATTTTCTATGTGAAGAATACAACCAGCGGAATCATTTCAGAGGCTGTCACAGAGCAGTATAAGATCGATAAAACTGCACCTGAGGGTAAGATACAGATTGACGAGCGTAACGTATGGCAGGAGTTTGTGAATACCATCAGCTTCAACCTGTTCTATAAGAATGAGCAGACCGTGACCGTTACGGCAAACGACACGGGCAGCAGCGTTAAGACGATTGAATATCTTGTGACCGAGGATGACCTTAATATAGAGCAGCTTGCGAATAAGACCTTCACGAGCTACAATGGTGCCTTTGGCATTGAGCCGGATGCGAAGCTCATCGTCTATGCGAAGCTGACCGACAACGTCGGCAATGTGACTTATCTCCGCTCGGACGGCGTCGTGCTGGATGCGACTGCCCCGGTCATTAACGGCGCGGAGAATGGAAAGACCTATTGCACCGCCGTGACGCTGACCATCACGGACGATTACCTTGACAACGTGACACTGAATAACGCAGTGGTAACGTTAACGGATGGCAAATTGACACTTGAATCGGCGGATGGTACGCAGACCGTGGTTGCCACCGATAAGGCTGGCAATAGCGCAAGCATCACCGTGACCATCAACGATGGGCATACATGGGGCGATTGGACCTCCAACGGCAACGGCACGCATACGCACACCTGCCAGCTTGATGCAGCGCATACCGAAACCGGCGCCTGCCACGGCGGCAAGGCTACCTGCAAGAACAAAGCGGTTTGCGAAATTTGCGGTGAAGAATACGGCGAGCTTGCGCCTCACGAATTGACGCACATTGACGCAAAAGCGTCAACCGCTGCCGAGGTTGGAAACACGGAATACTGGAAATGCACAGTTTGCGATAAGTATTTCAGCGATGAAAACGCCGCAAATGAAGCCAAGCCTGAGGATACCGTGATTGCAAAGCTTGCACCGACCACCATTGCTGGAGACGGAGCGGCCGTAACACAGGGTGAGAAGAAAGCGCTGTCCTTTACCTCGGATGCCGCATTTGAAGATTTTCTCCGTGTGGAGGTGGACGGTAAAACGGTGGACGCAAGCCACTACACCGTGAGATCCGGCAGCACCATTGTTACGCTGAATGCGGACTATGTTGCTTCCCTTGCGGTTGGTGAGCATACGCTGAGCATCGTTTCCAAAAGCGGAACGGCTGAGGCAAAATTCACCGTGAACAAAAAGACGGCAGAAGTTACAGATAACAATAAAAAATCTTCGCAGACCGGAGATACAAGCAATCTTGCCTTGTGGTTAGCTCTGCTCCTCACAAGCGGCGGTGCTGTTATCGGTACAACGGCTGTAAGCAGAAAGAAAAAGTACAACAAATAACAACGCACTTTGACCTATATGGCGGCTATCGAAAACGGTAGCCGCCTTTTACTAGTGCGATCGACCTTTCCATTGTGCCACGGGGTTCTGGGACGAATCAGTTTGTGATCGATGTCATTGCTTTCGCAAAACCGATCAAGCAGAACATATTTAACGTCTAGCTGCCATTTGACTCCCAGAGATTTGGGAGTGTGATTTCTAACTATTCACTCCAAAATGAATATGCTATAATGTGAAGTGTGTGGATCATAGATGTTTTTATGAATGCTACGCCATGTATGAAGCCGGGGATTTATAATCTATGGCTTATCGGTTTACAATAGGAGGAAGAAGTGAAAATGAAATCTAGGGGCATCTTTTTAAAAAAGGCGATTGTGACAGCCTTTGTACTGTCTATATTGCTTTCTGTCGGAATCACGCAGGTGTTCGCGGCCAAGGATACTACTTCGGATTCAAAGACAGAGGTACATGGCAGCATTGCACCCGTCAGCGAGGAATACCTCGAATATCTAAAAAGCGGAAAAAGTCAAAACGGCAGTGTACCGTCCTCCGTGGACCTCTCATATCTAGGTGAAAGATATGAGGAGAGTATGGCGCGTACCCGCGCACGTTTGCCCGAAAGCTACGATATGAGGGATTACGGCTTAGTGGGCCCTGTCCGGGATCAAGGAGAATATGGTACCTGTTGGGCATTCGGCACACTCGGCTCTGCGGAATCTGCTTTGATGCAAAAGCAGTTTTCTCTTATTGAATTTTCAAAAAAGCATCTTGCATGGTTTACCCTGACCGGAAATGATGCAAAAGAATTCATTAAATTTAATTACGATATGGAGGCTTACGATCCATATTTGATAGGTGGCAACAACTTATACACATTGTCAACTCTCGCGGCATGGAGTGGTCCTATATATTCCTCAAAACTGCCATATGATTCCTTTGATACTGATCCCGATGAATCTCTGCGGTATGACGCTGATTTTCATCTACAGGATTGCGTGTACACATACACTACTATTTTTCCGACACGATTGCCCGAAGCGAGTTCTCCGGACACCAAACTAGTCAAACAGCTAATTATGGAAAACGGTGCCTATGAGATATCATACCTCTCCGAGGGTTACGAAAGCGAATATTATAGTGAAGATACTTTTGCAATGTATCATGACAAAACAGAAAATCCCAACCATTCGAATTTGATAGTCGGATGGGATGATAACTTCTCAAAGGAAAACTTTCAGAGCGGATGTCAGCCCCAAAATGATGGCGCATGGCTCGTATGCAACAGCTGGGGAACATCTTGGGGTGACGACGGGTATTTCTGGTTATCTTATGAAGATAAGACAATTGAAATGGAAGGTTCTGCATACACCTTCGAGGATAAAGATAATTACGAAAAAAACTACCAGTATGATATGACAGGCTGGAGCGTTTCTGCGGCGGCAGACGACTTTTCTGATGTGAGTACCGCCTCAAAAGAAGCATATATCTCTAATATCTTCAAAGCAGAGGAAAACGAGCAGCTCGAGGCCGTGTCCTTTTATACCACCGATGTAGGTACAGAATATGAAATCTCGGTATATACCGGTGTAAAGGACGACAACCCTGTTTCGGGTAAACTCGCCTATTTCGGCCAGCAAGGCACCGAAGATTATTGCGGTTATCACACGATTGAGCTTGATGATGCGGTTGCCCTTAAATCCGGCACACAATTCAGTGTCGTAGTTAAGCTGACAAATCCCGAGTATGCTTATCCGATAGCAACCGAGGCCGTCATCCTCATCGACAGCAATATAGAGCCTGAGTATCTCGGAAATGGCGGGGAAAGCTATTACAGTGCCAACGGAAAAGACTGGACCGATATCGTGGAGCTCGGAAAACATGCGATGAACGTACCCGGATCGTCTCAATACAACGTATATACATCGAATGTCTGTATGAAGGCATTTACCAATCCCCTGCCCGAAAGCGGAGAGGCAATCGGAAATGTCGATTTTTCGCTTTTCGAGGGTGAGGTTGCCCTCGGGAGTGAACTGGAACTTTCGGGAGCTGAAAATATATATTATACCGTGACTCCGGCAAACGGTACCGAGGGCAGTGTTACCAAGTACACTGATGCTATCACGATAGATAAACCGTGTACTGTGACGGCTTGGGGAGAAAAGAACGGCAAAATAGGAAACAAGGTTTCAAAGACATTTACAAAACAGCTTTCGCGTTTGACGGACCTTGGCCTAAAATACTCCTTTGACGATACCATAACTCACATCGATCTTAACAGTAACGAGTCCAATATATATCTCGAAAATGAAGACGAAAAGGTCAGCCTGCGTCCTTGCGGAAAAGATGAAATAACAGTAAATGGTGTGCATGTTGATTCAAACGACTGGTCGGACGAAATCTTGCTGAATGCAGGTGAGACAAACGAAATTATCGTTAAAACCGAGGGGGAGGGAAAGGATTCGTCAACCTATACCATTAATCTCTATCGCTCTCCTCTCAAGTACAACTATGCAGATGAAACAGTAGAGTTCGATGAGGAGAATTTGACGGTAACCGACAAAAGTGGCAATGAGCTCAATAGCGGAGATTCTGTTTCGCCTTATATCACCATATCAGGAAGTGAGCAGGAATATCTGACTGTCAAAAACAAACAGACCGACGAGACTAAGGATTTTGCTGTGGGGCAGCGTCCTAAGCTGCACTGTGTTATTGATTATTATAACGAAAGAACCGATTGGGCATTTAAGGCAAATACGTATGCTTCATATAATGAGGATATGTCCGATGCAATGGATATAAGCGATGATTATTGCCCGATAGAGCCCGGCAAAACGGTATATATAAAACGTCCGGCCTCCGATAGGGGGTTTGCTAGCATAACATATAAGTTGGAGCCTCCCGAACGCCCTGAGAAGCCAAAAGCCAAAATCGAAAAAATCGGTATAGATTATATCACTCTCTCCGAGGTTGCGAACTGCGAATATCGAATTTCGCATGACGGAACCCATGGCGAATGGCAAACAGAAAACAGCTTTACGGACCTTGATCCGGAAACGGAATACACGGTTGAGGTGCGTCTCGCAGCAACAGACGAGAGTTTCGCCTCTCTCAGCGACAGTGTGTCGGCAGAAACTCTCGCCGGTGCGAAGGTAAAGATTAAATATAGCGCTTTTGGCCATATTGTTTATGAAGAGACGCGGATTTTCCCTGAGGGCAAATCGGTTTGCTATCCGAGTGAATCCATTGCCGAAAAAGGTTATATTGCATCTGAGAGTGATCGCCAAAAGGGAAAAACCGTTACGGTCAAAAATGATGGCGATATCCTAACCCCTAATACAGATGAAATTGTCTTTTATGTTTCGGCAGATGTCACTCCTTCGGATTACACCTACACCGTAAATTATTGGACCGAGGACAGCAAAATCCTCGAAACACGTACCTTTGCCTTTACACATACCGAAGATCTCGATATTTCTGAAATAGAGATCCCCGACGGCTATGAACAAGACGGGTTAGTTGATGACGATGTGGATTTTATCGCCAAGCTAACCTATTACAAGGACAAATGGATTGTACAGGGCAAGGGAATCAACATCAAGATAAAGAAAAGTGCTGACGATTCCTCAGGTGGCGACGGGAAGGATAACAAAGAAGACGCCGATTCGGATCAAGGACAAAATGACAATAATGCCCGTGGCGATACTGATAATGACACCGCTGCAGGCAAAATCGATGGCAATACAGCCGCAGCTACTGAATCTGTAAAAGGTTTGAGCCCTGATACAGGCGATGACAGTCTGATTGCCATATTGATACTGATTGTGACTGCATCCGCCGTATCATGTATAGTACTATTGGATTATAATGCTGCAAAAGAAAGGAGAAATCGCCATGGCCTTTAGATCAATGAGAAGATTTAAACAGCAGCTCACGGAGGAGGAGTGCATCCGTTTATTAAAGGAGCAGTGGAGAGGCGTACTCTCGGTGAACGGCGACGATGGATACCCTTATGGAGTTCCTGTGGATTTTTATTACGATGAGGATGGTAAGTGTATCTATTTGCATGGCGCCGGAGCCGGTCACAAGGTAGATTCTCTGAGAAACGATCCTAAGGTTTGCTTTACTATCTGGGATGAAGGCTACAGAGATGATGGCGACTGGGCGTTTCACATAAATAGCGTCATAGTATTTGGCAAGGTGGATCTCATTGAAGCAGGCGCAGATGGATTTGAGGAGACTCTGAGGAAACTGGGTAACAAATATTATCCGACGCCGGACGATGTTGATGCGGAGATCAGCAAGGACGGAGCCAAGACGCTCCTCGTTCGGATTAATATAGAATACATGACGGGCAAGAAGATACACGAAAAATAGAAATTGGACAGGACGAGAGAATACTCGATAAAAAAAGAGAAATGCATTATGGATAGAAATCAAACACAATTTACAGCTGTAAGAGGCGACATAACGACAGACCAGGGAGTAGAGGCTATTGTCAACGCAGCCAATACTACGCTCCTTGGGGGCGGCGGAGTGGACGGTGCCATCCATAGAGCCGCGGGGCCGGAGCTGCTGGCAGAGTGCCGTAAGCTCAACGGCTGCAATACAGGCGAAGCCAAGATCACTAGTGCATATAAACTTCCATGTGAGTATGTTATCCACACACCGGGTCCGATATGGCGCGGTGGTGACCATGGCGAGAGGGAGCTCCTGGCATCCTGCTACCGTTCATGTCTGCGGCTGGCGGTGGATAATGGGATTCGTACTATTGCATTTCCGTCCATCTCAACAGGCGTTTATCACTTCCCTTTAGCCGAGGCAGCTGAGATTGCAGTCAAAACAGCCAAGGAATTCGCAGACCGGCATCCGGGAGAACTGGATGATATCAGGTGGGTACTATTTGATGATACCACGCTAAAGGCGTATCAGGGTGAGTTGTAGGATGATTTGAGAGGAAAACGAGATATCATGGAGCAGGATGATTTAAAATATCTGAGGCAGGGGCTAGAGACGGCATTTTTTTCTATAGTGAAAGTCTCACATCTATTGTAAAACTACATAAAAAATCTGAATTCCCTGTTCTATTCCCCTTGACAACTACCCCGCGAGACGGGCATAATCATAGATGTAAGGCATAAAAAAAGGAAGGGGTTCGGTAATGCTTAAAGCACAGCACAGCACAGCACACCACAGCTTAAGCTGGACTGCGTTTACTTTGCATTCGGACTTACCAAACAATTAAATATCGCAACGTAAAATATGACATCGGTTTATGCATACGGAGGTGGCTTCGCACATAATTCGATGTTTTTTATTTACTGCATATCCCGGTAGAACGCCCTCGCAGTGGGCAGCTATGATCCCACCTCGGTGAAACTCTACAAAAGGTGAAATGCGATATTGTACAAAAGGAGGATTAATAGATGAAAGCACATAAGTTATTTAAAAAGGCTGTAGCCGGTGTGTTATCATTGGCGCTAGCGCTGGGAATAGCACCGAGCATACTGAGCACCGGACAGGCATACGCGGGTACTGCAGCCACGCCGGACATAAGCGTTTATGCAGACAAAACTGCGCTGACGGACGATACCTTCACGCCAAAATTAAATGATGAGAAAACAGCTGTAACTGACGAAAACAACGTCGGCAAAATCAAATTCGGAGGCAAGAGCTGGTATCTGCTCGGAGGGGACGGTACTTATGTCGACGTCTTCGCCGCAGAGAATCTTAGTGACAATGTAAAATTTCATGAGGGCAATTCTGAATTTAATCCGACTACAGATTCAGAACCATGGAGCTCAGTTGTATACAGTGGTAGTAAGCCAACGACAGTATATTCAAACAACTACGGTGCCAGTATCCTCCGTGCCACACTGCAAGATTATGCAAAAGAAAGTAGCGGCAAATTCAACTCTGTCGAACGGAGTATGATGAATCAGATCGAGGTAACAACAACGGATACAAAGAATAATCAGACATACACTACCGCAGACAAACTGTATGCTGCCGCGGGAGAAGAGGGGCAGTCAAAGATCAATGTCAACGGCAAGGACCTCCCTATGGGCACGTACTGGTCGTCCGACATGTTCTGGCTGAGGTCACCTGATTCTTCCATCTATTTCTCTGGTTTCGCGCTCATCGGTAACGGTGGCTTCAGTGTCAGCAGTATTAATGTCCAGAGAGATAACGTCGGCGTGCGGCCGGCTTCAAATTTGAATCTGTCATCCGTCATCTTCGCATCTGCTGCGCCAGCAGCAACATCAGCTACGAAAGGCTCAAAGACAACATTCAACTCAGACGTTATGAATCTGAGACTTGAGGCCAAGGATTCAGGCACGACTGTGACTAAGTCTCAGCTTGGAGATGTGACGGTTAATGCGTCAGTCGGCACGATCACAGCAACCAAAGGAAACGCAGGCACAGTAACCTTGATGGTCCAGGGAAATGATGGCACAGACAACTGGTATTATGCCAAGGATCTGACTTCTGGCGATACAACGGTGAAAGCCAGTGATATTGGCGATGATGTTGACTTCTCGAAGTGCAAGGTATGGCTCGAGACGACCGGAACTGACGGCATGATCTACGCAACGAATGCGGCAACTGACGAAGTTATTAAGCTTCCTGCCGGCGAATCAATCACCGGCAGCGGCAGTGGTCAGACTATCATTAACTCTGGTGAAAAAGAAATTACCGTTACACCAAACACATTGGATGGCAAGGACACGATCGAGGTTCCGGCTAATGGCAAGGTAAAGATCGGCGATAAGGAGTACGAGGCTGGCGACGAGGGTGTAACGCTCGAGGTTGACAAGGACGGCAATGTAACCGTAATCGCAGGATCCCTCAAGAATGATGATAGCAACAAGGATAAGGACAAGGACAACAACGACAGCACTGATGATACCGTTAAGACAGGCGACGACACCAACATCTTAGGACTCTTAGCCCTGATGGCCCTAGCCGCCGCAGGAGCTGGAACTGTATTCGTTAGAAGGAGACAAAACTAAGGCTAGCGACGATGTCAACATCTTATGACTGCTAGCCATGATGGCACTGGCAGTCAGCGGAACAGGCATTGTGCTTGTGAGAAAACGCTACAGCGAAGCCAAAGTTAAATATGTATTTAATGACCGGATATGTGATTCACATATCCGGTCTTGTAATATAATATGATTTTGACTGCGGATAAGGGCTAGGGCTACAGATCACACCGAGGGTTCCATCCTATCCGCTGCCAATCTAATACCCACACCATATATTGGCATTCCACTTTTTGTCCCATTATATGCCCTTCAAATCATAGTTTCGATGGCAATTTCCTTTTAAACAGCGCACAAAACAGCATATCAAAAGCAATAAATGACAAATATTGGAAACGATGTACATTAGTCCATGATGTGAGACCTAATTCGCAAAAAAGAAAAAGGTCATATGATACCATTGAATTGCCTTTACCAATACAAGTGTTATTTTTTATATCGCCAACATAGCAAGCGCGCAGAACATATTTAACGTCTAGCTGCTATTTGACTCCCAGAGAGTCGGGAGTGTGATACTTCTGGGGTATTCGCTTTTTTCTATAGTGAAAGTCTCACATCTATTGTAAAGTTACAATAATAACTTCTTGAAATAAAAAATCTATATTGACATTTGCTTAGAAATACCATATACTTGTCTATGTTGCTGATGAGTGACATGGCGTTCCAAGGTAGCTCAACGGTGGAGCAACCGGCTGTTAACCGGTAGGCTGTGGGTTCGAGCCCCACCCTTGGAGCCAATTTTATTATTACGCCGGAGTGGCGGAATTGGCAGACGCCCAGGACTTAAAATCCTGTGCTCTTAACAGGGCGTACCGGTTCGACCCCGGTCTCCGGCACCAAAGTCACTTAAAAGCTAAATGCATATACGGTTTTGTATGCTACATACGGATGTCGCGGGGTGGAGCAGTTGGTAGCTCGTCGGGCTCATAACCCGGAGGCCGCAGGTTCAAGTCCTGTCCCCGCAACCATATCGAGTATTCATAAGGGATTTGACTTTATGAATACTCGATTTTTGTTTTTCATCTTAATATTTATGTACCGAGCAGGCTTTGTGTCTGCTCTTTTTTGTTATGCCGATTTGGGCTCTGTAAGGTATTCGATTGAAACACCTTGTCGTATATCGGCTGTGTAATTTTCTCGGTTGTAACATTTGGGTATGGCAATATATCCGATAAAGCGATAGTAAATCACTATTCGCTGGGTTCTGTTTTTGCCCGTACCCTCTGTTTCAAACACATCAATATGGTCAATAAGTTCTCTGAGTAAGGGTGCAGTCAGCTTTTGCATTTGCATAAACTGCCTTACGGTTTGTATAAACTTTTCGCACTCTGTCTTTTGCCGATGACTGTCCGACATTGCTGTTTTCAATGTGTGGATTTTCGATTTCAGTTCCATTCTTTCAACTTCGTATTTATGCGAAAGTTCCGAAAACCATTCGTCGCTTACTTTGCCTATGGCGTTATCTTCATAAAGTTTTTCGTAAAGTCTTATGACTGTTTCAAGTCTAAGTTCCGCTTTGTGAAGTGCTTCTTCATTTGACTTTTTCTCGTTTGCCAATGTTGTTTCATTCTTCTTAATCAGCAGTTTCGCAAAATATTGTTCGTCACAAAGCAGAAAATGTGCCATTTGTCTAAGTTCTGCTTTAACCACTTCTTCAAGAGAATCCGCTCTGACATAATGTCTTCCGGGGCAATTTCCTCGATAATCGACTTTGTTGTCGGAACAAGTAAAATAGTGAATATCCTTGTTTATGGTATTGGTATGGTAACGCATTTTGCTGTGACAGTCGCTGCAATATATCAATCCGTTAAAAATACTTCTTTCGCCGTTTTCCTTTTTGGGAGCACGGCGTTTTGTTTTTGCTGTTATTTCTTGCACTCGCTCAAAAACTTCACGGTCGATTATAGGCTCGTTTGCATTTTTGAAGACAGCCCAATTTTCTTTATCATTTGGGTATTTCCTCTTATTCTTAAAAGACTTGGAATATGTTTTGAAATTGATAATATCTCCGCAGTATTCCTGCTGTGACAGTATTTTTTGTATTGTTGTTTTACACCACTTGTACGGATTGGTTTGTGTTTTCTTTCCGCCTCTGTTTAAACCTTTAGAATGCCAATAAGCCATAGGTACGAGCACTTTGTTTTCCTGCAAAGTTCTTGCAATGGTTTCGTTACCTTTACCGTCAAGGCACATTTTGAATATGCTTTTCACAACGGTTGCGGCCTCCGGGTCAACAATCCATTTCTTTTTATTGTCCGGTGATTTCATATATCCGTATGGCGGTTGAGACAAAGGCTCACCCATACTGCCTCTCAACCTGTGAGATGAACGAACCTTTTTCGAAATATCCCTTGCGTACATTTCGTTTAAGATATTTTTGAACGGTGCAATTTCACTTTCGCCTTCATCGCTGTCTATGGCATCGTTTACGGCAATAAAGCGAACATTGTGTTCGGGAAAGTAGCTGTCGGTATAATTGCCGACCGAAACATAATCACGGCCCAGACGGGATAAATCTTTAACCATTACGGTAGAAACCAGTCCGATTTCAATATCATTGATAAGCTGTTGAAATCCCGGACGATTGAAATTTGTTCCGGTGTAACCGTCATCCACATAATATTTTGTATCCGTTAAACCCATTTCTTTTGCTTTGACGGATAACAGCTTTTTCTGATTTGAAACGGAATTACTGTCACTGTCTGTTCCGTCATCACGGGATAAGCGACAATAAAGAGCAGTTATCCCTATTCGGTTTTTGTTTTTCGACTGCATTTTAGTCCTCCTTTCCGACAGTCGAGCATCTATATCCGTTCTCTATTTTATTACCGTTTTCAAATACTTGCAATTCTGCAAAATCACCGGTGAGATATTTTTGGATACGGTGTTTAAAATGATTGTTATCGGCAAAATGAATCATGTCCGGCTTTTCAAAACAGGATTCGACTGTGTATGTTACGCCGTTGAAGCAGTATTTTTTATTTTTGTTACTGAAATTTGTAATATATCGCTTTGTCATCGTTCGTCCCTCCTGTTTCTTTCTCTTTGTTTCTGCCATTTTTCAAGCAGTGAAATGATTGTCTTTTGCATATCCGATTTGGTGTAGCTTTTCGGAAAATATTTGCGTATATTATCTTCCATAAAGCGGACTTGCTCTTTTTGATTGGGTTTTTCTTCGCACAAAACGGCAAACACAACATCGGTTGAGTATCTGCCTTGTTCGCTGAATTTTCTTAATCGCTGTGCTTGTGATAATGACGGTGTAGCGTCGGTAAATTCGATTTGGTCAAGTAATGTTCTCTGCTCATATTCCGACAGATATGAAATCTCAACCGCAGGAGTAAAGGCTATTCTTTTCTCATCAACAAGTTTAAGTAGTTCGGGTATTAAATATGTCAAGCGAATATATCGCTGAATATTTCTGCCGCTTTCTGTGTCGGATATGTTATCTCTTGACTTGTGGACAACTTGTCCATAAGTTTTGCCTTGATGCTTCAAAGCCTCTAATTTCATTTTGTAGGCAAATGCTTTTTCACTTGGCAATATATGTTCTCGGTGTATATTTGAATCCACCATTTGCACAATCGCCTCATCTTTTGTAAGTTCTTTTATTGTAACGGGTATGCTTGTTTTCCCTAACGCTTTGCAGGCTTCAACTCGTCTGTGTCCACTGATAATTTCATATTTACCAGCCGGAAAAGGACAAACAATTATCGGTTCAAGCAATCCGTTTTCTTTTATGCTTGCTGTTAATTCTTGCTGCTCAATTCCGCTTCTTTCCTTAAACGGATGATTTTCAAAGGGAACAAGCAAATTTATATCTATTATTTCTGTCATTTTAACCTCCATATATATTTTTTCTCGGCCGGTAACAGTCTTAATCTATTAAGTCTTATTACCTTCTGCTATTCGGAAATCAAGAAAACTGAAAATCAGAATTGTTTCAGATAGATAATGCTCGGTTTACCTTGACCTTGTCTTTTGCGTAATATTAAGTCTGCTGTTTCGAGTTCTGAAAATAACTTGCATATTTTTTCGTGACCGAAATGCAGTTTTTCCTGAGCGGATTTTATTGTGAAATATTGATATACTCTGCCTTGCTTATCTATCCAACCGTTTTTGACGGACAGATACATTCGGTCAAGCAAAAGACCATACAGCATTTTTGCATCGGTTGAAACCGACTTGTACTTTTCTTCAAATAACGCTTTCGGCACTTTGTAGAATGCAAAGTTTTTGGCATCGGCTGTTTTGAAATATCTGTTCACTGCCTCACCTCCGTTTCTGTATTGATTTGGTGCCAAAATCGACAATTTTTTCGCTTGTATCGGCTTTTTATTTTAAATTAGGGCAACTATATTAAATCAACTGCTGTTATTGTATTTGCGGCGATTTTTGATAATTTTTACACCTCTTTTCGTTTTGTACTTCGGGCAGAAAATAACGGTTGCTTTGTAACTTTGTTTACATTTGTTTTTGCATTTAAGGCAAAGACTGTTGTATGTTCTTCTGCCTGTTTTGGGATTTATGAAAAAATCCCATTCCTGTTTTTCACTTTTCGATAATCTCGGCATTGTAAAAATTCCTTTCATTTGTTTGTAGAGGGAGAGTTGTTTTGCACATCTTATTTGCAAATAAAATTTCACCTCTCTCTTGGTAGGCAACGAAAACGGTCAAGAATTAAGCCTCCGACAAATATTTTTTTATTACCCCCTTCACTTGTTTGAACCGGGAGAAGCATTTTGTACCCCCTGTAAAGCAAAAAATTAAAAATTTTTATGCGTTTCTCATTAAATCCGTCAGCAAGTTTTTCTGTTAAAATTTGTTTATGAAGTTGCGATGACAAATCTTAGCAAGCAGACCGTTTTTACTCCTGCGGCAAAAAAACGGTAAAAACATCTCGTCAGGGACACCCTGAAACCCCATTTGAAATTTACCCCTTCACTCATTTGGACAAGAGGTATCAAAATGCACACCCGTTTTTCTTGATTTTCAAAATATTTTTTATTAACCCCCTCACTTGTTTGAACCGGGAGAAGCATTTTGTACCCCCTCTGTGAGGTGAAAAAATAAAAAAACTCTCAATCCGTTCAGAATTGAGAGGAAAATATCAAATAGATGAATACTTAATCGGCAGAGTATGATATGCTTAAAATATATGTGTCTCTATTTGCAATTTAAGAAAATAAAAATTAGCAGTAAATATTTTGTACTGTGAATATAAAAAATTGGCGTTTGCAAACTTATTATATTGAAATATGCTTGTCCCGATGGTATAATTGCTTTAAGCAGACAAGGAGGTCAAACATGAAAGTCAGTTATGATAAATTATGGAAAATACTTATAGACAAAAAAATGAAAAAATATCAGCTGAGAGAACAGGCACATATCAGCAGTAATTCCGTTGCAAAACTGAGTAAAGATGAATTTGTCAGTATGGAAGTTCTTATGAAAATATGCGAAACCCTTGAATGCAATATTGGCGATGTGTGTGAATTTGTTAAGGACGAGGATAATACAAATGCATAAAACCAAAGAACAAATATCATACAATATGCACCAAGTTAAGTCCAAAGACACAAAGATAGAAGTTATGCTTAGGAAGGAACTTTGGTCAAGAGGTTTACGCTACCAAAAGAATTCCAAGAAAGTGTTCGGTAAACCGGATATTGTTTTTATTGGCAAAAAAGTTGCGGTATTTTGTGACAGTGAATTTTGGCACGGTTATGATTGGGATAATAAGAAAAAGGAATTCAAATCACATCAGGATTTTTGGATTCCCAAAATTGAAAGAAACATTGCCAGAGATAAAGAAGTGAATGAGGAACTCAAAAGCACGGGTTGGACTGTGCTGAGATTTTGGGGCAATGATATTAAGAAAAATTTGCAGGCGTGTGCCGATGAAATTGAGAGGACGGTAAAAAGTAAAAATGGCTAAATATAAATCAATAGATTTATTTGCGGGAATCGGCGGAATTCGTCTCGGATTTGAACGAGCCTTCGGTGATGAAATAAGTACGGTTTTTGTAAGCGAATGGGATGAGTATGCTCAAAAAACATACAAGGCAAATTTCAAAGATGATTTTGAAATTGCGGGAGATATAACAAAGATAAACGAAACCGATATTCCGCAATTTGACATTTGTCTTGCCGGTTTTCCTTGCCAAGCATTCAGTCTTGCGGGAAAAAGACAAGGATTTGATGATAATTATAAAGGCCTTTGCCGAGGCACTTTGTTTCTTGATGTTGCGAGAATTTGCGAAGCAGACAAACCAAAGGTTATTTTTTGTGAGAATGTCAAGGGATTAAAGATTCACGACAGAGGAAGAACATTTGAAATAATTAAAAAAACTTTTGAAGATTTGGGCTATAAAGTTTTCAGTGATGTACTTAACAGTAAAGATTTCGGAGTTCCCCAGAACAGAGAAAGAATATATATTGTGGCTTTCAGAAATGATATTGCACCCGAAAAATTTGAATTTCCAAAATCAACGGATGATACAAAAAGGCTGAAAGATATTATTGAGGAAAAACCCGTACCGGCTAAGTATTATTTAAGCGATGTCTATGTGGAAACGCTGAGAAGACACAAAGCCCGTCATGCGGCAAAAGGTAACGGTTTCGGATATGAAATTCGTGAATGGGACGGTATTGCCGGGGCTATTGTATGCGGCGGAATGGGCCGAGAACGCAATCTGCTGATTGATAAACGACAAAAAGATTTAACACCGACAACACACATTAAAGGCGAAGTCAATAAGGAAGGTATCAGAAAAATGACGCCGAGAGAATGGGCTCGATTACAGGGCTTTCCGGATACATTTAACCTTCCGCTTGCCGATGTTCATCTTTATAAACAATTCGGAAACAGCGTAACCGTAAATGTTATCGAAGCTATCGCAAAACAAATTAAGGAGGTACTTGATAATGCCTAAACTTTCGGGAAATAAAGGCGAATGGAGTGAAATCTATGCTTTTCTTCATTTGCTTGAAATAAAGAAATTATATGCGGCGGATGCCGAATTGAATAAAAAAGATGATATGTTTTATAACATAATCAATATCATCCGTACCGAACCTATAGGCACATTGGAATTCAGAATTAACAAAGTCGAGGATACCGTATCTGTTGTCAAAACGGATACCGAAAATGTGTTGCTTACTTTACCCTGTAATGAATTCAAGACTGCCGCCGATAATCTTTACAATGAAATAGTCAATGCAAATAAATCATCTTTTGAATCGCAGGATACCGAAGAATTTTTAGAGCGACTGAATATAGGCGTGCTTAAAGCAAAATCGACCGATAAAGCAGATATTCGGATTAAAATTCATGATATAAACACAGGTTACGAAACCGTTCAGGGATTCAGTATAAAATCAAGACTCGGAAGTCCGTCCACGCTTGTTAATGCAGGTAAAACGACAAATTTTGTTTTCGAAGTAACCGGTAATGTAAACGATGATGTGATGAACGGCTTTAATACTTGTTCCAAGAAATTCAAAGACAAATTTGAATTTCTCGCCGGTTGTGATTGCGACATAGAGTATTGTTCTATGGATAACGATATTTTCGAGAGCAATTTACAGTTGATTGACGGCGACCTTCCTAAAATTTGTGCTTATATGCTTAAAGAGTATTATTCATCCGGAGTTAATACCGTAAATAACTCGCTTGAATTATTGAATAAGCATAATCCAATCGGATATGATTTATCAAAAGGTCATCCGTTTTATGAGTACAAGTTCAAAAAGTTTCTTGCAGAATGTGCGCTCGGTATGCTTCCGTCGAAAGTTTGGGACGGTATTGCCGACGCTACGGGTGGATACATAATAGTCAGAGAAGACGGAGAAGTATTGTGCTATCATTTGTTTAACAGAAATGAGTTTGAAACTTATTTGATAAACAATACCAAGTTTGAAACCGCAAGTACATCCCGTCACGAATTCGGCTCGATATATAAAGAAAACGAAAAATATTATGTCAAGCTGAATTTGCAAGTCAGATTTATAAAATAATGAAAGATAAATATAGGGTATGCAGTTTATTTTCCGGCATCGGCGGAATCGACTTAGCTTTTAAGCAAGCGGGATTTGAAATTGTATGGGCAAACGAAATTGATAAAGACGCCTGCAAAACATACAGATACAATTTTCCTAATACGGTATTGACCGAATGCGATATAAGAAAAATCAGTGCAGATGATATACCGGATTTTGATATTCTCACCGCAGGATTCCCGTGTCAATCGTTTTCGATATGCGGTAATAAGAAAGGTTTTGCCGACGAAAGAGGAAATCTTTTCTTCGAAATAATGAGAATAGCAGATGCTAAACAGCCTGAAATTATTTTCCTTGAAAATGTCGCAAATCTTACGGAACACGATAACGGCAAAACCTTTAATCGCATACACAATGAGCTTTCCGAGAGGGATTATTTTATACGATACCTCATTGCAGACGCTTGCAATTACGGAATCCCGCAACACAGAACAAGAACATATATAGTTGCATTTAAGGATTATAGAATGTGCAATCGTTTTCGTTTTCCCGAAGAACAACCTCTGAAAAAACATATTTTTGATATTATTGACCGTTCGGTAAAAGCTGACGATAAATTTTATCTGTCCGAAAATTCCGTACAGTATCAAAAAATGAATGCAGCAATTACAGATGAAAATCAAATATACAGATTTTCGGATTACGGCATTCAAAAGAGTAAAGACGGAATATCTTTTACGCTTAAAGCCAATATGGGAACTTGGTACAACCGTGTCCCGATTATAAAGGATAATTTCGGAATCAGAACTGTCACACCGCAAGAATGTCTTGCATTGCAGGGATTTCCTAAATCGTTTGCTTTTCCCGATATTCCGATGAAAAGTATGTATAAACAATGCGGAAATACAGTGGTTGTGCCAGTTGTAAAAGACATTATAAGAGAATTAGTAAGATTTACTAATGACAATTAATAGTATCTATGAAAGAAGGTTATATATCGTGAATGAGGGTGTTGTTTTTATCGCAGGAGCGTATGGTGTAGGAAAAAGTACTTTGTGTAACAAACTCAAAAATCTTTTAAATATTCCTGCTTTTTCTTCGGGCGATTTAATAAGCGAAAAGAATGGTGAAAAACACGGCGCAAACAAGGTAGTTAAAGATAAAGATTTTAATCAACAGTTATTGATTGATGCAGTTAATGAAATAATAATCAATTCACCAAAACTAATATTGGCTGGACATTTTTGCATTTTCAATTCGACCAATGAAGTTGAGATTTTGCCTGATTTTGTGTATAGAGAAATCCACTTATCGAAAATTATTTTGTTAGAAGCTAATGCAGATATAATTATTGATAATTTGCAAAGTCGTGATAATAAAAAATATTCTTTAAAAGAAATCAAGATATTATCAGATACCGAAAATTTACAAGCCAAAAAAATTGCAAAAGAATTAAACATTTCTCTTGTTACACATAAAATGAAATTTGACGAATCTGATGTAAATAAAATAATATCGGTTATATAAAGGAAGTGATTTTTAAATGAGAGCATTGCTAGACACAAATATTGTTATTCATCGAGAAAATGTAAAGGCAACAAATTTATCCATAGGTCAGTTGTTCCATTGGTTAGATGTTTTACATTATGAAAAGATAATCCATCCTTATACTGTTAATGAACTAAGAAAATATTCCAGCGAACAAATTCAAGCATTATATGATGCGAAATTGGCAGCATATACACAAATGAAGAGCGTCGCAATACAATCTTCAGATTTCAAAAAGCTGTTGGATGATACTCCAAAAACAGATAATGATATAATAGACAATCAATTATTGTTTGAATTGTATTGCGGCAGAGCCGATATTATTATAACCGAAGATCGCAAAATGCGTATAAAAGCCCAAAAGCTTGGGATTGCAGATAAAGTATTCACGATAAATGCTTTCATCACAAAAGCTACAGCAGAAAATCCTGACTTAATTGAGTATAAGTTTTTATCCGTTAGAAAAGAGGTTTTCGGAAAAATAGATGTGAAAAATGCCTTTTTTGATACTTTTAGAGAAGCCTATCCTGGATTTGAAAGGTGGTTTTCAAAAAAATGCGATGAAGAAGCTTATGTTAGCCGTAATGACCGGGGAGAAATCCTGGCTTTCTATATTTAAAAACTGAGGACGAAAATGAAAATTACAATGATATAAGCCCCGCGTTCAAACCTATGCGCCGACTCAAAGTCGGTACATTTAAGGTTGAAGCATCAGGATTCCGACTTGGTGAAAGATTTATCAAAATAATTTTTGACAATGCCATTGAACGTCATTTACAAGAAATTTATGTAACTCTCTTTATGGATCGCCCCGAATTAAAAGCACTATATGATTTATTGGTAAGATGGGGATTTTACGAACATGGAATTAAACAAACAAATGGTAAAGAAGAAGTTGTTCTTGTGAAAAGGTTAGGAATTTATAATGACACTTTAACTCCTAAACAGAATTTTCCTAATTTAGAATATTCACATCAAAAGTTTTTCTTGCCAATTGAGGCAAAATACCATACTCCGCTTTTACCGGATTCACAATTAAAAACAGAAAACGAGGTGGATTTTCTCGGTGAACAGCCGCAAAAATATGCACTTCAAAAAGTATATATATCATTTTCCTACAAAAGGAATATGAAACCGGGAGATTTTCTTGTGTTATACAGAAAAGGCACTACTCCCGGGAGAAAAGCATATGGATCCGTTATCAGTACAATCGGCATAATTGACGAGATTGCATACGATTTCAAAAATAAGGAAGAATTCTTGAAATATTGTGAAAATAGGACGGTTTTTTCTTCAGAGGAGCTTGAAGATTTTTGGCGCACAAAAGGGAATTCCTTATTAGTCATCAAGTTTATTTATGTAAAAAGTCTTTCTAAGAGATTAAATTTGTCATACCTATGGAATAGCGGTATAGTTGCTCAAAATAACGGACCTCGTCCTTTTGATTTGATATCAGACAGTGATTTCGATTCAATATTAAATGATTCAAATACTGAAATATATGTTGTGAGGTAGCTGTAAATGAGTACAATTCTTTTATCAATTAAGCCTGAATATTCCAATCGAATATTCAACGGAACAAAAAAATATGAGTTTCGCAAACATCTCGCAAAAAAAAATGTCGATAAAATAATCGTTTACTCCTCCAGCCCCGAACAACAAATTATAGGAGAAGTAACTGTCACTGAAACACTGTCTTTAAAGCCTTCTCCGTTATGGGAACTTACCAAAAAGGAAGCAGGCATTTCCAGAGCGAAATTCAGAGCATATTTTAAAGGGTGCAAAAATGCTTACGCATATAAACTTGGTGAATTCAAAAAATATGATACCCCTAAAACACTAATTGACTTCGGAATAAAGCAGCCACCACAATCATTTATATATATTGATGAGGACAGGTCTTAGGGTCTCCCTAACGATTATTTTACCGTTTGGATAACCAAATGGTCTGCTCGCTAAGATTATACATTTTAATCAGACAAATAAAATTAAGGCACAGCCTACGGAACTTTTCTCCGTAAGTTGTGCCTTTTTCTTAGCTATATATCACTTGCTCATTAACGATTTCTGTTGCTCGATTGCGGATGTTGTTCATCTTTTGCACCCACAACATTGGATTATCCGATTTCAATTTTTCCGTAACATTTTCTTTTTCGGCAAGGTCTTTTACCAACCGAGAAAAAAGATTTTGAGCCTGTTCTTCGATGTTAGCAAGATATGAATTGAGCTTACCGCTTGTCAGCAAATTGTAGTAACGGACTTTATGATTTTGTTTCAAATATCGTTTGTGCCTCATTGCCCATACACCGATATTCGTTTCTTTTTCTTCCGCCGGTAACGAAAGATTAGGCAATAAATAATCGCCGACCTGCATATAAGTACCGCCGTTATTTTCAAAAATTGTTTTCATATCAAAGCCTCCTTGTATTTGGTAACTTCATTATACCGAATACAAAATGAAAAGACGAATGTGCGGATTCTTGTTTGAATATGATGTTCGGCTATCGGTAAAACTGTATTTTACCAAATCCCTTATGAACATCCGCACCACGAAAAAAATATCGCTTAAGGCGATATTTTTTTATTTCCTTAACTCCAAGCAGCATAGAATCGGTATCGGCACCAAGAAGCAATCTAAGCTGATAGCATTGCATAAAATTTGCCGATATAGTATAATATTGATAGTTTATCCAAATTTAAAAACATCCAAAAAGGAGAGGATTAACTTATGGGAAGCATACATATGACATTAGATATAGACCGTGTAGATCTCATAATTGCGATTGCTGTAGTAGCGATAGCAATAATCGCAATTATTGGATTTATAGTATGGCTTGTCAAGGCGACCAAGAGAAATAAAATGCTAAAAAGCATCGACTGCAAGATTGACGAGCAATATTTTATGGGACGGAAACAAAATAAAAGCGATAAGAAATGCAGTTGCGGTGAGAATTCAAAAAGAAAAGAGGCAGAGCAAGTCGAGGAAGAAACAGAAAACGATGTGCTTGAGGAAATTCGCAAAATGCTCGTTTCGGATACTCCTGCAAGCGAGGATATTAAAGATAAACCGAAGAATATAGCGAAAAGCGGTAGAGAATATAGCAGAGAAGAAATCGAAAAACTTATTGGAGATTGATATTATAACAAGGATTTCATGGAGGGAACATGTATTGTAAAAATTGCGGACAGTTTTTAAGCGGGAATGAAAATTTCTGTAGTAACTGTGGGGCGAAGGTTGAAGAACCCGTAATACCTAAAGTAAATACAAATATAAGCTTAGACGATGAGAAAAATGATTATGGCGAGTCAAAGCCGTCTGACAACATAAAAATGATGTCGCATGTTGACGGTATCACTTGGGATGTCAAGGAATTCCCGACCGGCGAAGTAAAAAAGACAGAGGATGTAGATGTATCATGGAAAAGTGATGATATGTTTCTTCATAATGAGATAAAAAAAGAAAAGGAAATGTTTGCGGCAGCTATGGCTCAGTTCCAAAAGGAACAGGATGCTAAGCTGAAAGCAAAGGCTGCAGCCGAAAACGATAAAGGTCTTGAGGTTTTGGACGCGCTAAAGACAGACGAAAAGACTAAAACAACAGAAGAAAAGTTCGCAACGATAGAAATTCCAAAAATAGACGAAGAGCAACAGGTTGTTGAGATAACACAACCTGACAAAAGCGAGATCGCTATTGAAGTTACAAATTCGGACGATGGGATCAGCGTAGAAGAGGTCAAAGTTGATGAACCACAAATGACCTCGGTTCTTGAAGAAAAACCAACGCTGATAGACGAAATAGCGCCAAGTGCGATAAGGACGTTAAAAAACGCGAACATCGACGAAGAGAAAAAGCAGATTGATAAATTTTATACATTCAACAGAAAAAAAGAAGAATTCCAAAAACTGTTGGATAAGGAGTACGAGAGGATAGATAACGAGCTTAAGCCGGGCGGACTGGAAGAAGACATCTCAACTTTCATGGAAGTCGAAAAGGGCACAAAGGTTGAGGGTACAACTCAACTTGAGGAAATGGTGAAGGCAAGAACTCTATTCTTTGATGATCCGTTTTTGATTCCTGATGAGGATTATAAAAAAGCAGATGAGCTTTCACATAAGGCGGAAGAAAAAGATAAGGCGACTGAAGAAAAAAGCAAGAAAAAAGAAAAAAAGAAAAAGAGAAATAAAAACAAAAAGTTGCACGAGACACAGGAAGTTGCTTTGGACGAGGCGGATAAGGCGATTATAGATGAAGCTGTTATGGCGGATGCCGGAGCAGTAGTCTTTGAACCGAGCTCAAATGAAAGCCTTGCAGAGGCAACGATAAAAGAAGAAACGGATAACGAGCCTGCGGAAGGCAAGGTAGTAATAGAACCGACAAAAGAAAAGGCAAAAGAAAAAGCAAAAGAAAAGGCAAAAGAAAAATCCGATGCCAATGAGGAGGCTGAAGACACTCAAGAGAAGAGCGTCGAAACGCTTGCAAAAGAATTTTTCGACGATTCGGATGACGACTATAAAAGGAAAGGCCAAAAGTCAAGGGCGCTTATATGGATTTTGAGTATCATACTTGTTGTGACAACAGCATTGCTCATTATAAGGATAGTATTGCCTGACACGCTTATTTCGAAGCAGATGGACAATGTATCAAACAAGGTAATCGGATTTTTTTCCGATGATGATTCTGATACCGCAAAAGGAGAACTCCAGGAGGATAAGACAGGTCTTATTCAAAATAAGATATCAGAAAACTATAAAGATGCTATTGTGAGCATCAAGTATAGTAGCGAAGCGGCGTATGATGCAGATAAGGAATACAGCAATAGTGCGATAAGAGATGCGTCTGCGATTGAAAATAACGCTTGGTATACAGATAGTGATGGTGCTGAAAAATATTATGACGAGGAGCTTGTCGGTGCAATTATAGCACTTGAGTCACAAAAGGTTGCATATGTAAATGACAACGATAATAAGATTTTGGAAATGGTTGCTGAGGACGGTGATTATAAGAGCACTCTTGAGAAGCTAAAAAAAGACAATAGTAATCTAAAGTTTGATGCATTACAGATAGGAGATATCAAGGTCAACAAGGATGCGTATTTTGTTTGGGTAATAGAAACAATAGACGGTAAGGATACAAGCAAAATTTACGAATTTAAGGAAAAAGATCATAAGCTATATGTTGTCAGTGAATATGACGACTAATTGGATGAGCATGATAGCTCAGCAAAGTAGAGGATTAATAGTTAAATCTGGAGGAAGGGTTTGAAAAGAAGAAATAAGGGCGCTAAAAAGGAAAAAGCGAACGGCAAGCCGAGAGGTAAAAAATTAACGATATTTTTAATAGCTTTAGTCGTAGTGATTGCACTTTTTGTTGCGTTGACAGGCTTTATAACCAACTTTTTATGGTTTAGGGAGCTTGATTTTGTAGAAGTATTTTTCACAAAACTTTTGACACAGTTAAAGATCGGTATTCCGACATTTATTGTAATAACAGTACTTTCATATATTTATTTTAAGATGATAAAAAAGAGTTATTACAAAAATATAGCCTCAAATGATTTGGAAGAGAGCAAGAGCATAAATCTCGTTTCATGGCTTATCGCGGCGCTGTTCGGAGCGATTGTAACATTTTTTGCTATAAAGCTTTTGTGGTTTTCATTTTTGCAATTTGCCAACAGCACAGACTTTGGATATGACGATCCTATATTTGGATTAGATGTGTCATTTTATATCTTTAAGCTTGATTTCTTGAGAAACTTAAATACATTGATAATAATAGTAGCAATCGTATTTTTGATATTTACAATCATATACTATTCGGTACTTATGGGTATCAGACATCCTAGGATGTTCAACTCAAAGTCACAGCAACAAAATACAAATAATCCATTTGAGGAGCCTGATCGATTCAATCAAACAAATAATGCAGGTTTTGACGGCGAATATGCAAATGGCGGCAGTGATGAAGGCAGTTTTGCGACAAGCTTCAAGGGAACGCCACTCGAAAAATTCGTAGATATCTTTACAAAGGTTAGCGGAATCTCAGGCAACAAAAAGAAAAAAGAAAAAAAGACTTGGGATAGCGAAAATATCAAGCAATTATTTACGATTGCATCTAAGCAGATAACAATAATGGGAGTATTGCTTTTTGTGATGCTTGCCATACATTTTGCGCTAAAAGAATTCGAACTTTTATATACGCATAGAGGGGCGGTATACGGAGCCGGCTTTACCGATGTGACTATAACGCTATGGATGTATAGACTCCTTATATTGATATCGATAGTAGGAGCTATAGTTGTAGCCGTTGGAGTTAAAAAGCACAAGATAAAGCAGATACTCATTGTGCCGATTGTGATGATTGCAGTCAACTTGCTTGGAGTAGGCGTAGGATATGCCGTGCAGGGACTTGTAGTTTCCCCAAATGAAATAGCAAGGGAAAGCAAGTATCTTGAAAGAAACATAGAATATACGCAAAAAGCATACGGCCTTGAAAATGTCAAAGTCCAGCCATTTGAGGCTAGCAATGATTTGACATCGCAAGATATAAAAAACAATCAGGCGACAATATCAAATATAAGAATAAATGACTATAAGCCTGCGGAGAAATTTTATAACCAAACGCAGTCGATAAGGCAGTATTATGATTTCCACGATGTGGATGTTGACAGATATACTATAAACGGCGAATATACACAGACTTTCCTTTCCGCAAGGGAAATAGATGAAGAGAAGATAAGTCAGACGTGGCTGAATAAGCATTTAAAATATACTCACGGTTATGGTATTACGCTTTCAAGAGTCGATGAGATCACGGCAAGCGGTCAGCCGGAGATGCTGATAAGCAATATACCACCTGTGTCGAGCGTGCAAGAAATAACTATTGACCGACCGGAGATATATTTTGGTGAAGAAACAAATGAATATGCAATCGTCAATACAAACGAGGATGAGTTTGACTATCCGAACGGCGACAGCAATGAATATACAACATATGAGGGCACTGCAGGTATTAAGCTAAATCCTGTTACAAGATTGATGTTTGCTATAAGGGAAGCAAATCCGAAAATTTTGGTATCTTCTAATATTACAAGCGATTCAAGGATCATCATAAATAGGAATATCTGCGACAGGGTCGAAAAGATAATGCCATATTTGCAATATGACAGCGATCCATATATCGTAACAGAGAATGGCAAGCTCTACTGGGTTATAGACGCATATACCACAAGCAGTCAATTCCCATACTCAGAGCCTTATGATGTTGATAATGAATCGGACATAAACTATGTGCGAAACTCAGTAAAGGTCATCATTGATGCATACAACGGCGATGTAAATTATTACGTAGTGGATGATCAAGATCCGATAGCAAGCACATTTAAAAAGATATATCCGCAGCTGTTTAAAGACGGCTCAGAAATGCCTGATGAGTTAAAGCAACATATGAGGTATCCAAGTGAACTTTTTGAAACACAGGCAAAGGTATATAGTAGATACCACATGAATGATGTAAGAGTTTTTTATCAAAATGAGGACCAGTGGGATATAGCAAAAGAGATATATGGCACAGAAGAAACAGAGATGGAACCAAACTATTACATCATGAATCTGCCGGGTGAAAAAGATGCGGAATTTGTAAACTCGATACCATTTACGCCAAAGGACAAAAAGAATATGGCCGGCCTGATGGTAGCAAGAAACGACGGTGATAATTATGGAGAGCTTATACTTTACCAGCTACCAAAGAGCAAAGTCGTTTATGGTCCGCAGCAAGTAGAGGCGCAGATAGACCAGGATACCGAGATTTCTAAAGAATTTTCGCTTTGGAATAGCTCAGGTTCTAAATATTCGCGAGGCAATATGTTTGTAATACCTATAGAGGACTCGTTATTATATGTAGAGCCTGTTTATCTCGAAGCTGACGGCTCGTCCATACCTGAGGTAAAGAGAGTCATTGTTATGTACGGTGACAGGATAGCTTATGAGCCGACGCTTGCAGAGGCGCTAAATACGCTATTTGGCGATGATACTGCCGAAAATAAAAGTAGCACAAGTAGCAGCTCAAGTGATAGTACTAAAAAGAGTATGCAGGAGCTGATAAAGGCTGCAAATGATGCATATGACAACGCTTTAGAGGCTCAGAAAAACGGCGACTGGACTAAGTATGGCAAATATATAGATGAGCTTAAGGACTATTTAAACGATATGGAAGAATAAAAAAATAAGCATGCTTTGGGCCGTGCAAATTGTGCACGGCTAAAGCTTTAAGATAGGAGGAGCAAATGTTTAACTTTGATTTAGATAAAATGCTATTTTCTATTCCGCCTGAGAAGCATACGAAGGAAGATGTAAAAAGCATCTTAGAAAGTCACCCGGAGGTGAAATTCGTATCTTTAGTTGGTATAGATATGAGTGGCAATGATACAGACGAAAAAATTCCTGTAAAAACATTTATAGATGATTTCGACAAGCTTATGAAGTGTGGTGTTCAAACAGACGGTTCCTCCGTTGTGCTTCCAAAGATTGCAGTTTTAAATAATGCAAAAGTGGACATTGTGCCTGATAAGGATGTAAATTGGTATGTTGACCACAATTTGATAAATATAGATTATAAAACAAGCTTACCGATAGGAACATTGAGAATTCCATCATTTTTGATCCACAATGATGTATCTGAGGTAGGCTCTAGGATAGTTTTAAAAAATGCGGTGAAGGTGTTTGAGGAAGAATTATTAGATACGCTAAAAAAATATCCGTATGTTTTTGAAAATATGCCGATAGACAGCGTAGATGATATTGACTCCTTGAGTTTGACATCTGCAACAGAACTCGAATTTTGGGTAAAAACACCTGACGATCAAACAGACAGAGAAGAGCTTTCGACTGCACAAGTACTAAAAGAACAATATTGGAAGAGAACAGTCGGTCCTGTTAGAAAGGCGCTTGAATCAACGCTCATCATGCTTGACTATTATGGCTTCGAGGTCGAAATGGGGCATAAAGAGGTTGGTGGTGTTAAGGCGAAGATGAGCAATGAAGGCAATTATGACCACGTTATGGAGCAGCTTGAGATTGACTGGAAATTTTCGACTGCGCTGCAGGCAGCGGATAACGAAAATATGGTTAAATATGTAGTAAGAGATGTTTTTAGGGTGCATGGCCTTGATGTAACATTTGCGGCAAAGCCACTTCCAGGAATTGCAGGCAGCGGAGAGCATACACATCTCGGCGTTGCGGCAAAGCTAAAAAATGGCAAGATGGCAAATTTATTTAGCCCAAAGAACTTAAAAGAAGATTTTGCATCGCCTGTCGGACTTGGAGCACTCATGGGGCTTATGAAAAATTATGAGGCGGTAAATCCGTTTGTAGCACCTAATAATGATGCTTTCAACAGACTAAAGCCGGGTTATGAAGCGCCTGTATGCGTAGTTACATCGCTTGGGCATGATCCGACAAGCCCTTCCAGAAATAGGACGGTACTTTTAGGCCTTATAAGGGATATTCATAACTCAATGGCGACAAGATTTGAACTAAGAGGCCCTTGCCCGACAGCAAATACATATCTTGTTGTGGCGAGTGCTTATATGGCGATGCTTGACGGTATAAAAAATGCACTAAAAAACGGTAAGACTTCTAAAGAACTCGAAGCTTCACTTTCTAAAAAAATGGGAGAAGAAGATTTTTATCTTGAAAAGGATAGGATATATCGCAGCGAGAAAAATGTTTACGACACATATACGACAGCCGAAAGGGATATAAACTTTGGCAGAGCGCCGAGAACTGTTTGGGAAAACCTGTGCGCATTTGAGGATCACAGTGAGAAGACAGGAGTTTTGAGTGTCGGCGGAGTTATGAACAATACGACATTAGATTCATACAAGACGGCAATGCTAAGCAGATGGGCAACGGAGCTTCACAATAGGATAATACCAAGCAATCGAGATCTTATAAGGAGCATGGTAAAATTGCACGATGATAGTGCTTGCTCAGATTATGATGTTGCATATTGGAGCAGAATAGATAAACTGCGAAATGAGCTTGGCAAAAATACTTTGGTTGAGCCGTGTTTGCTTTCGAGGATAATCAATGCACTTGATGTCGGTGATTTCCAAACAGCGTCAGATTTGCAGATTGAGATGAATGACAAAATAGAAGAGCTGACAGGCTTATATGTGCTATATAAAAAGAACTTATTTTAGATTTATTTATACTTATTGCAGGAGGAATATATAGATGTTAGACATTAAGAGAATAAGAGAAGACTTTGATGGAGTAAAGAAAGCTGTCGAAAGAAGAGGTCAGGGTGATTTTGGTATAGATAAAGTGCCTGAGCTTGATAAGAAAAGAAGAGAGTTGCTTGCTGTTGTGGAGCAGATGAAAAATAAGCAGTCAACTGATTCTAAAAAAATCCCTCAGATGAAAAAAGCAGGAGAAGATACTACTGAGCTTATGGCGGAGATGAAAAAGCTTTCTGATGAGATAAAGACCTACGATGCGCAAGTTTCGGATGTCGAAAAACAGCTGAGAGAAGCGCTATTAAATATTCCTAACACACCTGCAGAAGATGTACCGATGGGAGCAGATGACAGCGACAATGTAGAGTATAAAAAAGTCGGAGAACCGACAAAATTCGGTTTTGATTTTAAGGCGCACTGGGATATAGGCACAGATCTTGATATACTTGATTTTGAAAGAGCTGCAAAGATCGCAGGTACGAGATTTACAGTTTATAAGGGTAAGGGCGCAAGGCTTGAAAGATCTGTTATAAACTTTATGTTAAATCTACATACTGAGGAGCACGGATTTACAGAATTTTTGCCGCCATTTATGGTAAACAGAGACGCAATGACAGGCACAGGTCAATTGCCTAAGTTTGAGGACGATATGTTTCATGTACCGGCAAAGGACTTTTTCTTAATTCCTACAGCGGAAGTGCCTATTACAAACTTGAGATCAGGCGAGATATTATCAGAAGATGAGCTGCCACTGTATTATACGGCATACACTCCTTGCTTCAGAAAGGAAGCCGGCTCGGCAGGTCGTGATACAAGGGGTCTTGTAAGGCAACATCAATTCAACAAGGTAGAGCTTGTAAAATTTGTAAAGCCTGAGACATCATACGATGAGCTCGAAAAATTACTCCTTTCGGCGGAGGAAGTTTTAAAGAGACTCAAAATTCCTTACAGAGTTGTTACGCTTAGCACAGGTGATTTGGGATTTTCTGCGGCAAAAACTTATGATATAGAGGTTTGGATGCCAAGCTACAATAGATATGTGGAAATCTCTTCTTGCTCAAACTTTGAGGATTATCAGGCACGAAGAGCAAATATCAGATTTAGAAACGGCGCAAAGGGTAAACCTGAGTTTGTACACACACTAAACGGCTCGGGACTTGCGGTCGGCAGGACGGTAGCTGCGATACTCGAAAATTATCAGCAGGAAGATGGATCTGTGATAGTTCCTGAAGTTTTGAGGCAGTATATGGGTTGCGATAAGATTACAAAATAGATTTGCAATGCAGGATTTTTTGGAATTTTTAGAAAATTATAGAAATAAGCGATCAACGGGTGAGCGCATTTCATTTCATATGCCTGGGCATAAAGGCGGATATATCTACAAAAAATATGGATATGATAAGCTTTTAAAAGATGTTGCCGAATTTGATATAACAGAAATATTTGGGGCAGATAATTTGCATTCGCCTGAGACGATAATAGCAGATCTCGAAAGCAAGTATGAAGAGCTTTACAACGCAAAAAAAAGTTTTCTTTCAATAAATGGTAGCTCTGCGGGTATCATGGCGGCTATATTGACAGGTGTTTTCATGGCGCAGGAGCAAGGAGCCGGAGGACGAAAAAGGTCCGAAAAGCCAAAGCTTTTGATGTCCCGTGCGAGCCACAAATCGGCATATAGCGCACTTGAGCTTGCAGATATAGAACCTGTATATTTACAGCCGACATATTTTAAAAATTGCAATATCATAGGTGAGGTTAAGGCAACTGATATTGAACAGGCACTAAAAGAGGATGAGAGTATAGAAGCTGTTTTTGTGACGAGTCCAAATTATTATGGTGTTTGTAGCGATATATCGAAAATAAGTGAGGTCGTACACAGATATGGTAAAATACTGATAGTGGATCAAGCACACGGAGCGCATCTGAAATTCTTTGGAAGGTTTCAAGACATCTTAAAAATGCCGGTTGCGGCGGAGGACAGCGGTGCGGATCTTGTAATAAACAGCATACATAAGACGCTTGCGAGCTTTACACAGACGGCAGTTGTAAATGTAATGACGGATCGTATAGATGTATCATTATTTCGCGAAAAATTAAATCTTTTGCAGAGCACAAGCCCGTCATATGTTCTTATGTCTACACTGGCAATAAATGCAAAGTTGATAAAAGAACACGGAAAGGAAATTTTTACGGATTGGGCGAGCAACATAAAAGATTTTTATATTCGGATAAAAGATGTTATATATAAAGAAAATTTGGGTATAGAAATCATAGATGGGGGAAATTTAGACAAAACAAAGATAAATATTGACCTTGCAGGGGCGGATATAAGCGGTAAAGAAATAGATGAAAAACTCCGTAGCAAGGGAATATATACCGAACTGTCTACAGGAAACATTCTGATGGCATTAAGCGGTATAGGTAATAAAAAAAGCGATTATGACAGGCTTCTTGATGAGATTGTAGAAATCACGAAAAAAGCAGGGCGAAAGGAAAGCCTGCAACCTTGCTGTAAAAGCAAGATATTCATTCCGCAAAAAGTGAATTTGCAAAACAAACAAGCAAAAATAAAAAAGGAATTTTTAGAGCTTTCGGTATGTGAGGGCAAGATAAGCGCATCGAGCGTGATACCGTATCCGCCGGGGATTCCGCTTCTTTGTCCGGGGGAGCTTATAGAAAAAGAAACTATAAAGGCAATAAAAAAATGCCTTACTGAGGGCATAAAGATAGTTGGTATAAAAGAGGGGAAAGCCATTCGCGTATACAAAGGTGAATGATCAAATTCTTGTAGGCGTTGTAGTAGGGCTGATGGTAACAGGTGCGATAGTTGATGCAAGGACGCATAAACTGCCTGATATATTTAATCTCTGGATTTTTATAGCAGGAGCTATTGCTACTATACTTGACAGCTCGCTTATTTTAGAGAAACTGCTCGGGCTTGTCATCATGCCTGCGCTGATGATTGTCGTAAATATAACGATAAAAGGGGCGTTTGGCGGAGGTGATATAAAATTTGTCGCTTCGTGCGGATTGTTTTTTGGAATCAAGATAATAACAAGAGCACTCCTTTATGCCATGATGCTTGCCGGTATATATGGGGCGATAGTGTTGCTTTTTACAACAAAAAAAGCACATGAAGGATTTGCTCTCGGACCATTTTTAGTAGTAGGAGTTATTGCAAGTACAGTAAATAAAAAAAGCGAGGTATTTATAAAGATGCAACCATATCAAATCGTAGGAGTTGGATTGATAGCAATAGGCGTTATCACATTAGCTATTTACTTTTATAAAAAGAGAAAAAGAAAAGACGACGATTATGTCGACAGACTAAAAATACATTAAAATTTATTTTTTAATGAGGAAGGAATAAGTAAAATGATAAAAACAACATTAAAAGTTGATGGCATGGCATGCAATATGTGTGAAGCACACGTAAATGAGGCCATCAGAAACAGTTTTAATGTAAAGAAGGTCAAATCTTCGCATAGCAAGGGGGTGACAGAGATCGTCTCAAAAGAGCCACTTGATGAAGTAAAGCTAAAAGAGACTGTGGAGGAGACCGGATACGGGGTTAAAGAAATTATACAAGAGCCTTATGAAAAAAAGCTTTCGCTTTTTAAAAAATAAAACGGAGGATTTATGGCAATTGTACAATTTAAAGATGTTACACGCATCTACAAAAACGGACAAAACGAACAAAGAGCACTTGACGGAGTTAATTTTACACTTGAAGAGGGTAAATTTATAGTAGTTTTAGGACCGTCGGGTGCAGGAAAGAGTACCCTCTTAAATATGCTTGGAGGGCTTGACAGCCCAACAAGCGGCAAAATTTTAGTAAATGGAAGAGATATTTCAACATTGACAAACGACGAGCTTGCTGATTACAGAGCGGCAACCGTCGGTTTTGTTTTCCAATTTTACAATTTAATACCAACACTTACCGCATACGAAAATGTGGCTCTTGTAAAGGAGATTGCAAAAGACGCTCTTGCACCGGAGGAAATACTTAAGCAAGTAGGCCTTTCGGGCCATATGAAGAGCTTCCCTGCGCAGCTTTCCGGGGGCGAACAGCAACGAGTTTCGATAGCAAGAGCTCTTGCTAAAAATCCTAAAATACTGCTTTGCGATGAGCCGACAGGCGCACTTGATTCCACAACAGGCGTTATGATTTTGAAACTGCTTCTTTCGATGGCAAAAAACTATGGTAAAACGATTGTAATAGTTACTCACAATCAAAGCATAGCAAAAATGGCTGATGTTGTACTCAGAGTCAAAAATGGGAAGATACAGTCATGCGAGGAGCAAGAAAATCCGATGAACGCAGAGGAAGTGGAGTGGTAAGATGCTTTTAAAAAAATTATTTAGAACAGCGTGGCGATACAAATCGCAGTTTATATCGATGATTATCATGGTAACTGTCGGTATCGGTATTTTTTTTGGCTTCAATATGGAATGGAAAAGTCTTGAGGTTGACGTAAACAGCTTTTTGAAAGAAACAAATTATGCAGACTTTCGACTTTACGAGGAAGACGGTTTTAGCGAAGATGATATAAAAAATATCGAAAATATCAATGGAGTAGATAGTGCAACGAGATATTTAAGCGTCAATGTCGGTATCGAGGATACGAAAAAGACATTGACTCTAAATGTTACAGAGGACGCAGATATGTCGACCCTAAAAATAAACGAGGGTAAGGCATATGATGAAGATAGTGACGGCATTTGGCTTGCGAGGAAATTTGCAAACGAAAACGATATAAAAATAGGCGATCAAATGACATTGACATATAAGGGCGTAAAGATAAAAGCAAAGGTTGTCGCTCTTGTACAAAGCAGTGAAAATATGATATGCCTTGCGGACGATAACCAGCTCATGCCTGACTATAGTCTGCACGGCTTTGCGTACATTTCCCCGAAAAAGTTAGAGGATTCACTAGGAGTAGATTACTATTCTCAAATAAATATAATTTCGGATCTCAGCAAAGGCGAGCTTGAGGACAGCGTAAAGGAAGCAACAGGCAAAACATTTATAATAACAGATAAGGAAGCTCACCCGTCGTATGCCGGGCTAAAAAGCGAGATGGAGGAAGGGCAGTCGATGGGAATGATACTGCCGGTATTATTCCTTGGGATAGGCATCCTTACAATGGTTACGACCATGCATAGGATTGCAGGAAACGAGAAAGTGCAGATAGGTACGCTAAAAGCGCTTGGATTTCGTGACAATAAAATTTTGAGACATTATACATCTTACGGTTTTGTTTTAGGAGTTGTAGGAGTTACTCTAGGGGTTCCTTTGGGCTATTTTATAACATCACTTATAATTGATGAGAACGGCATGATGGGGACATACTTTGATATGCCTAATTGGGACCTTGTGATGCCCGGTTTTTGTATTCCTGTAATTATAGGAACAGTCGTTTTCTTGACGCTAATAAGCTATTTGTCTGTCAAAAAAATGCTCAAAGGCACTGCCGCAGAGGCACTCAGGCCGTACACACCAAAGAAAATAAGACATGCCCTCATTGAAAAAACAAGGCTGTGGCAAAAATTTTCTTTTGGCACAAAATGGAATGTGCGCGATATCATTCGCCATAAATCAAGAACTGCGATGTCGCTTGTCGGCATATTCGGCTGTATGCTCCTGCTTGTCGGTGGTCTGGGCATGCGAGATACAATAAATGATTTTGTGGGGATGATGGGCGACGATGCCGGTGATTACAAAACAAAAATAGAACTTTCGGAGACAGCGACAAACAGCGAGGCGACAGCGCTTGCAGACGAGGTAGACGGCGACTGGCAGGCATCAACAGCTGTAAGCTACGATAACGAGAATGTAAATCTTGAAATTTACGACATAAAAAACGGTCATGTTAATTTTTTGACTGAAGATAATGAGGCATTTAAGCTTTCGGATGACGGTGTATACCTTTGCCTGAGACTAAAGGAGACAGCAGATATAGGTGATGAAATCACAGTTTCACCATATGGCAGCGATAAGACATACAGGGTCAAAGTGGCCGGATATTATCATGCATTTGTAAATAAATCCATCGTTATGACAGAAGGATATGCAAAGGATAACGATATACCATATCACATAAGTAATATATATACTACAAAAATGAGCGACGATCTGGATGATATAAAAGATAGAGAGATAGTTTCGGGAATACAGGCAAAAGACAATATAGTGGATTCGTTTAACAGCATGCTTGAAATAATGGATCTAATGGTAGCGATACTTGTAATCGCAGCGGTAGTTCTTGGTATCGTAGTTTTGTATACTCTTGGGGTAATGAGCTATATGGAAAGGTATAGAGAACTTGCAACGCTAAAAGTGCTTGGATTTAGAGATAAAAAGATAGGTAAATTGCTTATTACACAAAATGTATGGTTGACGCTTATCGGTGTTTTGATAGGCTTGCCGGCAGGTGCGGGAGTTTTGTATTTCTTATTGCAAGAGCTTGGCAGAGAGTACGAATTTACGATGTCGATAGGTTGGGCGACATATGCGGTTAGCATAGCCTTGACATTTGGCGTTTCAATATTTGTAGGTGTAGTTATCTCAAAGAAGAATAAAAAAATAGATATGGTACAAGCGTTGAAAGATGTCGAATAAATCCCTTATTGGGCTTGTTTTCTCCAATTTGAAAAGGCTTGAAAAAAAGTGTCTGTTAGCATATAATAAAAAAACGAGATAAAAGGAAGGAGAAACAAACATGGCATTCACAGAAGAAATAGGTATAGATTTGGGAACAGCCAATGTCCTTGTTTATATAAAAGGGAAAGGTATTGTTTTAGAAGAACCGTCAGTAGTTGCCGTCGACGACGAGACAGACGAGATACTTGCAGTTGGGCAGGAAGCAAAGGATATGCTCGGAAGAACTCCGGCAAATATCGTAGCTTTAAGGCCGCTTAGAGACGGTGTTATTTCGGACTATGATGTGACCGAAAGAATGCTAAAATATTTTATAAAAAAGACGTGTGGCGGCGGTAGATTTTTTAGACCGAGAATTATGATTTGCGTACCATCTGGCGTTACCGAAGTCGAAAAAAGAGCGGTAAGGGAAGCGGCTGCACAGGCAGGCGGCAAGGATGTATTTTTGATGGAAGAACCACTCGCGGCAGCGATTGGGGCAGACATCGACATCTCAAGGCCTGATGGCACTTGTGTTATAGATATAGGCGGAGGCACATCGGATATCGCTGTTATTTCGCTTGGTGGCATAGTAACAAGCACATCCTTGAAGGTTGCAGGCGACAGGATGGATGAGGCGATTATAAAGTATATGCGCAAAAAGCATAAGCTATATATAGGCGAGAGAATGGCGGAGACACTTAAAAAGGAGATCGGCACCGCAATTGTTGTTGAAAATGAAAGCGAGTATACTTGTAGCGGCAGAGACCTTGTTACAGGACTTCCAAGGGATGTTGTAGTAACATCAAACGAGATGGTGGATGCACTCGAGGAACCTTTGCATCAAATTTGCGAGGCAACACATTCGGTACTTGAAAAAACTCCACCGGAGCTTGCTGCAGATATTAGCACAAACGGTATAATTATAACGGGCGGTGGTGCGTGCCTAAGAGGTATCGACGAAAGAATCAAGCAGAGGACAGGCATAAATGTTAAGATTGCCGAGAATGCAATGGATTGCGTTGTAATAGGCACAGGCAGAGCTCTCGAAAATATAGATGATATTCAAAAGAGTGCAATAAATAGAAGAAGGAAATTCAAGTAAAAAGCTAAATAAAACATAATTTGTGGCTATCTCTTTGAGAGATAGCCATTTTTTAAGGGTATACAGATATAAGCAGCAAAATATAAACAGACAGGAGCAAAAAGTGAAATTAGAACTTATCGCAACTACAACATTTGGCCTTGAGGCAGTCGCAAAGCGTGAGATAAAAGCTTTAGGCTACGAAATAATCAAAACCGAGGATGGCAAGATAACATATATTGCTGACGAAAGGGGCATAGTACGAAGCAATCTTTGGGTGAGGACGGCCGACAGGATATTGCTAAAAATGGCAGAGTTTTATGCAAGCGAATTTGAAGAGTTATTCCAGCAGGTAAAAGGTATACCTTGGGAAAACTTGATTGCTATCGACGGTAAAATAATAGTTATAGGAACATCCGTGAAATCAAAATTGCATAGTGTGCCGGCGTGTCAAAGCATCGTAAACAAGGCGATTGCGCAAAGACTGTGCGAGACATACGCTTGCGAGCGTTTAGAAGAAACAGGTGCAGAGTATAAAGTAAAATTTACCATATTAAAAGACCGAGTGACAATTACAGTAGACACAAGTGGCGAGGCACTTCACAAGCGTGGGTACAGAGTTTGCCCAACATCGGCGCCAATAAAAGAAACTATGGCGGCCGCACTTGTAATGCTCTCATTTTGGAAAGAAGACAGACTACTTGCAGATCCATGCTGTGGCAGCGGTACGATACCAATAGAGGCGGCCATGATCGGCCTAAATATCGCCCCGGGGCTTGGTAGGAAATTTGTATCAGAAGGCTGGGAATTCATAGATAAAAGCTTATGGGGGAATGAAAGAAAAGAAGCATATAAAGCGATAAAAAATGACTGCAAACTTCAGATCATAGCAGGAGATATAGATCCAAAAACGTTTGAAGCGGCAAAGCAAAATGCTGACGAGGCAGGCGTAGGCGATGTGATAGATTTTAGATTGCAGAATATAAAGGATTTTGAAAATAAAACAAAAAACGGCATTATCATAACAAATCCGCCGTATGGCAAACGCATAGGAGATGACAAGCAGATAGAAGTAATATATAAAAAGCTGTCGGATTTTTATAAAACACATACTGATTGGTCGCTATTTGTCATAACAACAGATGAGGATTTTGAGAAGAAAGTTATGCAAAGACCGGCTGAAAGACGGCGTAAATTATATAATGGCAAGTTAAAAACCTGCTATTATCAATTCCACGGCAAGAGAGTATAGCAGATTTTAAAAAAGAAGCAATGGCAAAGCAACCTAAAGCCTTGAATTTTTAGGTGTTACACCTTGAGTTTTTTTCATAAAAATGGTATTATATTTGCATTGCATAAAAATGATTTTTAACGGTAGATAAAATAAAAAATCCGTTTGATAGGAGGAAATAAAAAAGATGAAAGCAACACTGTTAGCAAAAGAAAATGGAGAAGCTAAATTTACGATTGATTTTACAGCTGAGGAACTCGAAGCAGCCAAGGTAGAAGCTTATAAAAAAGCAAAGGATCAATTTCAGATTGACGGATTTAGAAAGGGCAAAGCTCCAAGAAAGATGATCGAAAATAAGTATGGAGATGTTTTTGCAGAAGATGCAATCAACGATCTGATTGCAGAGCATTATCCAAAAGCGCTTCTTGAACTTGATATTGAGTCAATAGAGCAGCCAAGGTTAGAATTCGGCAAACTTGAAAAGGATGCGCCATTTAGCATTACAGCTACTGTTGCAACATATCCGGAGGTGACAGTTAAGGACTACAAAGGCATTGAACTAGAAAAGGTAGATGATAAGGTGACAGCAAAGGATGTCAATGCGGAGCTTGAAGGATTGCAAAAGAGAAACGCAAGGATGGTTGCTGTAGACAGAAAAGTAAAAAAAGGCGACCACATAATTCTTGATTATAAGGGATTTGTTGGCGACGATCAGTTTGAAGGAGGCACTGCCGAAGGATATCCGCTTGTAATAGGATCAGGCAGCTTCATTCCGGGATTTGAAGACCAGCTTGTAGGAGCAGAAAAAGAAAAAGAAGTAGATGTCAAGGTGACATTCCCAACAGAGTATCATGCACCTGATCTTGCAGGCAAAGAAGCAGTATTTAAGTGCGTAGTTCATGAAGTAAAAGAAGAAGAGCTACCTGAGCTTGACGACGAGTTTGCAAAAGATGTAAGCGAATATGATACATTTGACGAGCTCAAAAAGGAAACAAAAAAAGACCTCAAAAAGAGAAAGACAGCTTGGGCACAAAATCAGATGAAAGATAGAGCTCTTGAAATAGTCTGTGATAAAAATGACATAGATGTGCCAAAGGCAATGGTTTATGATGAAGTAAATCAGATGATCAATGAGATCAGCATGTCACTTTCACAGCAAGGCCTTTCTATAGACCAGTATGTGCAGTTCTTGGGCAAAAACATGGAAGACTTCCAAAAAGAGCTTGAGGCAGAGGCAACTAAGCGAGTTAAGATGAGAATGGTAGTCAGAGCCATTGCAGACGCCGAAAACATCGTTGCAAGCGATGAGGATATCGAAAAACAGCTTGAGCTTATGGCGATCCAGTATAGTATCGAAAAGGATCAGATAAGAAACATGCTCGGAGAAGCAAGCGTTGAGCTTATCGGGCAAGATGTTAAGTTAAGAAAGGCAATAGATTTCATATTTGACAATGCTACTATCAAGGAACTCGAAGCAAAAAAGGCAGCTAAAAAAGACGACAAAGAGGAAAAATAAAGGATTTTAAGAATAAGAAAGGGGTATAAAAAGTGGCTTTGATACCTTATGTAATAGAACAAACAAGCAGAGGTGAGAGAACATACGATATATATTCAAGGCTTCTCAAAGACAGGATTATTTTTATCGGAAGCGAAATTACCGATGACCTTGCAAATACCATAATGGCACAGCTATTATTTTTAGAAGCGGAAGACCCTGATAAAGATATATCAATATATATAAACAGCCCGGGAGGTTCTGTAAGCGCAGGCATGGCTATTTATGATACGATGATGTATATCAAACCTCAGGTCTCGACAATATGCGTCGGACAGGCGGCGAGCATGGCTGCAGTCTTGCTTGCGGCAGGTCAAAAAGGCAAAAGGTATGCGCTTCCAAATTCGGTAATTATGATCCACCAGCCACTTGGAGGTATGAGCGGGCAAGCTGAGGACATAAAGATCCATGCGGAGCATATACTAAAAACAAGAGAAAAGCTAAATGAAATTTTGGCGCAAAAGACAGGCAAACCACTTGAGACAATAAGGCAGGATACAGATAGGGATAACTTTATGACATCAGATGAGGCACAAAATTATGGACTCATCGATAAGGTTATGATTTCGAGGTAAAACAGGAGAAGATTTATTATGCCAAAACATGATGAGCCTATGGAAGTATATTGTTCTTTTTGTGGCAAACCACGCAGTCAAGTGCGAAGGATGTTTGTCGGACCAAACGATACATATATCTGCAACGAATGTATCGAGCTTTGCTATGACATTATAGAGGAGGAAGAAACCCTCGCAAAAAGAGATGCAAAAGATGACAAGCTTACCCTTTTAAAACCAAAAGAAATAGTAAAAAAGCTTTCCGAGTATGTAATAGGTCAAGAAGAGGCGAAAAAAGTTTTAGCTGTTGCAGTTTATAATCATTACAAGCGTATCAATTCACTCAGTGACAAAAATATAGATATCGAGCTTCAAAAGAGCAATATTTTGATGGTTGGCCCGACAGGTTCGGGTAAAACCTTGCTTGCACAGACGTTGGCAAAAATACTAAACGTTCCATTTGCGATAGCTGATGCGACAGCTCTAACAGAAGCAGGCTATGTTGGCGAAGATGTCGAAAACATATTGCTAAAGCTCATACAGGCGGCCGATTATGATATAGAGAGGGCACAGAAAGGTATTATATATATCGATGAGATAGACAAGATAGCAAGAAAATCGGATAATCCGTCTATTACAAGAGATGTAAGCGGTGAGGGTGTACAACAGGCGCTTTTAAAAATAATAGAAGGCTCTGTTTGCAATGTGCCGCCGACAGGTGGCAGGAAGCACCCAAATCAGGAATTCATCCAATTTGATACGACAAATGTCATGTTTATATGCGCAGGAGCCTTTGACGGACTTGATAAGGTGATAAAAAGAAGGCTTGGCGAAAAGGTTATCGGATTTAATTCTTCTGTCGAAAAAACAAAGCAACAGGAAAAAGAAATCTTAAGTTTCCTTGAGCCTGAAGACTTGCTTTCATACGGGCTTATACCGGAAATGATAGGCAGACTTCCGGCGATAGTTGCACTTGAGCAACTTGATGAGGAAGCACTTATAAAAATCCTGACAAAGCCGAAAAATGCATTGATAAAGCAGTACAAAGCACTATTTGATATGGACGGTGTAGAGCTTACCATAGAGGATGATGCCATAGCTGAAATAGCGAAAAAGGCAATAGAAAGAAAGACGGGAGCAAGAGGGCTCCGTGGGATTATGGAAAACATTATGACGGATATAATGTATGAAATTCCAAGTCAAGAGGACATAAAACAATATACGATAACAAAAAAATTAGTGGACACAAAAAATCCAAGGCGACTTGCGTAAGTCGCTTTTTTGGACATACCAAGGCTTTAGAAGATGTGTGAATATTAACTAGAAAGGAGAGAAAATATGATATATTCGATGATTCCGCTTCGTGGATTATCTATACTGCCACATATGCTGCTTCATTTTGATATAGGCAGAGAAAAATCTATAAAAGCACTCGAAGCAGCAATGCTGCGAGACAAAAGAGTTTTACTCGTATCACAAAAGGACGAAAATATTGATCTTCCAACGGCAGATGATATATATAAAATTGGAACGGTGGTAAAGATAAAACAGATGTTAAAGCTTCCAAACGACGGAGTAAGAGTTTTTGTGGAGGGCATTTGCAGAGGAAAAATAGAAGAAATCTTGCCGGAGGACGCTTTTTTTGAATGCATTGTAGACGATAATATAGAAATAGAAACTGAAGAAGTAACCCAAAAAGAAGAGGCGCTTATGAGGCTTCTTTTGGTGCTCTTTGAGGAATACGTTGAGATGCGAGAAAAAAATCCGAAAGAGATTTTTGGGCTTGTCGCAGGCATCAAAAGAGGTGGACAGCTCGCAGACGTAGTCGCTTCATATATGGAGATAAATGTCGAAAAACATCAAAAAATTCTCGATGAGGCAGACACTCTAAAAAGACTTGAGCTTGTGTACAAAATGCTTTTAGACGAGGTTGAGATCGCGGGCATAGAAAGGGATATCAGCGATAAAGTCAGAAAGCAGATGGACGAAAATCAAAAAAATTATTACCTTCGCGAGCAGATGAGGGCGATACAAAACGAGCTTGGATTTGATGAGGATATCGACGAAGATCTAATAAAATGGAACGAGCAAATAAACGAGCTCGATCTTCCAAAAGATGTTGAAAAAAAAGTAGAAAAAGAAATAAAAAAGCTTTCGCATATGCAACCATCCTCGGCGGAAGCTAACGTGATTAGATTATACATAGAAACTATTCTCAGCCTTCCTTGGAATAAGCTAAGCGACACAACAATTGATTTAAAGAAAGCAGAAAAAATCCTCAATGAGGATCACTACGGACTCGAAAAAGTCAAGGAAAGAGTTTTAGAATATCTGGCAGTTGTGGAGCTTTCAAAAGAGATAAAAGGCCCGATCATATGTCTTGTAGGCCCTCCGGGCACAGGCAAAACTTCTATTGCAAAATCGATAGCAAGAGCGACAGGGAGAGAGTTTGTAAGGATGTCACTTGGCGGTGTTAGGGACGAAGCCGAGATACGAGGTCATAGGAGAACATATATAGGAGCCATACCCGGCCGTGTTATAAATGGCATAAAGGATGCCGGCACAAGAAATCCTTTATTTCTCTTTGATGAGGTAGATAAACTTGGAGCTGACTATAAGGGTGATCCGTCTTCTGCGCTCCTTGAAGTACTCGACCCTGAGCAAAACAAAAGCTTTATGGACCATTATTTAGAGGTGCCTTTTGATTTATCAAAGGTGATGTTTATAACAACTGCAAATGACCTAAATACTATTCCAAGGCCTCTTCTTGACAGGATGGAAGTCATAGAGGTAACAGGATATACAGAAGACGAAAAGGTAGCAATAGCAAAAAAATATTTAATTCCTAAGAAGATAAAGGAACACGGACTTGTAAAAACGCAATTTTCCATGAGCGAAAAAGCTATAAGAGACCTTATAAATTATTATACAAGAGAGTCGGGAGTGAGAAATCTCGAAAGAGAAATTGCCAACCTTATAAGAAAGGTTGCAAAAAAGATTGTGGCAGGCGACATAGAAAGCTGCAAAATTACTCAAAAAAACCTCAAAGAGCTTTTAGGCAAAAGGAAATACAGATACGACAAGATAACCGGCAAAAAAGAGATTGGCGTTGTGACAGGCCTTGCGTGGACAATAGTTGGCGGCGATACACTATTTATCGAAACATCAGCAGTACCGGGTACAGGCAAACTCTCGCTGACAGGACAGCTGGGCGATGTTATGCAGGAGTCGGCAAAGATAGGTATAAGCTACATAAGATCAGTGGCAAAAAAGCTTGGCATAGACGAAAACTTTTACAAAGAAAAGGATATGCATATCCACGTGCCGGAAGGTGCTGTGCCAAAAGACGGACCGTCGGCAGGCGTTACTATGTGTGTTGCGATGATATCAACGCTCACAAACAGACTTGTCAAAAAAGATGTTGCAATGACAGGAGAGGTAACGCTTAGGGGGAATGTATTGCCGGTTGGCGGTATAAAAGAAAAAGTGCTTGCGGCTCACAGAGCAGGAGTTCACAAAGTGCTTTTGCCCGCAGACAACGAAAGCGACATAGAGCAAATTCCGGAGAACGTGCGAAATCATATGGAGTTTGTGCTTATAAAAAATGTTTCTGAAGCGCTAAAGGAAGCACTTACGGAGAAGTAAAATGCTAAAGATAAAAAAGGCAGAGCTTGTAGCAGTTACAGGCAATAAAAATCAGTATCCACAAGATGACATGCCCGAAATTGCTTTTGCAGGCAGATCTAATGTCGGTAAATCATCGCTTTTAAATTTGCTTACCAATAGGAAAAAGCTTGCAAAGGTATCACAAAACCCCGGCAAGACGAGAACTATAAACTTCTATGAAATAAATGGAAGCTTTAGGATAGTGGATCTGCCCGGATACGGATACGCTAAAGTGGCAAAATCCATGAGCGCAAGCTGGGGCAAAATGATAGAGGATTATTTTGAAGTGCGAGAGGGGCTCATAAAGGTAGTGCAGCTTGTTGATATAAGGCATGCACCATCTAAACAGGATGTGCAGATGTATGACTTTTTAAAGCACTACGAGTATGACGGTATTGTCGTTGCGACAAAAGCAGATAAAATTTCGAGAAATCAGCTTCAAAAAAATATCAAGATTATAAGACAGACCCTTGATATGAATAAAGATGACAAAGTGATACCTATTTCATCCCTAAAAAAAACAGGCTATGATGAGCTTCTTGACGAAATTGAAAAAATGATTTAATCTTATCTTATTGAATTAAAATTGCAGGCAATCTCACAAAAGGCAAAGGAGAGTAAAGTGGTAGGTAAGGTACTTATAACACACGAAGAAATTTTAGCTAAAGCAAAAGAAATTGGAGAACAGATAACAAAGGATTTTGCAGGTGAACCTCTGCTCCTCGTAGGCATATTGAGAGGTTCGGTGCCTTGGATGGCAGACCTTATGAAATGTATAGACCTTGAGGATTTTGCGATTGACTTTATCGCATGTTCAAGCTACGGAGCGCAGACAAAAACATCCGGTACGGTAAAAATAATGAAGGATATCGAAGAGGATGTTATGGGCAAAAATGTTATCATCGTCGAAGATATTATAGACTCCGGTATTACATTAAACTACCTAAACGGATATCTAAAAAACAGAGGTGCAAAGAGCATAAGAATATGTGCACTTCTTGATAAACCAACAGGCAGACAAGTTGATGTAAAGGGCGATTATGTCGGATTTACAGTTGGAGATGTCTTTATCGTAGGATACGGACTTGATTATAACCAAAAATATAGACAGCTACCATATATAAGCTGTCTAGACTAACAAATATAGTATTATGTTATTTTAAGGAGGACAAAATGGGATATGAAGTAAAAGTAGGAATATCAAACAAGCATGTGCATTTAAGCCAAGCAGATGTAGAAACGTTGTTTGGAAAAGGACACGAACTTACATATTTTAAAGATCTTGGCTCGGGCCAGTTTTCTTGTGAAGAAAAGGTAGATCTTGTTGGACCTAAAAAAACTATAAAAGGACTTAGAGTTTTAGGACCTGCAAGAAAAGAAACTCAGGTTGAACTTGCACTTACAGACGGCAGACAAGCAGGCTTTGCTCTTCCAATCAGAGAATCGGGCAAGCTTGAGGGAACGCCTGGTTGCAAGCTAATCGGACCTTGCGGAGAAGTTGAACTTGATCACGGTGTGATAGCCGCGCTAAGACATTTGCACATCTCAGAGGGCGAAGCAAAGGAAGCCGGCCTTGTAGATAAGCAGATCATAAGTCTAAAGGTTAAAGGCGAAAGAGAGCTCGTATTTGGAAATGTGCTCGTAAGAGTTGGCGGAGAACCGCCTGCGTCAGTACATCTTGACACAGATGAGGGCAATGCAGCTTGTCTTTCACAGAACTCAATATGCGAGGTTATAAAATAAACATATAACATAGAACACAAAAAACAGGCAGCCATAGGCTGCCTGTTTTATCTGGAGTATAGGTGCATGCATTTAGGGAACAAAAAATATATAACCGCAAGGGTTATATATTTTTTAATTTTATCTGATTTTAATCCTCATTCTTTGAGTAAATTTAAAGAGTAAACTAATTTTTTTATGTAGAAGGAGAGAGAAAAATGTTAAAAAATGCGATCGTAGAAAATGAATTGTTAAAAGAGTATCAGTGGCACATGATCGAAAACGAAAAAGCATGCAATACCATAGAGCAATACACAAGAGCAGTAAAAGGCTTTTTGAGGTGGATTTTGCAGGCAAAGACATTAGAGGAGATAACAAAAGAGGATATTATCGCATATAGAGAAGAGCTCGAAAAAAAATTAAAAGTTTCAAGTGTAAATGTGAAGGTGATAGCTCTAAATCAATTTTTTGAGTTCCTAAACAGACCGGACTTAAAGATAAAAACTGTGAGATGCCAAAAACAACTATTTATAAAAGAAGAAAGAGAATTAAAAAAGGAAGAATACAAAAAGCTCGTGCGCGTAGCGATAAGAGAAGGTGAGCATGAGACTGCGCTTATTATGGAAACTATATGTGCAACGGCTATCAGAGTTGGCGAACTAAAATATATAAGGGCAGAAGCATTGACGCAAGGGGAGATTGCGGTAACTTGCAAAGGTAAGACGCGAGTAATTTTTTTGCCACAAAAGCTTTCGTTAAAACTTGCAAGATACTGTAAGGATCGAGCAATAAAGAGAGGGAGTATATTTACAGGTGCAAACGGCACCCCGATAGATAGGACTACTGTTTGGCGAAACATGCAAAAAATAGCAGAGCAAGCCGGAGTGCCTTCGAACAAAGTCTTTCCGCACAACTTAAGACATTTATTTGCTCGCACATTTTATGAAAAAACAAAGGATCTAAATCGGCTGGCGGATGTGCTTGGGCATTGCAGTATAGAAACAACGCGCAAATACACAATAACGACAGGCAAGGAGGAAAAAGAAACCATAAGCAGACTCGGTCTTATATCATGAAAATTTGCTACTATATTGCACCTATACATATTTATAAATGAACAAAAATGAACAAAATCTAAACATTTTGCTAAAAGGATTGACCGCTAGCCCATTTTATTGCAGAGTAGAGACATGATGAATAAAGAAAATAAGATTACAAAAGAAATAATATGCGAAAATAAGTATATACGAAAATTTATTACAGCACTTGTTTCTATCAGGAATGATAAATGCAAGCGCATACTATCTATAAGCATGGCATTTGTTTTGGCAGCTTTTTTTGTGATATATGATGCTGCGATAACAGGTAAGGCGTATGCAAAAGGCTTAGATGTGCAGGAAATGCCACATGCTATTATGCTTGGCGATGAGGAGCTTGCAATAGTCGGCTCATATAACGAAGCGCAGGAAACGATAGATATTATCAAAAAGCATTATGGAGCGGATAAGGGCACACAGGAAACAGTTGTTACACCTGCTCTAGAGATAAAGGAAAAAGAGCATATCCTTGCAGAGGAGAAAAAAGAACCTGTATCGGCTGATGAGGCGGCAGAAAGTATCATAGAAGCAAACTCTAAAAATACTCCTCTTTTTAATGTTGTCGTCGGCGTGAATGGTATGTGCGATGTAGCTGTGCCGTACGAGACAGAGGTAGTAGAAGACGACGACTTAGAGGCGGGCAAAACAAAGGTTGCAAGGGATGGCGAAAATGGCACGAAGCTGATATTTGGAAATACAATGTTTGTAAATGGCAGCTACAAGACATCTGCACTCCTCGGCAGTAAAATTATAAAGGAACCTGTCAGTAAGATAATTTATAAAGGCACAAAAAAAGAGACTTCTTCAAGCTCAAACACCGGTGGAGGCAGTACCTCTACAAAAGGAAGCGGCAAGGCAACAGGATCGCTTAGCTGGCCACTTCCAAGCAGCCACTATGTCGTATCGGAGTTCGAATACAGAAACGGCCCAATCAAGGGATATGAGCTTCATTTAGGACTGGATATAGTTGGAAGTTACGGAGCGCCTGTTAAGGCGGCGGACGGTGGTAGAGTTGTTACTGCCGGCTGGCACAATAGCTACGGATATCAGGTGGTGATAGACCACGGCAATGGTCTAAAGACGAGGTATGCTCATAATAGCTCGCTTGCGGTAAGTGTAGGTGATAGAGTTTCAAAGGGACAGACTATCTCATATGTTGGTAGCACCGGGGATTCCATCGCAAATCATTTGCATTTTGAGGTGCTAAAAAACGGCGTAAATGTCAACCCAAGAAACTACCTGTGATGGCAGATAGATAAATAAATAACAAAAAAGAAGCAAAAATATTGGTATTTCATACAAAAAAATTACTTTTCCTTGCTTCTTTTTTATTGCTTGTAAATTTGTTATGCGGTAAAATATTATATACGATAAAATTCAAAATTGCGAGAAAGGACGTGGTCTTAAATGGCAAAAGGGAAACTGACTATTAGGGCGGACAGATGTAAGGGGTGCGAGCTCTGTGTTTCTGTTTGTCCTAAAAACATCTTAGCTTTAGAACCAACTAAGGTGAACAAGAAGGGATACCACAATGTTTATGTGACAGATCCGGATGGCTGTATTGCTTGCGCGAGCTGTGCATTGATGTGTCCTGACGGTATTATTGATGTGTACAAGGAGGAGGCATAAAATGAGTGAGAAACAATTGCTAAAAGGTAACGAAGCATTTGCAAAAGCAGCTATAAACGCAGGCTGCAGATATTACTTCGGATATCCTATCACACCACAAAACGAGGTGCCTGAGTACATGTCAAGAGAGCTTGCAAACGCAGGTGGTGCGTTTATCCAAGCTGAGAGTGAATTAGGCGCTGTAAATATGGCATACGGAGCTGCTGCGGCAGGCGGAAGAGTGCTTCTTTCTTCATCTTCACCTGGTATAGCTCTTATGCAGGAATCATTATCACTGCTTTCATCTGTTGAAATGCCGGTAGTAGTTATCAATGTTATGAGAGGTGGCCCTGGTATAGGATCTATACAGGCTTCTCAGGCTGACTATGAGCAGGTTACAAGAGGTGGCGGTAATGGTGACTACCATACAATCGTATTTGCTCCAAGCTCTATACAGGAAGCTTGCGACATGATTTATAATGCCTTTGAGGTTGCAGACGAATACAGAAATCCTGTAATTATCTGTGCTGACGGTATCATAGGACAGATGATGGAGCCTGTACTATTGCCTGAACCAAAAGAAGCTGTTTTGGGCGAAGACATAAGAAAAGTTAAGCCATGGGCTCTTACAGGTCACAGATTTGAAAGAGAAAGACATGCTCTAAATTCTGTATGGCTACAGCAAAATCTACTCGAAGAGTATATCGACGAGTACTGGCCAAAATACGAAAAGGCTCAGGAAAAGCTTCAGGATTGGGAAGAAGTTGAACTAAACGATGCAGAAGTTGTATTCGTTTCATACGGCTCTACTTCAAGAGTTACAAAGGAAGCTATCCAGAAGCTAAGAGCAGAAGGCATCAAAGCTGGAATGATCAGACCTAAAACTCTATGGCCATTCCCTGCAAAGGCTTTTGCAAAGCTTGGTGATAATGTTAAGCATGTTATCTCTGTTGAGCTTTCAAAGGGCGGACAGATGATGCATGATGTTAAGTACGTATTAGAAGGGAAATATCCGGTATCGCTTATAAACAGATACGGCGGCATGCTTCTTGATCCGGATGAAGTAGTTGAAAGAACTAAGAAGATTTTGGGGGTGAAATAAGTGAAACCGGTTTTTGAATACACAAAAGGAATGCGTGAAAAGGAGCTTCATTATTGCCCTGGATGTACGCATGGTATAGCGCACAGACTTATTATGGAAGTGCTTGAGGAACGTGGACAGATTGGCGAAGCAATCGGTGTATCACCTGTTGGTTGCTCGATCGTTGCTCACCAATATATGAATATAGACATGCTCGAATCACCTCATGGCAGAGCACCTGCTGTAGCTTCGGGAATTAAGAGAGTTCATCCGACTCATCCTGTATTTACTTATCAGGGTGACGGAGACCTCGCTTCTATCGGTACATCAGAAATTATTCATGCGGCAGAGCGTGGAGAAAAATTCTGCACATTCTTTATCAACAACGCAATTTACGGTATGACAGGCGGTCAGATGGCTCCTACTACACTTGTAGGCCAGAAGGCTACTACATGCGTAAACGGAAGAGACCCTAAACAGGCTGGTTTCCCACTAAGAATGTCAGAAATTATATCGCAGATTGACGGTGCGGTTTACGTAGAGAGAGTAACAGTAACTACTCCGGGAGATGTAAGAAAAGCTAAGAAAGCAATTGAACATGCTTTTGATATTCAGGAAAAGAAGCTTGGTTTTGCATTCGTTGAAATCCTATCTACTTGCCCTACAAACTGGGGACTTGCTCCTACAGACGCAGTTAAATGGCTAAGAGAAAATATGATTCCGTACTATCCTGTAAAAGTATTTAAAGACGTTGAGGAGGTGTAGAATCATGAGTGATGTAAAGAAAATATTGATTGCCGGCTTCGGTGGACAGGGCGTTTTGCTTATAGGTCAGATGCTTTCATATGCGGCAATGTTTGAAGATAAGGAAGTAACTTGGATGCCTTCATACGGCCCTGAAATGAGAGGCGGTGTTGCGAACTGTACAGTAAACATTTCAAATGAACCTATAGCATCTCCGATGGTAACAAAGGACTTTGATGTACTTATCGTTATGAACGGTCCTTCATTGGAAAAATTCGAAAAGGATCTAAAACCGGGCGGAGATCTATTTGTTAACACTTCTATTGTTGATATTGAACCAAAGAGAAAAGATATCAATATTTATAAGGTTGATTGCAACAAGGTAGCAGAGACAAAAATCGGCAATGCCAAAACAGCTAATATGGTTATGCTTGGAGCGATCATCAGAAAGACTAATGTTGTAGACCTTAAGACTATGGAAAAGGTATTTAACAAGGTACTAACAGGCAAAAAGGCCGCTCTCATCCCTGCAAACTTACAGGCGCTTGAAGCGTGGGAAGCATAAGGAGAAAATCGCAATATGAAAAGGATCAGAATTATCACAGGTCACTATGGCAGTGGTAAAAGTGAGCTTTCGGTTAATCTCGTTACAAACCTAAAAAAAGAGCACGAAAAAGCGGCAATCGTGGATCTTGATATAGCAAATCCGTACTTTAGAAGTCGTGAAAGACAAGAGATGCTCGAAAAAAAGGGTATTGAGGTTTTTCATAACTCATTTGGATATGATATAACTCAGGATCTGCCGGCACTTTCGGCGGCGATAAAAAAACCGCTCGAAAATACGGAGTATTATACGATCGTAGACGCAGGAGGAGATAATTCGGGAGCGAGGGTTTTGAACCAATTTAAGAAATATTTTCTTAATGACGATTGCGAAATGTTATTTGTTATAAATGCAAACAGACCTGAAACCGCAAGCCTTGAGGGTGTGCTTATGCACCTAAAAAGCATAGAGTTTGAAACAGGACTTGCGGTAAAAGGCCTGTTAAATAACACACATCTGTTGTCTGAAACGTCAGCACGCGACATCAAAAAGGGATATGAGCTTTGTCAAAAGGTATCAGATGAGCTTGACATTCCCATACTTGAGTCGTACTGTGACGAGAAGATATTACGTAATATCAAAGAAGAAGAACTTGACGGCATAAAAGTGACACCTTTGCATCTTTTTATGCGACCGTCATGGCTTCAATGAAAGGAAAAACAAATGGTTAAATTTGCTTCAAGAATGAATTTATTGACAGGTTCAGCTATTAGGGAGCTTCTTGCGCTTGTTGGCAAGCCTGAAGTTATCTCTTTTGCAGGCGGACTTCCGGCAATGGAACTTTTCCCTGTTGATGAGATGGCAATAGCAGAGAAAAAAGTAATGGAAGAGCACGGACAGCTTGCGATGCAGTATTCTTCAACAGAAGGATATCTGCCACTAAGAGAGCAGATTGCTGAAAGAATGGCTGCAAAAAATGATATCCATGTAACAGCTGATGATATCATCGTAACAAGTGGTTCACAGCAGGGTCTTGACTATTCAGGAAGAATTTTCCTTGATAAAGACGATATCGTTTTGATCGAGAGCCCATCATATCTTGGTGCACTAAATGCGTTCAAAACAAACGAGCCAAGATTTATCGAAGTTCCAACTGATACAGATGGTATGATCATTTCAGAGCTCGAAAAGATTTTGGAAAAAGAAGATAGGGTTAAGATGATATATGTTATTCCTGACTTCCAGAACCCATCATCAAGAACTTGGAGCCTTGAAAGAAGAAAAGAATTCATGAAGGTCATCAACAAATACGAAATTCCTGTAATCGAGGATAACCCATATGGCGAATTGAGATTTGAGGGTGAGGCTCAGCCTGCACTAAAATCTCTTGATACAAAGGGACTTGTTGTATTCCTTGGAACTTTCTCAAAGATACTTGCTCCAGGATACAGACTTGGATGGATTTGTGCATCACCTGAAATCCTAGAAAAGTACAACTTTATGGCTCAGGCCGCAGCTCTTCAGGCTTCAACTGTTGCTCAGATGGAAACTGCAAAGTGGATTGAAATGTTTGATCTTGATGCTCACGTAGAAAAGATCGTAGCTATCTACAGAAACAGAAGGGACCTCATGTATAACACAATGAAGGAAACTTTCCCACCTGAAGTAAAATTTGCAAAGCCTACAGGCGGACTATTCCTCTGGGTAGAGCTTCCAGAATACATGGATGCTGCAGAGCTTGCAAAGGAATGCCTAAAGGAAAACGTTGCATACGTACCGGGCGAAGGTTTTTATCCTGACGGCAATGTAAAAAATACATTCAGAATGAATTACTCAGGTATGACAGAAGAAAAGATCGTTGAGGGTGTTAAGAGACTAGCTAAGGTTATAAAGGCTAATATGAAATAATTTGTTGAGATTGCCGTATGTTATAGATGGCAGATCCTCAGGCTTTTAAAAGACGATATAAAGAGAGTAGCTGTGCTACTCTCTTTTTTGTCCTATAAGCCTACTTTGGGATTGCAACATTTAGCGTAAGCAGGTACGCATATTGAATATCATATGTATTTAATATATAATTGAGATAAGATTTAATTTTGAAAGATTGGGGGCAAAAATGGAAAGAAGTTTACCGGTAAGCATAATACTTACAATTGTTACTTGCGGTATATATGGTATATATTGGTTTGTCGTTATTACAGATGAAGTAAACAGGTTATCTGAAACTGAGGATACAGGCGGTGGTGTGGCATTCCTGTTAACATTTATAACCTGCGGTTTATATGGCATATACTGGGCATATAATATGGGGAAAAAGACAACGAAGCTCTCGCAGATGAGAGGTGAAAATGATAAGGACAATGGCATTTTATATTTAATTTTAGAGGTAATAGGTTTAAATATTATCGTGTGTGTGCTTGTACAAAATGAGATAAACAACACGCTCGTCGCAAGAGGGGCTATAACACAGGATGTCTAAAGAACAAAAAAATAGGCTAAAAAAAGCAATTGTGATTTCGTCGGTATTCCTCTTTGTTGGAGGAATGCTTGCGATATTCTTGAGCATAACAGATACATATTTACCGTGTGTGTTTAGAAAAGCAACCGGATATTTGTGCCCGGGCTGTGGGGCAACACGCATGTTTTTGGCGGTATTTAGGCTTGATTTTGTTTCGGCTTTTAAATACAATGCGCTTCTTCTCGTATCTTTGCCATTCATTTTTTATATCCTCTTTGAAATGGGCAAAAATTATGTCAAAAATGGAGGCTGTAGTGTCAGCAAAGGGACGGAGCGTTTGGCGGTCGTACTTATTATATGTTTTGTTATATTTGGGATAGCGAGAAATATTTTATAAAGGGAGAAAAATATGAAACTGATGATAGCTTCCGATATTCACGGATCGACATATTATTGTAAAAAGCTCATAGATGCTTACAAAAGGGAAAAACCTAATAAATTACTACTTCTTGGCGATATTTTATATCACGGTCCGAGAAATGATTTGCCAAAGGAATATGAGCCTAAAAAGGTTATAGAGCTTTTAAATGATATTGCAAGTGATATTGTTTGCGTGCGTGGTAATTGTGATACGGAGGTTGACCAGATGGTTTTGGACTTTCCTATTCTTTCTGATTACGCGCTCTTTTATATCGACGGACAGATGATATTTGCGACTCACGGGCACCATTTTAACAAAGACAATCCGTCGAAGCTAAGTAAAGGGGAGGTTCTTTTAAACGGACACACGCACATTCCGGCATTTGAGAGGATAGCGGATTATATATATGTAAATCCGGGTTCGGTTTCCATTCCAAAGGAGAACAGCAAAAACAGCTATTTGATATATGAAAACGGTACTTTTGTGTTTAAGGCTTTGGATGGGGAAGTATATATGAATAAGGAAATATAGATCTTCAGCTTTCGGCAATCATAAGCTAATTATGGTTAAGCCTTGAGTATAGATATAAAAAAGGAGGTAAATGGAAATGAAAATAACAGTTTTAGTTGGTAGTCCAAGGGCAAACGGCAATACAGAAATAATGGCAGACGAATTTATTAAGGGTGCTAAAGAAGTTGGGCATGAGGTGACTAAGATTACTTTGCATGATAAGAATGTCGCCGGATGTAAGGGCTGTGAATATTGCTTTGCGCACGACGGTGAATGCGTGCAAAATGATGATATGAAGGATATTATAAAAGTTATAGATCAGACAGATTGCCTTGTGCTTGCATCTCCGATTTACTGGTTTGATATGACTGCGCAAGTAAAGGTTGTGATAGACAGACTCTACGCAAGAGCCAGGAAAGGATACAATATCAGTTCGGCAGCTATGCTACTAAACTCCGGTTCTGACGGAGTTTACGCAGCGGCGAAAACTATGTTTGAGGCCATGACAAAATTCCTTAGATGGGAAAATAAGGGCATTATTACTATTCCCGGCATGGCAAAAAAAGGAAGTATGAAACAATCTCCGGAACTTCATGATGTATATAAGTTTGGAAGGGATATATAAAACATAAAAATGCTCATCGTATTTGCTCTTGCATTTACGGTGAGCTTTGCATTTGTATCGTACTGTGCTATATTCTCTTTCGTCTCTTTCTCTTAATTGTAAATACGACTCTGAGCACTAAGATGAGGACGAGAAGTACGATAAATATGCAGGCTATGATTTTGAGTGCCAAAGTGATTATAAATCCGGCAAGAGACATATCCTTATCGGCTGTAGCTTGTATACTTCCTACGACATCTCCGTCATATACTGCGTTGATAGTTGCTGTCAACGCTCCTTTTTTTATAGGAAAAGAATTTTCCTCTTCAACAAGTTCAAAAGTTACATCAGCGGCATTGGCGCTATTTGGTATTACGGCACTTATCTCCTCGCTGCCAATAGAGGAGCGTTTTATCACATAACCGCTCTTTTTTAGCATTTTCTCAAGTGAAGGCGATGAGCTGTCAGGTTTTACCTCGACGCTTTTATAATTATTAAAACCGGCTTCGAACAATTTTTTGCTATCGTTAAACGCTTCGGTTCGCACACCGCACTTTGCTGTGACGCATATTAGTCTGATATTATTTTTTTCGGCAAGTGATACGAGATTTATTTTTGATTCCTCTATATAGCCGGTTTTGCCACCGACAAATGCGTCATATGCCATGCTTTTGTATTTAGCAAGTGCGTGAGTAGTATAGATATCGAGTGGTTCGCTTCTCTTATTTGTAGGGGCAAGTGTATATTTGTAAGCCGAGAATATTTTTAGAAAATCTTCATTTTTTATAGCATATTGGGTTAGCGTAGCAAGATCCCTTGCTGTTGTATAATGGTCCTCGTGGAAAAAACCGTTTGATGTGACAAAATGTGAGTCTTTAAGACCAAGCTCTTTTGCTTTTTCGTTTAAAAGCTCTGCAAAACCATCTTCGCTGCCTCCGATATACTCTGCAATGGCGATAGCGCAGTCATTTGCAGACTCGAGCATCATCCCATAAAGGGCATCGTTCATAGTTAGTTTTTCACCTGCCTCAAGGCCTATATGCGTTCCGCCGTTTTCTTGTCCCTTTAGCGCATTTTCAGAGACGGTGATGACATCATCGAGATCAGAATTTTCAAGAGCCACTATTGCAGTCAAAATTTTAGTTGTGCTTGCAGGATATATTTGTTCGTCGCTACCTTGATCATATAGCACATTGCCACTATCTGCATCTATTAAAATTGCATATGTAGATTTTATATCAAGCTCTTTTATAGGGCTGTTTTTGATTTCGTTTGCTTTAGCAAGCGCTGCTTCGGGCAAGCTACCGTGTGAGCTTGGCATAATTATAGTAGTCACAAAAAAAGAAACCAGTAGCAGTATGGTTATAAGAGTAGCGGTAAATGAGCGACTGGTTTTATCGAAGTTTTTTGAAAGTTTAGTCATTTTTTAGTCCTTTTCTGATTTTTCTTTATTTTTTTCTTTAGCACTTAAGGTAATGTCATCCTTTAGCGAATCGACAAGACATTGGCAAGCGAGCTTTTGTGTATAGCTCGAGATTGCAAGCTTAAGTGCAAGCTCTGCTCTTTTTCCCTTATCGAGATCAGCATCAATAAGATTATCTATGATAATGAGATTTTGGTCAAGAATATCGGTATATTTTTCATAAAAAGATGATATTTCTTCATCTTTTAGCTCTTCATCGAGTAAAACTTTTGTGTCGGAAACTGATAAAATTTGCTTTAATAAACATATCGCTGTGAGATATGCAATATGTTCCCTTGTATATTTTTTGCCATTTGCACGAGGCATAACCTCTTGCTTTGCATAGTTGTTTACCATCGATGATGTGAGGCTTTCATTGACATCAAAACCAAGGTGTTGTCTTTGCATATAACTGATGACTTGATCCATGTAAAGCTCTATATCAGGTATTAAATCCCATTTTTCGGGGCGTTCCTCCGCAAAAAGCAATTTGTATTTTTTTAATATATCGTTCATAAGTCCTCCAAAGTTGTTTTTATGTAAAAAATATTATACCGCAACAAGCGAATGCTGTAAACCTATTTACAAAAATGATGCTTTATGATATAGTATTGAAAAACATATTACATAATAATTAAAAACGCAACATATAAACATATAATTACAGCATAAAATGGTATTACAAAAACGGACGGTGTTCAAATGAGGAAAGAGAAAAAAGAGACAATTCGAAAAAAGGATACGGACAAAAAAAGGACGGCTATATGCGTGCTTGGTGACAGCGTTGCAAAAGGCGTAGTTTATGATGAGATAAAAAAGCGATATAGATTTATAAAGGGCAGCTTTGTAGATTTAGTTTCGCAAGACAGCAAGCTTGATGTGACAAATATGGCGAAGTTTGGCTCTACCGTCTTAAATGGAGAAAAAACGCTCGAAAAAAATATCGAAGACATCAAAAAGTGTAAGTATGTCATTCTTGAGTTCGGTGGCAATGATTGCAATTACAACTGGAAAGAGGTTTCAAAAAGCCCGGAAGTTGAGCATTTCCCGGCTGTACCGCCAAATGAATTTAAAAGAGAATACAAAAAGATGATTGAAAAAGTTAAAGGTACGGGCTGCATGCCGATATTACTTTCCCTTCCACCGATAGATGCAAAACGCTTTTTTGACTGGGTAAGCAAAGACCTTTCAAAAGAAAACATTCTTAAATTTATAGGTGGCAAAAAGGAATATATATATAGATGGCACGAAATGTACAACAGTATAATTTTTGATATGGCGCAGGAGGAAAATGTACGAGTCTTAGATATACGAAAAGTATTTTTGAAGTACCGAAATTATGAGGATTTTTTATGTGCAGACGGTATGCATCCAAATGAGAAGGGACATAGGCTAATCAGCCAGGCATTGCTTGACTGCTGTATGCTTTCGGCATTATAATATACTTTAAAAAGAGATAAAGAAGGTATATTATGTCAAGTTATGTCAGCTTTAAAGATGTAAGTAAATATTACAAAATGGGAGAGCATAAAATAGTTGCGCTTGACCACATAAAATTTGAAATAAATAAGGGCGAATTTTGCGTAATAGTAGGCCCGAGCGGAGCCGGCAAAACCACACTTTTAAATATTCTGGGAGGCATGGACAACTGCGACGAAGGCTCTGTTATGCTTGATGGACAGCAAGTAAGCGCATATGACGAAAAAAAGCTCACATCATATAGAAGATATGATGTGGGTTTTGTTTTTCAATTTTATAATCTAGTGCAAAACTTAACTGCGCTTGAAAATGTAGAGCTGGCGTCAGAAATTTGTAAAGAGCCCCTCGATGCGAGGACGGTTTTAGAAGAGGTAGGGCTTTCTGAGCGTATAGACAACTTTCCTGCGCAACTTTCCGGGGGAGAACAGCAAAGAGTTTCGATAGCGAGAGCTCTTGCAAAAAATCCTAAAATCCTGCTCTGTGATGAGCCGACAGGTGCGCTTGATTACAATACAGGTAAAAACATATTGCAGCTTTTGCATGATACTTGCAAAAATAAGGGCAAAACGGTTATAGTAATCACGCACAATCAGGCGATAGTGCCAATGGCAGACAGGGTTATTCAAGTAAAAAACGGTACAGTCGTTGATGTGAGCACAAATGACAATCCGGTGCACATAAGCAAGATAGAATGGTAGGAAACCGATGGTAAATAAGAGCTTTTTAAGAATGTGCATAAGGAGTATTAAAGGGAGCCTTTCGAGATTTATAGCGATTGTGAGTATCGTTGCACTTGGCACAGGCTTTTTGGCGGGGTTACTGGCGACGACTCCGGACATGCAGGAAAATGCCAACAACTATTTTAAAGAAAAAAACGTTTACGATTTTTATATTCAAAGCACACTAGGTTTTTCGGATGATGATATAGAAGCGATAAACGATCTTTCGTATGTCAAGCAGACGATGGCGATAAATCAGGAAGATCAGATGATAAGCGATCAGGAGGGCGAAACTTATGCTACGCGAATATATCATATAGATTTTGAAGATAAAACCGCACTAAATCAGTTTGCGATGATAGAGGGGAGAAATCCTAAAAATGATGATGAGTGCGTTGCTGTAATACCAAATCCGTATTCTACAAAAATAAATATAGGCGATGAACTTATAAATGATGATGGTAAAAAATATGAGGTTGTAGGTATTGCGAGGTCGCCACTGTTTTTATCGCTGACACAAGAAACGACTACTGTAGGCGCAGGAGGAATAGGTCTTGCACTTTTTGTCAGAAACAGCGATGATGATGTCACAGCTATCGTGTATGCTACGTGCAACATAGATGCTGGAGATATGTTTTCGGACGAGTATAAGGACAGTATAAAGGCGCTAAAGAAAAAAATTGAAGCTTTTGGAGAGGAGCAAGTAAAGCTACGCCATGACGAGCTTGTTTCGGAGGCACAGTCAAAGCTCGATGAGCAAAAGGAAAGCTTTGAGGCTACAAAAAAAGCGACAAATGCTAAGCTTGCAAATACAAAAGCGGAGCTTGCAGCAAATCAAACAAAAGTAGAAAATGCTATATCGCAAATAGATGCCGGTATCAAAAAAATAGACGACTCGCTGTCGCAAATGCCAGATATACCTGCTTTGGCATCGCAGAGAGAAGCCTTGCAAAACAAAAAAAAACAGCTTACAACGAAAAGGGCTGAGCTGGAGGCTCAAATGGAAAAAATAGAGCAGGGCTTTGCAAGTTATAATACTGCTAAGGCGCAGGCTGAGGCAGGTTTTAAAGAAGCTGAGGCAAAAATAGCGGATGGTCAAAAACAAGTAGACGAAATTTCCGAAGGGGCATGGTATATTACAAGCAGACTTGATTCAGTTGGAGTTTCGGGATACAAAGGTGACACAGAAAAAGTTGCGGCAATCGCAAAGGTCATTCCTATATTCTTTTTCCTCGTTGCGGCACTTGTAGTCTTGACTACGATGACAAGGATGATTGAGGAAGAAAGAGGGCAGGTAGGAGCGCTAAAATCACTTGGATATAGTAATCGCTCGATAAGAAGTTATTATTTTGCATACGGAACAGTAGCAACGCTCATAGGCTCTGCAATAGGATTTGCAGTAGGATTTACCCTCTTTCCAAAGGTTATTTCAAATGCGTATGCGATGATGTACAATCTTCCTGAAGCAGATACGCCGTTTTTGCTTTGGCTTGCAGCTCCTATATTCCTAGTGATGGAAGCAATCGTTATATTGACAATATATTTTTCGTGCAGAAGCGAGCTAAGTGAAAAGCCGGCGGCACTTTTATTGCCAAAGGCACCGGAGCCGGGCAAGCGCATTTTGCTTGAGAGGCTAACTCCTATTTGGTCGAGGCTAAAATTTACACGAAAGGTCACTTTTAGAAATTTATTCAGATATAAAAAGAGATTCCTTATGACGATAATAGGTATGGCCGGTTGTTTTGCTTTACTTATTACAGGCTTTGGTGTGAGAGATTCGATAAAGGACATTGCCGACTTGCAGTATGGTGAAATCTTCAAATATGATGTAGTCGCATATGCAGATAAGGATGATTGGCAACCGAAAGAGGACTTTTATGAAGAACAGGGATTTTTTATGGCTGATACGCTCCAGATAGAAGTGGATGGCGCAAAGAAAACGGTTGATATACAGGTGCCGGAGGATGCAGGGAGCATAGGCGATTTTATACAGCTCAGAACGAGAAAGAACCATGACAAAATAACGCTTGAGGATGGCGGAATAGTTTTGCCGGAGAAATTCTGCGAAAAGCAAGGACTTAAAAGAGGTGATAAGCTAAGCGTAATAGCTGATGGCAATAAAACGGAGGTAGAGCTTATCGGCATTGCAGAAAGTTATGCCAGTGCGGATGGGTATATGAATAAAGTAACGTATGAAAAGCTTTATAAAAAAGAGATTTCACCAAATGTGATATATTTAAATATAGATAAAACCACCAAAGAGAATGTAAGTACAAATAAAATCTCGCAAAGGATAATGGAAGAAGATGGTGTGAAGTATGTGCTTTCCTCGGCAAGCGTTAAGGACACGTTCTCTGATTCGGTAAAGAGCATAGATTATATAGTTATGGTAATAATATTGTCTGCGGGTGGGCTTTCCATAATAGTTTTATACAACCTGACAAATGTAAATATATGCGAGCGAAAAAAAGAGCTTGCGACCATAAAGGTGCTCGGGTTTTATCCAAGGGAAGTAACAGCGTATATATTTAGAGAGATAAATTTGCTTGCTGCAATAGGAGTACTTTTTGGAGTACCGCTTGGCATACTTTTGCATAATTTTGTGATAAAAACAGCAGAAGTAGATGAGGTGATGTTTGGCAGAAGCATAGCTCCGATGAGTTACCTGTTCGCATTTTTGACGATTGCAATATTTACTTTTATTGTAAACTTAATAATGAGAAAGAGCATCAAAAAGATAGATATGGTAGAATCAATGAAGGCAAATGATTAGGAGAGGTTATGCACAAAATTTTAAAAGGAAACAACCTTATATTTATAGGAATGCCCGGAAGTGGTAAGAGTACAAATGGGGTAGTACTAGCTAAAGCGCTTGGCTGTAATTTTTTGGATGCTGATATATTGATACAAAACGAAAAGGGCATGAGACTTGACGAAATTTTAGATGCATTTGGGACTGATGGCTTCAACAAGATAGAAGAAGAGGTTTTATCCGGCATAGAGTTGAGAGACACCGTGATAGCAACCGGCGGTAGCGCTGTTTATGGCGAAAAGGCAATGGAGCATCTAAGAAATATCGGTACCGTCATATATCTTGAGATCGCTTATGATGATCTAAAAAAACGACTCGGTGACCTAAAAAAAAGAGGTGTTTCCATTAAAGAAGGTCAGACATTGTATGATCTATATATGGAAAGAAAGCCACTTTATGAAAGGTATGCGGATGTAACAGTAAATGTTACAAATCAAAGTATCAGAGAAAGTATTGATAAGATAAAAAAGGAGTTGGCCAAGCTTTATGAATTATAAGAAAGCGATCATGACAAGAGTATCGAGACGGTCATATACAAGCGAATTACCATCTATAGAAAAGGTTTTATTTTTGCGCGAGGAAATCGAACGAATCAATAAGGAGGAAAATCTAAGTATTCAGCTTATGATTGACGAAAGCAATGGTTTTGGCGGTATCGCAGGATATGGAATGTTTAAAGGCGTTAGAAATTATGTGGCGCTCATCGGTTCGGCAAGAGACCCTTTTATAGACGAAAAATTAGGATATTTTGGCGAAAGGATTCTTTTGCTGTGTGAAACTCTTGGGCTTGGCACATGCTGGGTTGGCGGTACATTTGACAAGAAAAAATGTCGCTGTAAAGTTGCTGACGATGAAGTATTTAGATGTGCGATAGTATTTGGCAATGTTAAAACAAAAACTACACCGCGCGAAAATGCCATAAGAAACGGCATGCATAAGGTCAAAAAAAGAAAAGCAATAATGGATCTGTTTTATAGCGAAGAGGAACCGCCAAACTGGTTTATAGAGGGAATGAAAATGGTGCAAAGAGCGCCATCTGCAAGAAATAAAATGCCTGTATTTTTTTACTATTCCGGGGGTAATGTGACTGCGCGCATAAAAGAACCGACAATTATGAATTATTACGATCTTGGAATAGCTAAGCTCCATTTTGAAATCGGGGCTCAAAATGGACATTTTGAGTTTGGCAACGGGGGACATTATATTTTAGATTAAAAGCTTGTTGTATTTGATTTTAATGTTTTATGCAATATATATAAAAGAGAAATATGAAAAAACATGCAATAATTCCGATTTTTATCCCGCATAGCGGCTGTAATAATGACTGCGTATTTTGTAACCAGAGGATAATAACGGCACGCACAAAGCCGATTTTGCCAAGCAATGTAACTGATATCATTGAGGCATATCTAAAAACGATAAGAAATACGACCGTAGAGACAGTTGAGGTCGCTTTTTTTGGTGGAAGCTTTACCGGTATACCGCTTGATGAGCAGACAGCATTTTTAAATATTGCACAAAAATACAAAGCCGATGGTAAAATTGATAAGATACATCTTTCCACAAGACCTGATTATATAAGCGAAGAAATTTTAGACAATCTGAAAGCTCATAATGTCGATGTTATAGAGCTTGGCGTTCAGTCGTTTGATCAGGAGGTTTTGAAGTTATCAAAGCGCGGTCATTTGGTTTCTGATGTATATAAAGCCTGTAAACTTATAAAAGCATACGGTTTTACGCTTGGTATTCAGCTTATGATAGGGCTTCCGGGCGATACTATGGCGAAATCGATTGAAAGTGCGAAAAAAGCAGCCAAACTAAAACCGGATCTTGCGAGACTTTATCCGACAGTTGTGCTTGAAGATACCGAACTTGCGAGGATGTACAAAGCCGGCAAATATGAGCCTTTTACAGAAGAAACTGCTGTGCAGACATGTAAGGAAATGTATAAAATTCTCGTGAATTCGGGGATTACCGTTATGCGTGTCGGTCTAAAAAGTACCGATCTTGTTACAAACGAAAGCGATCTTGGCAGCGGATACCATCCGGCTTTTAGACAGCTTGTCGAAGGTGAAATTGCAAAGGAGCAAATCATAGCCCAAATAACTGCTTTAACTGCTTTGAATAACAAAACATCAACAAAAGGTAAAATGCAAGCAAGCAAAATGAGCGTTTCATTTGCTTCAAATCCAAAAACCTTTTCAAATCTTATAGGTCATAAGGCGGTAAACAAGAAATTTTTCGGTGAGAAATTTCCTATGCTGGACATTACATATATATCAGATGATGATATTCCTGTAGGAAAGTATTTAGTTATTACATAATCAATCATACAGTTCATCCATGTTGTTTTTTTAGCGAATCTTTGCTGTGCGCATATGGTTGAATAGAGCATATAAATGTGATAAAATCAATAACAGTCTAATTTCAAAAGACAATCGGAGGTAAAATATGAAAGCAGTAGTAACAGTAATAGGCAAGGATACGGTCGGCATCCTTGCGGCGACTTCAACTTCACTCGCAAAATCAAATGTAAATATTATAGAAGTAACTCAGTCGGTGCTTCAGGACTTCTTTGCGATGGTAATGCTTGTAGATATTTCAAAGTCAACACTTCCCATCGAAGAGCTAGGAGAATTTTTAAAAGAAAGTCTAGATGGTATGGAAGTCCATATTATGCACGAAGATATTTTTAATTCGATGCATAGGATATAATTGCACAAAACGGAGGAAAAACAAATGCTAAACACAAGAGATATTCTTGAAACTATAAAGATGATACAAGAGGAAAATCTCGACATACGAACCATAACTATGGGAATTTCTTTGCTTGATTGTGCAGATGCCGATATTGATAAGTCATGCGAAAAGGTATACGAAAAAATTTACCGCCTCGCTAAGGATTTAGTTAAAACAGGCGAGACTATTGAGAAAAAATACGGTATTCCTATAGTAAATAAGAGAATTTCGGTAACTCCGATCGCAATGCTTGTGGCTGTCAGCGGCGGAGATCCCGTAAAATATGCAAAAACTTTAGATAAGGCTGCAAAAGCTGTCGGGGTAAATTTTATTGGCGGATATTCGGCGCTTGTACAAAAAGGATTTAGTGCCGGAGATAAGAAGCTAATGGAATCAATTCCACGTGCGCTTTCCGAAACGGATTTTGTATGCTCATCTGTAAATGTCGGAAGCACAAAGGCCGGCATAAATATGGATGCCGTAAAGATTATGGGAAAAGCTATCAAGGAGTCTGCAGAGATCACAAAGGATAAGCAGTGCATAGGTGCCGCAAAACTTGTTGTATTTTGTAACGCCCCTGAAGATAATCCATTTATGGCCGGAGCATTCCACGGCCCGGGAGAGCCTGATTGCGTAATAAATGTCGGCGTTTCAGGACCCGGAGTGGTGCGTGCTGCACTTTCAAAAATGGATGACAAGGACGATTTGCAAAAGGTTGCCGACACTATAAAGAAAACTGCTTTTAAGATAACACGCATGGGACAGCTCGTCGGAGAAGAAGCTTCAAGGATGTTAGGTGTACCGTTTGGTATTATAGACTTATCGCTTGCGCCTACACCGGCCGTTGGGGATTCTGTCGCGCATATTTTAGAGGAAATCGGCCTTGAAGAGGTGGGCGCTTGTGGTACTACCGCGGCTCTTGCGCTCTTAAATGATGCTGTTAAAAAAGGTGGCGTTATGGCCTCTTCTACTGTAGGCGGATTGTCAGGCGCTTTTATTCCTGTATCTGAGGACGCAGGAATGATCGCAGGGGCACGCTCAGGCTCACTTGTCATAGAAAAGCTTGAAGCTATGACTGCCGTTTGTTCGGTCGGACTTGATATGATAATCGTGCCCGGAGATACTACAGCCGAAGTACTTTCCGCTATTATTGCAGATGAGGCTGCAATAGGCATGGTTAACTCCAAGACAACAGCTGTGAGGATAATCCCTGCAATCGGATTAAAGGATGGCGAAGAATTAAACTTTGGCGGTCTTCTCGGATATGGCCCTGTTATGAAGGTAAATACAAAATCTCCTTCAAAGATGATAAATCGCGGAGGTCGTATACCTGCACCGATACAAAGTCTTAAGAACTGATATAAAGACCTCCTATCTAAGGGAGGTCTATTTTTTATCTATAAGAAGGGCGTATAATCTAAAAAAATTTTTGAGAGTAAGGATGAGAGGTGCGATATGGTCAATATAGGTAACGATTGGGACGAGATACTAAGGGACGAATTTAAAAAGGATTATTACATAAAATTGCGTGAATTCCTGAAGGATGAATACAAAACGAAGACTGTTTATCCGGAAATGCACGATATATATAACGCACTTTCTTACACGCCTTTTAAGGAGGTAAAGGTTGTAATATTAGGGCAAGATCCATATCACGGACCAAATCAGGCGCACGGCTTGGCATTTTCCGTAAAAAAAGGTGTAAAGATACCGCCGTCTCTTGCAAATATATATAAAGAATTAAATGCAGACATGGGGATTCCTATACCTGAGCATGGGTGCCTTACAAAGTGGGCAATGGAAGGGGTACTTCTTTTGAATGCTGTATTGACAGTAAGAGCCGGCGAGGCAAACAGCCATAAAAATAAGGGATGGGAAAGGCTCACAGATACTATAATAGCAAAGCTAAATGAAAAGGAGGAAAGGGTTGTGTTTATACTGTGGGGAGCAAATGCAAGAAAGAAAAAGGAGCTTATAACAAACCCAAATCACCGCATAATAGAAAGCGTGCATCCTAGTCCCCTTTCTTGCCACAACGGATTTTTTGGAGGCAAATATTTTTCGCGTGCAAATAAGTATCTTGCGGAGCCGATAGATTGGAATATAAAATGAATAAAAACGTGTTGTAAATTTTTTCCATCTATTATATAATCACCACGAAAGGAGTGGTAAAAAATGGAAAGAATAAACACGATCTTATTTATTTCTGATGAGGAATATACAAAGGCACTTATTACATGTATGCAGAGCGCAAGGCTTCCGATTGATTTTACGGTATGCGAAGAAGCAACCAAGCTTGACGAAATTTTTAAAGATAAATATAAAAATTTTGATCTTCTAATAACAGATACAAAAAAGGTTCTTGATTTTATAGAAGAGGACGTAATACATATAATGTATATATCCGAAGACAGAGAAAAATGCAAAACAGAAAATATTTTGTACAAATACAGCAATATGACTGAGGCAGCGGATAAAATTTTTGAAGTTTGCGGTAAAAAGAGGGGAGTGCCATTTGAAACTGTACAGGCAGAAGCCAATGCGAAGTGTATGATTTACGCTGTGACCGCATCAAAAGGCGGCATAGGTGCCAGCAGTGTTGCGGTAGGGATAGCAAAGGACTTTGCTTTAGCTGGGAGTAAAAATGTTTTGTACATTTCAATAGGGGCTTGGCATTGCGAAAGACGGTATTTTATGCCCTCATCAGAGATGCCACAGGGAAATCTCAGGGAATATTTATATGAGATTAAATATGCTAAAAAACCGTTTTATGAAAATAAGACAAGCTATTTTAGCAGAGATTTGTATGGAATATATTCGTTTAATACAACGACTTTTGAAAATATTCTAATGGATTTGAGCATCGATGATTTTGAAATATTTTTGATGAAACTAAGAGCAACCGGACTTTTTGATGTTATCATTTTTGACATTGGTGCGTGCGCAAGCGAATATGCGGACTGTGCAAAAAATATTTCCGATTTTATAATATGTTTAACAGAAAGTGCCCCCGATGTTTTTGAAGAGGTGTTTTTGAGAAGGGAACAGAAGAAATTTGCACAAAAGCTGCTCGTGGCAGAGAATTTTAAAATCATATCTGCTCCGAAGTTTGAGGAGTTTTTTAGCGAGAGTGAAGAACCGGAGGAAGTAAAATCGGAGAAAGAAAAAAGAGTATTTATAGCGCGCGATGATGATGCGTTTAGTATGATAAACGGTGTGCGCGAGATTGATATTTCGGGCAAGTTTGGTAGGTCGATAAGAGAACTTGTTGAAAAGTGTTCAAACGCTTTTTGCCTTTGATAAGGTTTTTGGGTGTGTTATAATCATAGTGCAGATACTCGTTGCCGTTTGCGACGAATATGCAGGATTTTATGCGAGTAAAACAAAGCTTTGCTCTGATTTAAATCATAAAACATATAATTCTTAGGGAGGTAAAAAATAGTGCAAACTGTGCTCATTGCCGGAACTGTCCTAGGAGGACTTGCAGTTTTTATATTTGGTATACACTTGATGTCTGATGGCCTCTTGCAGGGCGTAGGAGATAGAATGCAGGGCATATTATCAAAGCTGACATCAAATCTTTTCGTTGTATTTTTGATAGGTGCACTTATAACAATTATTTTACAAAGCGCCGCAGCAACGATAATTATGGCGATAAGCTTTGTAAATGCACGATTCATGAAGCTTTCGCAGGCAATTGCGGTGACGATAGGCGCAAATCTTGGAGGGGTTGTGACTTCTCAAATAATAGCATTCAACATAGGAAGCTATGCATGGGGTTTTGTCTTTATAGGATTTGTCCTTTTGTTTTTCCTAAAATCAAAGGAAATAGCCAGAGAATTTGGTCAAATTCTTATGGGGTTTGGTTTGATGTTTGTTGCTATGAATACAATGAGGGCAGGTTTTTTAGAGCTTGCCGAGATGCAAGGTTTTATGGAAATAGTGCGCTTTACATTTGACATTCCTGTGATAGCAATGCTTCTTGGGGTGATATTCTCATTTGCTCTAAATTCGTCAACAGCCGTTATAGCAGTTGTTCAGAGCTGCTCTTTGACATATCAAAGCGTAGTACCTATTGTGATAGGGGCTAATTTGGGGGTCGCTATTATGACGTTGCTTATAGTACGAAGGACAAAAGCAGGCAAAAGAGTTGGACTTTTTCATATCTTATTTAATTTGTTTGGCGTAATACTGATGATGTGCCTACTTTCATGGATAGTGCCTTTTATAAGCGAACTCACGCCACAAAGGGCAAACTTGGATTTTGCAAGGAACATTGCAAATACTCATTTAATATTTAACCTACTTTGTACGATAGTCTTTTTGCCATTGATAAAACCATTTGAAAAGCTTTTAAAACATTTGATACCGTCCGAAAGCGACGAAAAAAATGAAAGAGATGAAAGGCTAAAAATAGATGTGCTAGACGAAAATCTTGTGGAACAGCCTGCTGCTGCCATGCAGATAGCAATAGCACAGCTTGTGAAGCTTGGTCAACTTGTTACACAGATGCTTGTAATGAGCAAGAAAGCATTTATATCCGGCGATATAGCTGAAGCAAGGGATGTGGTAAGAGAGGATAAAACAGTAAATTTGATGCGTGCAAAGACTATTCAGTATATTGCAAAAATTTTAGCTTCCGATAATACGACAGATGAGCAAAAAGGCCAATTTGCAGGATTATATCATATAGCACTTGATATAGAACATATAGGAGATTATTGTAAAAATATTGCTACATTTGGCAGAGAAAAAGAAACAAACGGATATACTTTGTCGGATAAAGCATATGTAGAAATTTATAAGTGCTTTGACATGATAAAAAAGATGATGGATGATACTTTTCTGGCGCTTGCAGAGTGGGATGGCACGATTGCAAAAAGTGTTTTAACGCAGGAGAAAAAGGTAAATGATATGGAAATGCATTTTAAAGAAAAGCATGTAAAAAGACTTGAAATGGGCGAGTGCTCTACGCCAGCTACCGTTATATATGTAGATACATTACACAATCTTGAGAGAATAGGTGATAGTTGTACCAACATAGCAGGCGTTATTAGCAAAGCATAAGCCCAAAAACTCAGATATAAAAATCCACTGAATTCAGAATTCAAAAGGAGAAAAAATATGAAAAAGAAAATTCTGATTATAGAAGACGAAGTAAATATCAGAGAGCTTGTGATGTATAACTTAAAGGCAAACGGATATGAGCCACTTGAGGCAGAGGATGGCATATCCGGCATTACAAAGGTATACAAAGAGAAACCGGATTTGATATTACTTGATATTATGCTTCCCGGAAAGGACGGATATGAGATCTGCAAAGAGCTTCGTTCTGAAGGTATCAACACGCCTATAATCATGTTGACGGCAAAAGCCGAAGAAGTCGATAAGGTTTTGGGACTTGAGTTTGGTGCGGATGATTATATAGCAAAGCCTTTTGGTATACGCGAGCTTCTTGCGCGTATAAAGGCGATTCTCAGAAGGACAGAAATGGATAATATGGTAAGACCGACAGATGAGGTTGACAGTGAAAAAGAAAATATTGTCGCAGGAGATATAAAAATAGATCAGGCAAGGCATGAAGTTAGAGTTTCTGAGAAAATAATAGAGCTTACATATAAGGAGTATGAATTACTTTCGTTTTTGGCAAAGCATCGAGGCAGGGTTTATTCGAGAGATGAACTTCTTGATAAAGTATGGGGCATCGAATATGTTGGGGAGACAAGGACAGTTGATGTGCATATCAGACATTTAAGACAAAAGCTTGGTACAGATAAAAACGGTGAGGATTATATAGAGACTATAAGGGGCAGGGGATACAAAGTAAGATGAAAATCAAATGGAGTGTAGCAACGCTTATCATAGCAATTTTAGATATAACGGCGGCGCTGTTGTTAAAGGACAACACCATAATTATGGCGATAACTATTTGTTTCATTACATGCCTTGGAGGTATGTCGGTTTATTTTATATTTGAGAGCTCACTTAGAAATATGCAGGAACAGGTCAAAGAGGTAGAGGAGGAAAATAAGCAGGTAGAACACATAAGGACAGAATTTGTTGCAAATGTGAGCCATGAGTTAAAAACGCCCTTGACGTCAATATCAGGTTTTATCGAAACGCTTCAAGCCGGAGCAGTTGAGGATCCCGAAACAAGAGATAGATTTATAGAAATTATAGCCATAGAAACTGCAAGGCTAAAAAGACTTATAGATGACATTTTAGTATTATCTGATATCGAGAGCTCTATGGATATGTCTGAGCAAGATATAGATGTATGTGCGGTTATAGACGATATTGCAGAGGTACTATCACCGATAGCAAGTAAGAGAAATATCTCTATTATAAATGAAACAAAGACGGGCTTATCTCTTGTAGGCAGTGAAGATAAATTTAGGCAGATGATGTTAAATCTCATAGAAAATGCGATCAAATATGGCAAAATAGGTGGACATGTTTGGATAATAGGCAAAGAGACCGATAATCAAAAAATTATAACCGTAAAAGACGATGGCATAGGAATAGAAAAAAAAGATCTTGAGCGCATAGCAGAGCGATTTTATCGTGTTGATAAATCAAGATCAACAAAGGTCGGTGGTACAGGGCTTGGACTTTCTATCGTTAAGCATACGGTGACGCTCTTTAATGGTAGGCTTGATGTACAGAGCGAACCGGGCATGGGCTCTGAATTTTCAATAGTTATAGAAAAAAATTAACATTATCTTAACAAAACTTTAACTTTGTAGTAACTAAAAGCCGTAAAAAAAGATATAAAATTAAAACCAGGTTAATATATAGGAGGTTTTGATGAGTCAGCAAACATTTCAGATAATAGTCACATTGTTTGGCGGATTAGCAATTTTTATTTACGGTATGAATCTTATGAGCGATGGCTTACAAAAGGCTGCGGGCGATAAGATGAGAAATATTCTTGCGATGCTTACAAAAAATCCGGTCATGGGAGTTTTCGCAGGAGCACTTGTAACGGCAGTATTGCAGTCATCAAGTGCAACAACAGTAATGGTAATAGGATTTACAAGTGCAGGTCTTATGAAACTCAGACAAGCAATAAGCGTTATCATGGGTGCCAATATAGGTACTACGATAACAGCGCAGCTTATAGCCTTTAACATAGGCGATTATGCTTGGATTTTTGTATTTATAGGCTTTGTGCTTTATTTTTTCTTCAAGAAAAAAGAGGTTGTAACAGATATTGGTCAGATTATGTTTGGCTTTGGTCTTTTGTTCGTGGGAATAAATACCATGAGTAATGTTATGGAACCTCTCGCTCAATCTCCTGTATTTACGGATCTCATCATGAAGGTGTCTGATATACCGGTGCTTGGGGTACTCGTAGGTTTGTGTATGACGCTTGTAGTCCAGTCAAGTTCAGCTACAATCGCAGTTTTGCAAAACCTTGCTATGACAGCAGGGCCTGATGGTATCAGCTCGATAATAGGACTTGAGGGAGCAATTCCGGTGCTATTTGGAGATAATATAGGTACAACGATAACAGCGCTGTTAGCATCTATTGGAGCATCGAAAAATGCTAAGAGAACAGCTATCTCACATACAATATTTAATGTAACCGGTACATTATTATTTATATGGTTTGTTCCACAGATTGCAGATTTCGTAACGATGATTTCACCAAAAGGACCGGAAACTGAGGTAATTTCAAGACAGATTGCAAATACACACTTAATATTTAATATCACAGTGACATTGTTATGGCTACCATTTATCAATGTACTTGCTAAGATAGTGACCCGGATTATTCCCGGAGAGGATAAGGAAAGGATTGACGGAGAGCCTGTATTCCTCGACACAAATGTATTAGAACAACCGATATTTGCAATACATCTTGCAATACAGGAACTTTCAAGAAATGCGAGCTTAACATTCGATATGCTAAAAAAATCAAGACTCTCGTTTATAAATAACGATTCACAACTGGCAAAAGAAGTAATAGAAACGGATGCAGTGGTAAACAACATAAGGACGAAAACGATTGAGTACTTATCGCAAATATTGTCCTCTGAGAGTATCACAGACTTCCAAAAGGAAAGAGTTGCGGCGTTGATGCACGTATCATCTGATATTGAACACATAGGTGATTATTGCAAAAATATAATAGGATTATCGCAGGATAAAAATAAAAACAGGTATTCGTTTACCGACGCGGCTAAGGCCGAAGTCAATGGATATTTTGACGACATAGAGGCAATGATTGAGCAGACTATCAAATGTCTTGAAACAGGCAGTCTTGAGCTTGCGGAAGGCGTATTAGAAAAAGAAAAAGGCATAAACGATACAGAAATAAAAATAAGAAAAGAGCATATGCACAGGATTGCTGATGAGGAACTTTCGCCTGCAGTTACAGTTGTATTCCTCGACTTGATACACAACCTTGAGAGAGTCGGCGACAGCTGCAATAACATAGCAGAGGCAGTAATCAAAGGCTATCATGCAAAAAAAGCAAAAGAATTAGAAGAACTTAAAGAAGACTAAAAAAGGACTAAAAAACTATATCCCTTTAAGCAAATGATGCGAAAGGGATATAGTTTTTTTCTATGGTATGATAAATTATAAATATAATATGTCGGTAAACAGCTGATTTGCACTACTTTATCGAAGGTAATTTAATACTTCTTGCTGCTACAAATTGCCTAAAATTATAAACAGGTGGCGAAAGCCAGTTGTTTTTATTTGTGATCATATAAAAGCGACGGTCCCATGCAGGGTATGAAATCTGCAATATCTTGACATCAAGGCGATGCAACATATCCATATATGGCACTATTGCTATACCAAAGCCGGATGATACCATGCCGGCTACTACTTGATCTTCATCTATCTCATATACCGTATTTGGCTCTGCATTTATGCCTTCAAATAACTGATCTATAACGCTGCGCATTCCCGAATGCTTTTTGAAGTGGACAAAAGGATATTGCAGAGTATCTCTCAAGTCTATGTTATAGCGATCCGAAAGAGGGTGATCTTTTGGGACTATCAGCACAAGATCTTGACTTGCTACCGGCAATGTTTCAAAGCTTGTCGAGTGGCGTGGAGGCGTTGCAAATGCTATGTCATATACATTATTTTCAAGTCCTGTGAGTATTTTTTGCGAAACATCCGAGTCTATTGTAAAGACAACCTTGTTTTCGGGATAAGCCTTTTGGAATTCAGCTATCATATCAGGAATAAATGAAACTCCAAGAACTCTCAGGATGCCAAGCCTTACAACTCCATCACCTTTGGATGCAAGTTTTAGCGTTTCGATACCGTTATCAAGAGTTGAAAGTGATGTTTCAACGCATTTATAAAATTGCCTTCCAAGCTCTGTGAGCCTTATTCGCCTACCATCCTTTTCAAAGAGCCTTATACCAAGTTCCTTTTCGAGTTGCATTATTGCATTAGAAAGACTCGGCTGTGTGATACACAGCTTCTCTGCGGCTCTTGTATAATGCTGCTCATCGGCGAGTTTCATAAAATATCGCAGGTGAAAAAGATTCATATAAGCTCCCTTCTTTACTTCGCATAATTACGCATAATTATATTATCATAAATGCAAAGTATTATCCATTACATAGCTAAAAACTATAAAATGATAAATAATTACAATTTGCTAAAGGATTGACCTGATGATAATCTTAAGTCGATCAAAGAGGCTTTAAATAGTTTCATAGCTATGAACAAAATTAGAAATGAAATTTAAGGAGAGGAAAAATCGTTATGGATATCTCAGGTAGCACAAAAATACTCGGTCTGATAGGAACTCCTGTAGGGCATTCAAAATCTCCGGAGATGTACAATTATTGTTTTAAGAGGTTTGAAAGGGACTTAGCATATCTTGCATTCGATATAACAGAGGAAAATGTCAGAGAGGCGGTAAAAGCCATTCGCACGCTAAACTTTGTAGGAGCGAATGTAACGATGCCACTAAAAAATGCAGTTATTCCTTATCTCGATAAAATAACTCCCGTAGCAAAGATAACAAATTCGGTAAATACTATTGTAAATGAAGACGGAGTACTTACAGGGTATTGCACCGACGGCATGGGATTTACAGGAAATCTCAAATCGGGAGGTGTGACTGTAAAGGACAAAAAGATTGTAATCCTCGGAGGTGGCGGCGTATCTTCGGCAATTACCGCACAGTGTGCCGTAGAGGGAGCAAAGGAATTAGCTATATTCAACAGAAAGGATAAGTTTTGGGATAAGCTCCTTTCTTATGCAGAGGTAATAAAAAATGCAACACCAACCTGTAAGGTAGATGTATATGATCTTGCGGATGAGAAAGCGTTAAAAAGAGAGATCGCAAGTTGTGACATTCTTACAAATGCCAGTCGTGTTGGTATGGAGCCACTGCAGGAAGAAAGCCTTATAAAGGATACATCACTTTTTAGAAAAGACCTCATAGTTTGCGATGTAGTTTATTCTCCGGCAGAGACAAAGTTTTTGCGCGAGGCTAAGGCGTGCGGTTGCAAGACATTTATGGGTCTGGGCATGTTGCTTCATCAAGGTGCGGAAGCATTGAAACTTTATACAGGCGATGAGATGCCTGTAAAGGAAATAGAAGAGTATTTATACAAATAAAATTAGGAGAAAAATGATGAATACAAAAAATGAAAACAGGAAATACTATCCTACGGCATTTGCGCTGTATATTACATATTTTGTACTTGGCATAGCAGCGTCAATCATGGGACAGTACAAGCAGGACTTCGCAGCTATGTGGGGCTCTGAAACATTACCTGACGGTACATATAACGTATCCGGTGTTGTTGCGGTAATAGCGGCTATCGGCCTTGGTCGTCTTATAGCTTTTCCTATAGCAGGGCCACTTTCCGACAGGCTTGGCAGAAGGCTGAGCGCACTTATAGGATGCGTACTTTTCGCAATATTTCTTTTAGCTGTTACATTTACAAACAGCATGACAATATGTTATATACTTGCTATTATAAGCGGTATGGCAAACTCATTTCTTGATACAAGTATTACCCCTTCTTGTATGGAGATATTTAAAGAAAAAGGAACTATCGCAAACATGTTTACAAAACTTTCGATTTCTATAGCGCAGTTCCTCTTGCCGTTTGCGATCAGCTTTGTAGCAGTAAATAATTTGCCATTCAATACTATATTTATTGCAACAGCAATAATAATTATAGTTGATGGTATATTTATCGCCTTCCTTCCATTTCCGCCAATGGAGCATGCAGCGAAGAAGGAAGGCGAAATTATAAAAAAGGAGAAGATGAAGTTTACCCCATCAGCAATAATACTTGTTTGCCTTGGATTTACTACATCTACAACCTTTATGATTTGGTTAAATTGCAATCAGGAGCTGGGTGTACTTTACGGACTTTCCGATCCTTCCAAAATTCAATCAGTTTATTCGGTAGGTATCGTATGTGCCCTCTTTGTAAATGCGGCGCTGTTGAGTAAGGGACTTAAGCCAATCAAAATCCTTCTTTTCTATCCGTGCATAGCGTTCCTTACTCTGGCTGCTACATATTTTATACAGACACCATATATGTGCCTTGTGGCAGGCTTTCTGCTTGGATTCTTTGCGGCAGGTGGTGTGCTTCAGATAGTAACAGCTGTGGCAAATGAGATGTTTCCTAAGAATAAAGGTGTTATTACTTCGATAGTAATGATAGCCTCAAGTGTGGCAAACTATGCAGTGCTAAATGTTGTTAGTCTTCTTACAAAAATGGGTGGTACAGAAGGGCCAAGGATCGTAGTTTTGTTCAATATGGCAATAACACTTATAGGAATAATTCTTGCATTCGTGCTTACAAAGAGATTTGATAAGGATGCGGAGACAAATATTCAGGTAGCAGAAACATGCTGAGGGAATAAATAATGGAGAAAAAGACAATAAATAAAAATATATACATAATCGGATTTATGGGTTCAGGCAAAACCTCTGTATCAGATATGCTTGCGGATATGACAGGTATACCAAGGATAGAAATGGATCAAATCATCATCGATCGTGAGGGAATGACTATAGCAGAGATATTCGCTAAAAAGGGCGAACCGTATTTTAGAGCACAGGAAGCAGGGCTTATCAAAGAACTCGGAAAGGAAGTGCCGAAAATCGTTTCGTGCGGTGGCGGGGTCGCCATGAAAGAGGAAAACGTTGAGGAAATGAGGCGTGCGGGCATGATAATATGCCTTGCTGCGACACCTGAAGTTATATATCAAAGAGTGAAGGACAGCAGAGAAAGGCCGATACTCAACGGGAATATGAATGTGGAGTACATAGCTGAGCTGATGGAAGCACGCAGACCATTTTACGAAAAGGCTGCAAGCGTTATCATAGACACTTCTCATATGGGAGTAGAGCAAGTGGCGGAGGCGGTACTCGTAGCAGTTAAGTCTGCGAAATAAGAAATTACAGGTATTAAAAAGATAAAACAATTACACGGAGGAAATAAAATGTCAAAAAAATATCCTATTACGGTAAGCTCATGGACGCTTGGAGATCAATGCAAGTTCGAGGAAAGAGTAAAGGCGGCTAAGGAAGCTGGCTTTGACGGTATCGGACTTAGAGCAGAAACATATGTAGACGCACTTGCAGAAGGGTTGCATGATAAAGACATCTTAGACATACTCAAAAAGTATGATATCAAGGTAACAGAAGTAGAATACATAGTGCAGTGGGCTGAAGACAACCGTTCTTATGAACAAAAATATAAAGAACAGATGTGCTTCCATATGTGTGAACTCTTTGGGGTAAACCATATCAACTGCGGTCTTATGGAAAACTACTCGGTTGAGCATACAGCGCAGAAGCTAAAGGAGCTTTGCCAGAGAGCAGGTAAATATGTTATCGGAGTTGAGCCGATGCCATACAGCGGACTTCCTGATATAAAAAAGGCATGGGCGGTAGTAAAGGCTTCTGGTTGCGACAACGCAAAGTTGATCCTTGACACATGGCACTGGGTGCGTGCAAATCAGGCGTATGATGCTTCACTTTTAGAGGATATTCCTGCAGAAAAGGTAGTTGCTATCCAGATCAATGATGTTTTGGAAAGAGCATATGCAAAGAGCATCCTAAGAGATGAATCTATGCATGACAGACTTGCTCCGGGTACAGGCTATGGCGATACAGCAGGCTTTCTAAAGATGATTAAAGAAAAGGGAATTGAGCCAAAGGCAGTAGGTGTAGAGGTGATCTCTGACGACATTCTTGCAAAAGGCGTTGCAGAGGCGGCAAAAATAAATTGCGAAGCGGCTCATAAAGTGCTTAAAGAGAGTTGGCCTGAAGTTGTAGTCGATTAATTTAAAATAGATATAACAAAAGACATATTCGTTTATAGATTATAAAATACGGAGGTATAAAAAATGGAAAGCAGAATTACGGGGCATACACGCCTCTTCGGGCTGATAGGTTCGCCGGTAGGCCATTCGGGTTCGCCTGCAATGTATAATTACAGCTTTGCGCATAACGGTCTTGACAACGCATATCTTGCATTTGATGTGCCACTTGATAAAGTTGAGGATGCAGTAGCTGCCATTCGTACTTTAAACTTTGGCGGATTTAATATTACTATGCCTGACAAAGCAGAGGTATGTAAGTATCTTGATGAAATCTCACCTGCGGCAAAGCTGATCGGCGCATGCAACACAGTAGTCATAGAGGATGGCAAATTTATAGGACATAATACTGACGGTATTGGATTTGTGAGAAATCTTCATGAACACGGCATTGAAGTCAAGGGAAAGAAAATTGTGTTACTCGGTGCAGGCGGTGCCGCTACAGCTATCGCCGCACAAACTTCCCTCGACGGAGCAGCAAAGCTGTCGATGTTCAATATAAAGGATGAGTTTTATGAAAAGGGCGAAGCCATAATCGAAAGGCTTCACAAATCGGTGCCTTCATGTGATGCTTCTATTACTGATTTAGCTGATACAGAGGCACTTAAGGCTGCTATCGCCGAAGCTGACATCCTTGTAAATGCTACAAAGGTAGGAATGAAACCACTTGATGAGCAGACATTAGTTGACAAAAAGGTATTTAGATCTGACCTTGTAGTGGCCGATACAGTTTATAATCCAAAGGAAACGCTTATGATCAAGCAGGCAGCGGAGGCAGGCTGTGCGGCAGCAATAGGAGGTATCGGAATGCTTCTTTGGCAGGGCGCGGCAGCATTTAATCTGTTTACAGGAGAAGAAATGCCGACACAGGAAGTTTTGGAAAACTTCTTTTCATAAATCGAAATATCACTTTGTTTATAGAAAATTAGATTAGGAAGGTATAAAAATGGAATATAGAAGCATGTTTTCGCCTGTTAAAATAGGCACAGTACAGATAAAAAACCGCTTTGCGGTTCCTCCTATGGGCAATAATTTTGCTAACACAGATGGCAGTCTTAGCGCGAAGTCAAAGGCTTACTATGGAGCAAGAGCAAAGGGAGGCTTTGGTCTTATCACTATAGAATCAACAGTTGTTTACGAAAAGGCTAAAGGCGGTCCAAGAAAGCCATGCCTTTTTAATGACAGCACAGTTGAGAGCTTCAAAATGGTTGCTGATGAATGTCACAAATACGGGGCTAAGGTATCTATACAGCTCCAGCATGCAGGCCCTGAGGGCAATTCAAAGCTGACAGGCTATCCGCTTCAGGCGGCAAGTCCTATCGCGGCAGCTCTCGGAAGAGAAGTCCCGGAAGAGATTTCAAATGAAGAGCTTTATCACCTTATCGAATGCTATGGCGATGCGGCAGCACGTGCACAAAAGGCAGGCATCGATATGGTAGAAGTACACTGTGCTCATGGATATTTAGTAAGTACATTTATTTCAGCTCGCACAAATAAGCGTCTTGATGAGTTTGGGGGTTGCTTTGAAAACAGAATGCGCCTGCCAAGACTTATCATAGAAAATATCAGAAGAAAGACGGGAGATACACTCCCAATTCTTTGTAGGATAAACGGAAGCGACGATGTAGACGGTGGCCAATCTGCTCAAGATGCTGCTGCGGTGGCAGCTTATTTAGAGGAGGCGTGTGGCGTTGACGGTATTCATGTGAGTCGTGCTGTGCATTTGCACGATGAGTTTATGTGGGCGCCCGGGGTATTACACGGCGGATTCAATGAACCGTTTTTTGCAGAGGTAAAAAAGGCTGTGACAGTTCCTGTTATTGCGGTAGGCCGTTTTACAGAGCCTCAGTATGCAGAGCTTGCTGTAAGGGAAGGAAAGGCTGACATCATCGCTTTTGGTCGTCAGAGCATTGCAGACCCTGAGCTTCCAAGCAAAGCGGCAGAGGGCCGTCTTGAGGAATTAACTCCTTGTATCGGATGTCTGCTTGGATGTGTACCAAATATGTTCAAGGGAGAACCTATAAGATGCCTTGTAAATCCTACAGTGGGTAGAGAAGCCGAGATTACACCGGTAAAAACAAAGAAAAATATTGCTGTTATAGGCGGAGGCCCGGGCGGGCTTTATGCAGCATACATTGCAGGCCTTAGAGGACATAATGTTAAGCTTTTTGAAAAAGGTGATAAGCTTGGCGGCAACTTCCGCATTGCAGCTTATCCTCCTGGAAAGGGAGATCTTACAGCTGCTATACGCAATATGATTGTGAAATGCCAACTCAATGGAGTTGATATAAAGACAAATACAGAGGTGACACCTGAGCTTCTTAAAGAGCTGAATCCTGATGTTGCTATTATTGCAACAGGTTCAACTCCGTTGATTCTTCCTATAAAGGGTTTGTCAGAATGCGGTTATATAACTGCTCATGATATGCTTGAGGGAAAGGCAGAAATTGGCGAAAAGGCACTTGTAGTAGGTGGCGGAATGGTTGGCTGTGAGGCAGCAGAATTCCTTGCAGAAAGAGGTCACCAAGTAGCAATTATAGAAATGAAGGATGTTATAGGAGCAGACATTGTTCCTGAAAACAAGCCGTTCTTATTCGCAAGCCTAGCGGAGCATGAGGTTGACCTGAGAGCGGGCGCTAAGGTAAGCGAGTTCTTCAAAGACGGAGTTTCGTATACTCTTGCCGACGGTACAGAGGGCGAACTCAGGGGCTTTGATAATATCATCCTTGCTATGGGCTCAAGAAGCTACAATCCGCTTGAGGAAACTGTAAGAGAATTTGTCCCTGAGGTTATGGTTATCGGGGAAGCTGCAAAGTCTCCGGGTAATGCATGTATCGCAACAGGCGAAGCTCTTAACGCGGCACTTTCGATATAATAGAAAAGAGGAGATATAGATTAAATCTATAAAAAGCATAAAAACGTGTAAAAAAACTATATAATACAAAAAATCATATTGTAAAAAAATCTCTGTATGTTACAATAATCAAGATAAAAATTTAAACAGTCTAATAAGGAAAACCTTTTAGTGAAACAGCAGTGAAGCGGAAAGGGATAAGATGAACAAAAACAGCTTATTGCGCATACGAGATTTATCGAAACGAGAGATACAAAGCATCCTCCAAGATGCACAAGATTTTGATTTTTCACATAAAGATTGGCAATTACCTAAACGAAAGTTGGTTGCTAATCTTTTTTTTGAGCCCAGCACGAGGACACATTATTCGTTTGCATCGGCTCAGCTCCAGCTCGGTTGTAAGGTTGAGGACTTTACGGCGGAGGGCAGTAGCGTTGAGAAAGGCGAAACACTATACGATACGGTCAAGACATTTGAGAGTATCGGATACGATGCGGTAGTCATAAGACATAAACAGGATGAGTATTTTAGAGAGCTTAAAGATATAAACATACCTATAATAAATGCAGGAGACGGAGCGGGAAATCACCCGACGCAGTGCTTACTGGACTTACTCACAATCTATCAGGAGTTTGGAACCTTTGAAGGGATAAAGCTTGCAATTATCGGAGATATAAAGCATTCGAGGGTCGCAGCTTCAAATAAGGAAGCAATGGAAATGCTCGGTGGAGAGTGCGTGTTTTCAGGCCCTGCACAGTGGCAGAGAGAAGGGTATAAGCATATTGATGTCGACGATGCAATAAAATGGGCGGATGTCGTGATGATGCTCAGGATTCAAAAGGAAAGGCACAGCGAGGCGATGAAGCTGTCTGACAGTGAATATCTAAGGGCATATGGCCTTACAAAAAAGAGAGCCGATGCGATGAAAAAGCATGCTATTACCATGCACCCGGCACCGGTAAACAGGGGTGTGGAAATAGATACAGACCTCGTAGAAACACAAAGCAGCAGAATATTTAAGCAGATGTCAAATGGGGTGCTTGTCAGAAAAGCAACTATAAAAAGAGCGTTTGGAATAAAGGATTGGGAATAAAATGAAGCTTATAAAAAATGCGGATACACTCATAGAAAACCAAATAAAAAGAGCTGATATATTATTTGACGAAAACGGCATAAAAAAAATCATACCTCGCCTTGATAAAGGCAACCTTAATGTAAAAAATCCCATAGCCGATATTTCAATAATAGGTGAAATAATAGACGCAAGGGGGCTTTTGTGCATACCAGGCCTTATAGATGTGCATGTTCACCTGAGAGAACCGGGTTTTACGCAAAAGGAAACTATAAAAACAGGAACTATGGCAGCAGCAAGGGGAGGATTTACGACAATCATGGCGATGCCAAATGTAAATCCGTTTCCCGACAGTGCGGAGGCTGTAAAAAGATATATGAAGCTTATAAAAAAAGAAGCTGTCATAGATGTTGTGCCATATGCGTGTATAACGACAGGCGAAAAAGGTGAAGAGGTAACCGACATCAGGGCGATTAAAAGAGAAGGCATAAGTGCATTTAGCGATGACGGTGTTGGCGTACAAAACGATGAGATTATGAGATATGCCATGAAGCGTGCAAAGGAAAATGATTGCATTATAGCAGCTCATACCGAGGATATGCATTACCGCAAAAAGGACGCCTGTATAAACGAGGGAGCAAAGAGCAAGGAGCTTGGCGTTTTGGGTATTCCAAACGAATGCGAATACAAGCAGCTCGAAAGAGATTTAAGGCTCGTTGAGGAAATAAAAGCGAAGTATCATTGCTGTCATATATCCGCAATACAAAGCGTAAAACTCCTCAGAGAATACAAGTCAAAAGGATTAGATGTTTCGGGAGAGGCCGCAGCACATCACTTACTTTTGACAGAGGACGACATAAAAAATGTATACGATACGAACTTCAAGATGAATCCGCCACTTAGGACAGAGGCGGACAGACAGGCACTTATAGAGGGTCTTTTGGACGGCACGATAGATATGATTGCAAGCGACCATGCTCCGCATACGCAGGAGGAAAAGGCAAAAAAAATAACTGAGGCACCATTTGGTATAGTGTCGCTTGAGACTTCATTTGCAATGCTTTACACAAAGCTTGTAATGACGGGAAAAATGTCTTTAGCAAAGCTTGTCGACCTTATGAGCAAAAGACCTGCGAAACGATTTTTTGAGGATAAAAGAGGCGAACTCAAAGAGGGATACAGAGCGGATATAGTTTTGATAGATATAAAAAATGAATTTGTAATAGACAAAAGGAAATTCCTTTCCAAGGGCAAAAACACACCGTTTGATGGTCAAAAATGCTTTGGCAGGGTAGTAAAAACATTCGCAAACGGCAAACTTGTTTATGACGATGCGGAGAACTAAAAGAGTAAATAATTGAATGTACATAGATAGGAGGTAAGAAAAATGAAACGATTATTGATTTTGGAGGACGGTAGCGTCTACAAGGGAAAAGGATTTGGTGGTAGCAATTTTAAAATCGGCGAACTCATATTCCAGACAGGTATGTGTGGTTATCAGGAAACGATTTCGGATGTTGCATATTACGGACAAATAATTATGATGACATTTCCAAGCCTCGGAGGTACAGGCATAAACAGAGATGACTTTGAGAGTATGGATCCTCAGCTCTTTGGTATAATTGTGAAAGAATATTGTGAATATCCAAGCAATTTCAGATCCGAGATGACGATAGACGAATATTTGAAGTTAAAAAATATTCCGGGCGTTTGCGATATAGATACGAGAGAAATTACGAGAAAGATTAGGAAAAACGGAGTCATGAAGGCTGTTATGGCAGATGAAGGTGCGGATGTTGAAGCTATCGTGCGAGAGCTTTCGCAGGCAAAGAATGTTACAAACGGAGTGAGCTTCATATCTACAACAAGACCGTATGCGATACCAAACAGAAGCGGTAAAAAGATTGTGATGATAGACCTCGGATCAAAATATGCGCTCATAAGGGAGCTAAATAAAAGAGGATGTGAGATTGTGACAATGCCCTTTGATGCAAAGGTTGACGAGATAAAAGCATTAAAACCCGACGGACTCGTTATTTCAAACGGTCCTGGCATTCCTGCATACATAGAAAAGACAGTGGCAAATGTACGCGAGCTTGCAAAGGAAATGCCGATACTCGGTGTAGGTCTTGGGCACCTTGTCATAGGCGAAGCTTTTGGAGCAAAGACTAGCGAAATGAAGTTTGGCCACCATGGCAACAGTACGCCTATCGTAAATACAAAAACAAATCGCGTGGAGTTTACAGCACAAAATCACAGATTTGATATAGATGAAAAAACGCTTACAAATACAGGGTTTGAGATAACACACAGAGCTTTAAACGACAAGAGCGTCGAGGGTATCAGGCATAAGGATTTAGATATAATCGGGGTGCAGTTTAGCCCTGAGGCATCACCCGGTGCAGATGATACGATGTATATCTTTGATGAATTTGTGCAGATGATAGGAAAGGAAGTGAAATAGTATGCCAAAAAGAGAAGACATAAAGAAGATATTAGTTATCGGTTCAGGCCCGATAGTTATAGGGCAGGCGGCGGAATTCGATTATGCCGGTACACAGGCATGTCAATCGCTAAAAGAAGAGGGATATGAGGTAGTGCTCATCAACTCAAACCCGGCCACAATTATGACTGATACGGCAGTTGCGGACAGAGTATATATAGAGCCATTAACACTCGATTTTGCAAGCAGGATCATATATAAGGAAAGACCTGATGCGGTGCTCGGTTCACTTGGTGGACAGACAGGTCTAAACCTCGTAGTTGAGCTTGCGGAAAGCGGTATACTTGAGGAATACGGTGTTGAGGTGCTCGGCACAGAGCTTAATGCGATAGAAAAGGCAGAGGACAGAGACAAATTCAGAGAGCTTATGTTTGAGATAGGAGAGCCTGTGCCTGAAAGCGTCATCGTACATACAACCGATGAGGCGCTTGAGTTTGCAGAGAATAACGGATATCCCGTAGTCGTAAGACCTGCCTTTACACTTGGAGGCACAGGCGGTGGATTTGCACACGACGAAAAGGAGCTTTTGTCGATATGCGATAACGGTCTAAAGATTTCGCCTGCGCACCAGTGCTTGATAGAGAAGAGCATCGCAGGATATAAGGAGATAGAATACGAGGTAATGCGTGACAATGCCGACAATGCGATAGTAGTCTGCAATATGGAAAATGTAGACCCTGTAGGCATACACACAGGAGATTCGATAGTAGTCGCACCTACACAGACATTGACAGACAGAGAATGTGGCATCATGAGGACTTCGGCACTTAAAATAATAAGAGCTCTAAAAATCTGCGGAGGCTGTAATGTTCAGCTTGCGCTTGATCCGGATTCATTTAAGTATTATGTAATAGAAGTAAATCCAAGGGTTTCAAGGTCGTCGGCACTTGCAAGTAAAGCAACCGGTTATCCTATCGCTAAGCTTGCGGCAAAGGTTGCGGTCGGTTTGACACTCGATGAGATAATAAATCCTGTCACAAAGACAAGCTATGCGTGTGCAGAGCCATGCATAGATTATATAGTAGCGAAATTTCCAAGGTTTCCATTTGATAAATTTCCAAAGGCGGACAGAAGCCTCGGCACTCAGATGAAAGCAACGGGCGAAGTTATGTCGATAGGCAGGACTTTTGATGAAGCGGTATTAAAGGCGATACGCTCACTTGAAATGAAAACAAATCACCTCATAAAAAAAGATGTAGAAGAGCTTACAACAGAGGAACTTTTAAAAAAGCTTGAGGCAAACGACGACGAACGCATTTATGTCATAACGGCACTTTTGAGGCGTGGCATTTCTGTCGATGAAATCTTTGATATAACTAAGATGGATAGATTTTTCCTAAGTAAATTCAAAGCTATCGTCGACTATGAAAAGAGAATAAAGGAAAATAAGTTCGATAAGGAAATCTTAGAAACGGCAAAAAAGAGAGGTTTTTCGGACGCGTATATCGCAGATGTTTGGGAGACAGACGAAAAAGAGCTTTACGATTTTAGGAAGGCAAATGGCATAATGCCGGTGTACAAGATGGTTGATACATGTGCCGCAGAATACGAGTCAAATACACCATATCTTTACTCGACATATGAAAATGAAAACGAGTCTGTGCGAAGCGAAAACAAGAAGATTATAGTGCTTGGCTCTGGACCTATAAGGATAGGACAGGGTGTTGAGTTCGATTATGCGACAGTACACTGTATAAAGACATTGCACGAGTGCGGATATGAGGCTATCATCATAAACAATAATCCGGAAACTGTTTCGACAGATTATTCGATATCGGACAAGCTCTACTTTGAGCCGCTTACAATAGAGGATGTAATGCACGTTATCGACTTAGAGCAACCGATGGGAGTGATAGTTCAGTTCGGTGGACAGACTGCCATAAATCTTGCAGATAAACTTGTAGCAAGAGGAGTAAAAATATTGGGCACAACACTCGAAAATATCGATAAAGCTGAGGACAGAAAAGAGTTTGAGGATATGCTCAAAAAGCTCAACATACCTCAACCTGAGGGTGATACGGCATTTGAGATAGAGGAAGCTGTTAAGATTGCCAATATGATTGGATATCCTGTGCTTGTAAGGCCGTCATATGTACTTGGGGGCAGGGCTATGGAGATAGTCCATAATGACGAGGACCTCAGAGTTTATATGGCTACGGCTATAAAGGAAATCAGCCACGACGCACCTATACTTGTTGATAAGTATGTTGTCGGCAAGGAGTGCGAGGTGGATGCTATATGTGATGGCGAAAATGTATTTATCCCGGGCATTATGGAGCATATAGAGAGAGCCGGAGTTCACTCGGGCGACTCAATTTCCGTATATCCTGCACCGACTATTTCAGACAAGGTAAAGAATACGATAAGCGAATACGCCATAAAGATAGGTAAGGGATTTAGCTTTGTCGGACTGTTTAATATACAGTTTATAGTTGATACAGATGAAAATGTATATGTACTTGAAGTAAATCCACGATCATCGAGGACGGTGCCTTTCCTAAGCAAAATTACGGAAGTACCGATGAGCTATGTTGCGACAAAATGTGTGCTTGGCCATTCTCTAAAAGAGCAGGGGTATAACGAGGGTGTAAAGGCGGAAAGCGAAAGATATTTTGTCAAAGCTCCGGTATTCTCGTTTGCAAAGCTGAGAAGCGTTGATGCGGTGCTTGGACCCGAGATGAAATCTACAGGAGAAGCTCTTGGTAGCGACAAGACTTTAAATAAAGCACTCTACAAAGCTCTTTTGGCAAGTGGCGTTAAGGTACCGCTAAGGGGCAATGTGCTTATAACTGTTGCGGATAGAGAGAAGGGCGAAACATATGAAATAGCTAAGAGATTTTCTGATATCGGATATGGCATATATGCGACAAAGGGCACAGCTGAGTATCTCAAAGGAAAAGGTCTTTATGTGAGAGAAGCCGCTAAGGTAAACGAGGAAGGTAAAAACAATGTCCTTGACATAATAAGAAGAGGTCGTGTCAACTATGTAGTAAATACGATGAGCGAAAACAGAAATTCAAATCAGGACGGATTTTTGATCAGGAGGGTTGCCGCAGAAAATAACATAAGCTGTTTTACATCGCTTGATACAGCAGAAGCAATCCTTGGAGTTATCGAGGCGCAGAGCTTTACTACTATACCTATGGATGAGATAAAGGGATAATTATGCAAGCTATAAATATTGAAAAAGCAAAAATTCTTGAAAATACGCAAATTGCAAAGGATACATACAAGATGAGACTTTCCTGTCCAATGGCAAAAAAAATGCAAGCAGGTCAGTTCGTAAATATCAAAATCGAAGGGCTGATGCTCAGAAGACCAATTTCTATATCGCTTGTGGAGGACGAAAATCATTTTGTCATCGTCTATAAGGTAGTTGGCAAGGGCACAAAGCTCCTCAGCGAACTTGCACCTGTTACAGATGGAGAGGGGAAAAAAGCGCAGACACTTGATATACTCGGCCCGCTTGGAAACGGATATCCTATTTGTGAGAAAGAAAATGAAGTCTTGATAATAGGCGGAGGTGTCGGCATACCTCCATTGCTCGAGCTCGCAAAAAGATACAGGCAGACAGGTGCTGAAGTAAAGTGTGTGCTTGGGTTTAACGACGGGCAGTCTGTCTTTTACGAAAACGAATTTAAAAGCTTTGGAGCCAATGTATATATAGCCACTGTAGACGGAAGCTACGGCACAAAGGGTACAGCTCTGGATGCTATAGAGAAAAATAATCTAAATTGTGATTTTGTTTGTGCATGCGGACCTGTGCCTATGCTAAAGGCTGTCGAGGCAAAATACAAAAAGGGATATATGAGCTTTGAGGCTCGCATGGCGTGCGGCATCGGAGCCTGTATGGCGTGTGTTGCAAAGGATAAAAAGGAAGAAAATTTATACCATAGAATTTGCAAGGAAGGGCCTGTATTCCCGATAGGAAAGGTGGGGTTTTGATGGATCTGAAAGTAAAATTACCGGGACTTGATTTGAAAAATCCTATCATACCTGCAAGCGGTTGCTTTGGATTTGGCAGAGAATTTGCCGAGCTTTATGATCTAAACAGGCTTGGTGCGATAGCTATAAAAAGTGCAACGCCTGAGAGCAGATTCGGAAATCCTCTGCCACGAGTTGCAGAAACGGAAGGTGGCATGCTAAATGCAATAGGTCTTCAAAATCCGGGGGTTGATTACATAATAAAAAACGAACTTCCGTGGCTTTCGCAATTTGATGTACCTATCATTGCAAATGTAGCGGGAGCTTTTGAAGAGGATTATGTTGAAGTAATAAAAAAGCTAAATCAAAGCGAGGTTGTAAAAGCATATGAGCTGAATATCAGCTGTCCAAATGTAAAGCATGGCGGTATAGGGCTTGGCGTAAGGCCCGAGCTTGCGGCACGGGTTACGGAAATGGCAAAAAAAGTGAGCAAAAGGCCGGTGTATGTAAAGCTCAGTCCAAATGTTACAGACATTGTAGAGATTGCAAAAGCGGTAGAAAGTGCCGGAGCCGACGGACTTGTGCTGATAAACACATTGCTCGGCATGCAAATAGACTTAAAGACAAAAAGGCCGATTCTGGCGAATACGACAGGAGGATTGAGCGGACCTTGCATAAAGCCTGTTGCCATAAGAATGGTATATCAGGTTGCAAATGCCGTAGATATTCCTATCATAGGCGTAGGCGGTATCAAGTCTCCTGAGGATGTGCTCGAGTTTTTATATGCGGGAGCTTCTGCAGTTGAGGTCGGAATGTACAATTTTGTTGACCCGTATATCTGCCCTAAGCTCATAGACGAGTTGCCGAAAGTGTTGTCAAAATACGGGCACTTATCAGTAGAGGAGACTGTGGGAAGGAGCTTTCGATGAAAAAACAAATGGCAAAAAATGGGATAAAAAAATCTGAGCGTACAAAAACAATAGTAGCTCTTGATTTTTCCACGGAGCGTGAGGTGCTTGATTTTCTAGCAAAATTTGACACCAGGGTATATGCAAAGGTGGGAATGGAGCTTTTTTATGCGTGTGGCGTTGACATAGTAAAAAAGATAATCGATATGGGGCATGATGTGTTTTTGGATCTAAAACTTCATGACATACCAAATACGGTAAAGGGCGGTATGAAAAATCTTGCAAGGCTCGGCGTGTCAATGATAAATGTACATTGCCTCGGAGGAGAGGAGATGATGAAGGCCGCAGTAGATGGCATAAAAGAAGGTATTCAGGAAGAAAAATCCGCGAATGAAATAGGAGGTCGTCCGCTTTGCATAGGTGTAACACAGCTGACATCAACTTCAAAGAAGATGATGAATGCTGAACAGGGTATTGACGGAGAAGTAGCAGATAGCGTTATAAATCTTGCAAGACTCGCAAAAAAGAGCGGGCTTGACGGAGTTGTATGCTCTGTGCATGAAGTAAAACAGGTGCATGAAGCATGTGGAGATGATTTTATTACCGTAACACCGGGGATAAGACTTGCAAGCGACAGCACAGACGATCAAAAAAGGGTAGCAACACCGGCATTTGCGAAGGAGCAGGGCTCGGACTTTATAGTAGTGGGCAGGAGTATTACAAGAAGTAGCACGCCACAAAAAACATATATGGAAATAGAGCAGGCTATGTGGTAAAATACATTTATATAAGCAAGATTTCTAGCTTGTGAAGATGTTTTTAAAGGAAAGAAAAATGCAAGAATATAAAAAAGAGTTTATCGAATTCATGGTAGACAGCGAGGTATTGAAATTTGGGGATTTCACATTGAAAAGTGGTAGAAAATCGCCATTTTTTATGAATGCCGGAGCATATGTGACAGGAAGCCAGCTACAAAGGCTCGGTGAGTATTATGCGACAGCAATCGAAAAGGAATTTGGCCTTGATTTTGATGTGGTTTTTGGACCTGCATATAAGGGAATACCGCTTTCCGTCGTAACAAGCATGGCATTTGCAAGGCTTTATGGCAAAGAAGTGAGATATTGCTCGAATCGAAAAGAAATAAAGGATCACGGGGATGCAGGAATATTGCTTGGCACCAACCTTAGAGACGGCGACAGAGTTGTGATAGTAGAGGATGTTACAACATCCGGGAAATCAATCGAAGAAACCTTTCCAATATTAAAAGCGCAGGCGGCTGTCGAAGTCGTAGGGCTTATGGTATCGCTAAACAGAAACGAATATGGCAAATCAGAGGAAACAACAGCACTTGAGGAGATAAACGAATTGTACGGTTTCAAGACTGCGGCGATAGTTGCAATGCCTGAGGTCGTGGAATATTTATATAACAAGGAGTACAACGGCAAGATCGTTTTAGATGATGAAATAAAGCAGAAACTTGATTTGTATTATGATAAGTATGGAGTAAAAAAGTAAATGGGTAAAGTAAGAAAATTATTATTTGCAATATGCTTGATAGTCTTTATAGTGTCAGCAGGGATGCTTATAAAATACTTTTGGACAGGATATATGGTGCAAAAGGACTTTGAGGAGCTTGAGAAAGAATATACATTGGCGGAGCTATATGATAAAAACAAAGACACATTCGGAAAAATAAAAATACAGGATACAAAGCTTTCGTATCCTGTAATGTATACGCCTGATGATCCGGAGCATTATTTGCGAAAGAATTTCGAAGGCGAGCATAGTGAGGCAGGTACACCTTTCTTAGACGGCCATACAGATGTTGACAATTCGTTAAATTGGATAATATATGGGCACCATATGAAAGACGGTACGATGTTTAAAACACTCATAAATTATGATAAGGAAGGATATTATGAGAAGCATCCAACTATAACTTTAGAAACGCTAAAATATGGCAAGCAGACATATAAAATCTTTGCATTTGGTAAGACAACGGCGGATGCAGAGGATTTCAATGTGTATCATTATATAAATATTACAAATAAAAGTGAGTATAATACATACATCAAAGGTCTGAAGGCGCTTAGCAAGTATGATACGGGCATAACTCCGCAATATGGAGATAGAATCATTACTCTTTCCACCTGCTCATACCATACGGGAGATGACGGTGGCAGATATGTCGTAGCAGCCGTGCTTGTAGATGGTGACAGTGATGAGTAATCCAAATCCGATAGCATTTACGCTTTTTGGTTTTGATGTCAGGTGGTACGGTATACTTATAGCGATAGGTATGTTGCTTGCGGTTCTCATATTATATATGCGTGCACCAAAGCATGGGATAGAGAAGGAAAGCATACTCGATATTGCAATTATTTCGATTCCGATCGGGGTGTTAGGTGCAAGGCTTTATTATGTAATATTCAGCTGGGATTATTACGGCGCACATCCGTCTGAAATTTTAAACTTCAGAGGCGGAGGGCTTGCAATTCACGGAGGCATAATATTTGGGCTGTTGGCAGGTTATTTTGTGTGTAGATATAAAAGGATACAATTTTTAAATGCGGCAGATTTAGTTGTTCCCGTCATTGCATTGGCACAAGCCATTGGTAGGTGGGGCAATTATTTTAACGGAGAAGCACACGGGGGAGCTACAAATCTCCCTTGGGCGATTACTGTAGACGGCGTCAAGGTACATCCGACATTTTTGTACGAATCAATTTGGTGCCTTTTAATTTTTGTCTTGCTGATATATCTTGATAACAAACCGCATTTCGCAGGTAAGATCACATGCCTTTACGGTATTCTTTACAGCACGGAAAGGTTTTTTGTCGAAGCACTCAGAACAGACAGCCTGATGATCGGGCCGTTTAAGCAGGCACAGCTGATCAGTTTGACGACGATCATAATTTGCATAATATTATATATATTCCTTAAAAAACGAGAGGAAAAGATAAAGGAGATAAAGAAAATATGAAATTAGGAATCGTAGGACTTCCAAATGTAGGCAAAAGCACACTTTTTAACGCAATCACAAAGGCCGGAGCTGAGTCGGCGAATTACCCGTTTTGTACGATTGAGCCAAATGTAGGCGTGGTTGCCGTACCCGACGAGCGACTTGATGTGCTTGGCAGGGTCTACAATACAAAAAAAATAGTAAAAACGGCAATAGAGTTTTATGATATCGCAGGTCTTGTAAAGGGTGCTTCAAAGGGTGAAGGACTTGGCAATAAATTTCTCGGACACATACGAGAGGTGGAAGCGATAGTTCATGTAGTAAGGTGCTTTGAAGACGGCAATATAGTCCATGTTGACGGTAAGGTTGATCCATTAAGCGATATAGAGACAATAAATTTAGAGCTTATATTTTCGGATTTAGAGCTTTTGGACAGACGTATACAAAAGACACAAAAAAATTTGAAAGGAGATAAATCTCTTCAAAAGGAGCTTGATATATTAAACAAATTGCATGATTTTCTCGAAACCGGGAAATCGGCAAGAGCAATGGAGCTTACTGACGAAGAGTGTATATTTGTAAAATCACTCGACTTACTTTCATTCAAGCCGGTTATATATGCTGCAAATGTTTCAGAAGACGAGGCGGCTTCGGCAGACGAAAACGAGATGGTTAAAAAGGTCAAAGAGTTTGCCAAAACCGAAGGCTCGGATGTGATAGTTATATGTGCAAGACTTGAAGAGGAAATTTCACAGCTTGACGACGAAGAAAAGCAGCTGTTTTTAGAAGAGCTTGGCATAAAACAGTCAGGCCTTGATAAGCTGATCAAGGCATCATACAGTCTGCTAAATCTGATATCATTTTTGACTGCAGGCGAGCAGGAATGCAGAGCGTGGACTATTATCAAAGGGACGAAAGCACCGCAGGCGGCGGGAAAGATACATTCGGACTTTGAAAAGGGCTTTATAAGAGCCGAAACTATTGCATATGATACTCTTATGGAGTGCGACGGTAAGCTGACTGTCGCAAAAGAAAAGGGCCTGTTAAGATCCGAGGGTAAGGAATATGTCGTGCAGGACGGCGATGTTATGAATTTCTTATTTAATGTATAAAGTATTATAAAAATGGGTTAATGAAAAAACGAAATTTTAACCCATATTATTATCTTGAAAAAACTTCTTAGCGTTGGCAGACATCTCTGCGAGCTCTTCCTTAGATAATTCAGGAAGTCTTTGCAAGCGATCCGCAAAAGCTGCCAGCGTTTCTTTTTGCCGGATTTGGATTAGCTGGTTATAATAATTGACGATTACACCGGTTACAAGTGCGATAATTACGATAGAATATATCGTAATTAAGACGGAAATTACCTTTGCGATAAATGTCGTCACAATAACATCGCCAAACCCGGCCGTAGAGATGACGGCATAACAATACCAAAGAGCATCGCCGTAATGAGGTATATTTGGCTCAACTATCTGTATCAATAGTGCAGCAATCAACACAAAACCGATATAGGAAAACAGAATTTTGTTCACATGCGTACGCACCAATATTGATTTTAAAACATGCAATCTTTTCATATATCACCTTGAGACTCATTTTCTTCTAAAGCCTTCTTGCTTGTAATCTCCTCGCAGACCTTTTCTTGTAATTTCTTTTCTCTTTGTAAGGCCCATTTTCTTGCAAAGAGCTGTAGCACGCTGGCAAGAGGTACGGCAAGCACCATTCCGAGGATACCTGCATAATATCCGCCAACCGAAACCGCAAGAAGTACAAATAGAGGTTTGAGGCCTGTTGAAGAACCGACAACCTTTGGATAGATCAAGTTTGAGTCTATCTGCTGCACGGCAAAAAGGATGATGACAGCAATTATACCCGTCCAAATATTGTCTGTAAACACTCCAACGATAAATGCAGGGATCATGCCGATGATAGGTCCAAAGTAGGGTATCACATTTGCAATTCCTGCAAATACGCCGATCAGTACGGCGAACTCAAGTCCCATGATGCTCAAACCGATTGACGATAAAAGCGCCACGCAAAGTGCGTCGATCAAGACGCCCCTTATGAACTTCGAAAAAATCATATTTACATCTGCAAGAGTGCTGTTTACCTTGGCTGTTTGTTTCGGAATGACGAGCCTGAGTATTTTATTCCATAACCTAATCAGAAAATCTTTATCCGCAACGATATAAATACTGACCACGATGCCGAGGAATGTATTAAGTATACTGCTTCCAAGCCCTGTTACTTTATTAATGATGCCACTTGGACTAAAGTGATCCGAAACCCACTGGAGTGCAGAGTTAACAGCGTTGCTTGCATAGTCGGAAAATGCACCCTCAGGCAGATGAGCAATCCATGCTTTAAATTCCGCCTCGTACGAATCGGCAAGTGAAACAAAGCTGTTAAACAGATCTGGAATACTTTTGACGACAAACTCGCCGAGAATCATCGCCGCAAATATATATAATAGAAAGACGATTATCGCAAAGACCAAAAGATATGTCACAAGAATGCTGAGAAAACGCGAACTTTTTGTTCGACTTTTGTGCTTCGCATCATCTAAAATCTCTCCCTTTTTTGCTCGTAATAAAAAACGGGAGAATAATTTTTTGTCAACTACGCCTACGAGTGGGTTTAGAATATACGCAAGTATCAGTCCAATCCAAAGCGGTGAAAGGGCTTTAAAAATGCTGTATAAAACGCTCAAAACAGTTGTTGCAATCAGCGGAAACTCGTTAATGATGCAAAATAATATATACAAAAGAGCGGCCGTAAAGACTATAAAAAATGAGATCCTGCCGAATTCTTTGTTTGTCATATATTGTCTAAATTTATTCATGTATTTACCTCTATTTGCCTCCAAGCATTAGCTTGCACTATGACTTAAATCGTAATAAACTCTATCATGCTTGCGTGAAGCAGAGCTTATAACAGTTAAATTAAATTATATAGCAAGTCAAGAGTAATATCAAATCTAACGAACAAAAAAAGCAATGTATAATATAGTAGGAAAGTAGTCGATTTATGGAGAGTAGGAAATAGAACGCTAGACGTCAATTTTTTTCGCAAAAAAAATGCGAAAAAGTCGTTGACAAGCAGGGCAGGCTCTGATAGTATATAGAATGTTCGCTGAAGCGGACAGAACCTTAACAATTTCATAGTATAGAAACTAAGTCAAAGAGAAACAAACTATGCCAGAAAAGGTAAGAGTAGGTTTCTGACAATTCTAAGAGACTCAAACAATAATTCGGGCTAAATAAGCCTGGCGTAACTTGAGCAAACAAGATATAAACTTTCAATAGATGGAAGAATATATACCATTAAATTAAGAGTTTGATCCTGGCTCAGGATGAACGCTGGCGGCGTGCCTAACACATGCAAGTCGAGCGAGAAACTTTAAAATGAAGCTTCGGCAGATTTTTAAAGCGGAAAGCGGCGGACGGGTGAGTAACGCGTAGGCAACCTGCCCTTTGCAAAGGGATAGCATCTGGAAACGGATATTAATACCTTATAACACCTTTCATACACATGTAAGAGAGGTCAAAGATTTATCGGCAAAGGATGGGCCTGCGTCTGATTAGTTAGTTGGTGAGGTAACGGCTCACCAAGGCGACGATCAGTAGCCGACCTGAGAGGGTGACCGGCCACATTGGGACTGAGACACGGCCCAAACTCCTACGGGAGGCAGCAGTGGGGAATATTGCACAATGGGGGAAACCCTGATGCAGCAACGCCGCGTGAGCGAAGAAGGCCTTTGGGTCGTAAAGCTCTGTCCTAGGGGAAGAAAAAAATGACGGTACCCTTGGAGGAAGCCCCGGCTAACTCCGTGCCAGCAGCCGCGGTAATACGGAGGGGGCGAGCGTTATCCGGAATTATTGGGCGTAAAGGGTACGTAGGTGGTTTTTTAAGCGTAGGGTTTAAGGCAACGGCTCAACCGTTGTTCGCCCTGCGAACTGGAGAACTTGAGTGCAGGAGAGGAAAGCGGAATTCCTAGTGTAGCGGTGAAATGCGTAGATATTAGGAGGAACACCAGTGGCGAAGGCGGCTTGCTGGACTGTAACTGACACTGAGGCTCGAAAGCGTGGGGAGCAAACAGGATTAGATACCCTGGTAGTCCACGCCGTAAACGATGAGCACTAGGTGTCAGGCTCGCAAGAGTTTGGTGCCGTAGTTAACGCATTAAGTGCTCCGCCTGGGGAGTACGCACGCAAGTGTGAAACTCAAAGGAATTGACGGGGACCCGCACAAGCAGCGGAGCATGTGGTTTAATTCGAAGCAACGCGAAGAACCTTACCAGGACTTGACATCCCTCTGACGTCCTTTTAATCGAGGATTTCTACGGACAGAGGAGACAGGTGGTGCATGGTTGTCGTCAGCTCGTGTCGTGAGATGTTGGGTTAAGTCCCGCAACGAGCGCAACCCTTGTCACTAGTTACCAGCAGTAAGATGGGGACTCTAGTGAGACTGCCGGGGATAACTCGGAGGAAGGTGGGGATGACGTCAAATCATCATGCCCCTTATGTTCTGGGCTACACACGTGCTACAATGGCCGGTACAGAAAGCAGCGAAGTCGTGAGGCGGAGCAAATCTCCAAAACCGGTCCCAGTTCGGATTGCAGGCTGCAACTCGCCTGCATGAAGTTGGAGTTGCTAGTAATCGCAGATCAGAATGCTGCGGTGAATGCGTTCCCGGGTCTTGTACACACCGCCCGTCACACCATGGAAGTTGGGGGCGCCCAAAGTTGGCAGATAAATATGCTACCTAAGGTGAAACCAATGACTGGGGTGAAGTCGTAACAAGGTAGCCGTATCGGAAGGTGCGGCTGGATCACCT